>JAKVBZ010000041.1 GCA_022448645.1 Pirellulaceae bacterium
CCAGATGCGATTGTCACCTACTAAATCTGCATCAGCCTTGACCCAACATTCCAGCGTCCAGTCCGTATCATCTGGGTTCAGCGCGGATTCCGCCCTGTAACGATGGGCTCCCATGCCATCCTGGTCCTTCATCAAATTAGGATCCAGAGCATTCCCAAACCGACCACCAGTCACGATCCCCGAATCGGGACCCAGGCTGAGGTGGTAGCCATTACCCGAGGAATCCACTGCGGTGTCGGAGCCTGGTGGATCATCAAATGTCCATAACGCCACGGTCTCTGCTGGTGCTGTGGCTGCGACGAAGTAACCAACAAGAAAAGTCAAACATACTGTGATTCGATCTGCATTCATGGTCGCCATCAAATTTCGTTCCATAGTAACTTTATTAGGGAAAGTTTGTTCTTCATCCTGATCTTAGTCTTCATCCTGATCTCAGCTTAACAATTCTTAGTTGCTGAGAAATCATGGGAATCGTTGGCCACAGCGCGCACAGTCAATCGAGAATATTGATTTCGCTCAATGGTCAACGAACTGAAACGCGTATAGCTTTGTGGATCGCATTTTCAGATGCAGCTGTACGGGGGTGCCTGCTAGGGACGACACGTCAGCATTCCCTTTCCAAGAGACGCGATGACGGACGTCGTTAGTCATGATCACGTCACAATCTTCTAGGGTAAAACCGTGAATTGCTTGCCCGGACGAATTGCGCAGCTCCACTTGAGCACTACCCGCCGCAGACGTGTCAATATTCAGCTCCAAATGATTCCCGGAAAAAGTCAGCGAAGGAGTGGTCATCGAGCCTCCCGCGTAGGCCGCGTCCGCCGAGTAGAATCCGTCCAACCGTTGCTCGGTGGCCCCCATCCAACCCCACCTACGGCGGCCCTGCGCCGATTCGATGTGTAGAGATTCGCCACGGGTCGCTCCGTGTCCGAAGTCGACCGCATTGTAGTACTGCAAAATCTTGTCTCCCTGACGCACCAAACCGACACCCATCATGTTGAACATCGCATCCCACTCGCCTTTAGCCCCTAGCGGAACGTAGGGACCTCGATCAGGTCGTAGCCAATGGATACCATCGCGGCTGACCGCCGCAGAAATGTCCAAGAGCCCATCGTTGCCATACTCCTTGGGGAAGTGATGATACGCTGCAGGAAACATGAAGTAGGCATTGGCTGCCCAGGGATATAACACACAGGCGTTTGTATAAAAGTCGACGTCTGGTGGATCATCTTCGTCAGGGCGAAATACGATATGTGGTTCCGCGTCACTCCAGTTCTCTGGATCGTTCACTTCACAGCGCATCACCATTCGCCACTCTCCCCAATCAACATCGATGTTCATTAACTCCCGATCGGCACGCAAATAGGCCACATATTTTTTAATGCGGTCGTCATAGAACATGTTCTGTTGGCTATCAGGTTCCCACGGAACCATGGGCTTTTCGGCAAGTTCAAAATGAATCCCATCCGCCGACGTTGAGATGCGCAGTCCACCAGCATGAGGGCCCACGGTGTGTAGTAGTTTGTACCTACACTCGGGCCCAGCCTGAGGGTCGATGAACACTGTGCCATCCACGATACTGCGAGCGATGATATTGTTGTCCTTGGAGCCATTGTATTCCACGATACCCAGATTCGGCTTCCGCCAGTGAATGCCATCATTTGACTCGGCATAACATAGGAACGCGTAATCTCGCCAAGTGACAGCCGCTTCTGCAAAATTCCACTGATCTTCGGAAAAACAAGAATAATACATGCGACACAAGTCGCCTTCTTGCAACACAGTAAAGTACGAAGTGAAGCGAAAATCCTCCCATCGCCGGTCCGGCTTGAGCACGGGACCGAGTTTCCGGGGCTGGTTCATCACAATCTTGACATTGTCCGATTCGGCAATGAAGCGGTCGTCGAAAAACAGCTGCTTGTCGCTGCCCACTTGTAGCGGGGAACCTGTTGCACCAGCCAAGAACAGGGATCCCATCACCAGACCTAGAAACCAACGCAAACTTCGTATCTGCAAGATCATAAATACCTCATTCACGACGCCCCAGTTCATGTTTCTAGAGTGTAATTAACTACAGCGGCAAAAACAGCACCAAAGGAAAAAAAGAAACGCCAAGAGTTCATCAAAAAAACGCTTTAGATTCAATTCAGATGTAACCTGGGGAGGTTCAGACATTTGATGAAACGGGAAAGGTGCTGCCCAGGGTGGTGCCGGAGTCAATTTTTTTGTGAATCACGAAGTTGCAGTCATTCACTCGACCTCCATGAAACATGGATTACTCTCTGGAATTTAAATTACGACCCATTGGATCACCCTTCTGATGACAATGAAAGGTTAGCCAACTGGAAGACGACGTCGGGATAGACTATTTTGGAGTCTGTGGTTCCTTCAAAAAGCGTTGGACGCTTCTGTCTCGTTTTTTTCAACCACATCTGACGCAATCGTCACTAAACTGGCAACCCTGTGATCCAACCATGAAAATATCAGACATCCAAGTTCATCCGATCCAGGCCCCTGGCCGCACCTTCGTCATCGTCACGGTACACACCGACGAGGGTCTCGTTGGCGTAGGCGAAGCCGGTTTACAAAGGCGTTGGCAAGCGATTGAGGGCGCTGTCGAGCACATGAAGCAATGGCTAATCGGTCAGGACGCTCAGCGTATTGAGTATCTTTGGCAACGCATGTGGCGAGGAGGTTTCTATCCGGCAACTCGATTGATCGGTTCGGCCATCTCCGGCATTGATATCGCACTATGGGATATCCAGGGCAAAGCTTTGGGCGTGCCGGTCTACCAGCTATTGGGAGGCCGTTGCCGCGATTATGTCGAGGTATTCACAAATCCTGGTTATCTTTACGATTCTCAGGATCCGGAGATTCGAGAGCTATTAAGTGCGGTCGCCAAGGCCGATGTGAATGCCACCGTCGAGTTCGCTCAACGGTCGTTCGACAAAGGAAACAAGTATCTTCGACTGGGAGTACCTGGTCCCGAAGACAAATACGAACCCCGACGCGGCATCCGTCAGCTTGTCAGACAACTTCAAGCAGTGCGCAATAAAGTCGGAGATGATTTGGAATTGATGGTTGATTTGCATACTCGTCTGTCGCCAGAAGAAGCTGTCTGGTTCTGTCGTGAGGTCGAGCCGCTGAACATGTATGTCGTCGAAGATCCGATTCGCAGTGAGCACCCGCATGGTTACGGCCGCCTTCGTTCAACAACGTCTGTCCCACTAGCAGCAGGAGAACAATGGGTAGCGCGGTGGGACTTTCGCGAGCCAGTTGAAAATGAGTGGATTGACTATGCACGTGCCGATATCTGCATCACGGGTGGTATCACGGAATCGAAAAAAATCGCAGCGATGGCGGAACCCCATTTCATTAAGATGTTGATGCACAATCCACTGGGTCCGGTCTGTATGGCGGCGTCGCTACACATAGATCTGAGTTGTGACAATGCCGGACCTCAGGAAGTATTGCTCCCGCCGGACATATTGCCAGACGTAATCCAATGTGATTTTGAAGTGCAGGATGAGCAACGTTTGACGGTACCCGAAGCACCCGGGCTGGGCATTACCTTTGATGCCGAAGCAGCAAAACGCTTCCGGGCAGAAATGACCGAACCGCCCCATTTTCATCGTGAGGACGGATCGTTCACGAATTACTAAAACCTGTTATCACGAGACACTCAACGCCGTTCAGGGATTGGAACACGACATTCTCCGTGGCTTGGTCCCTCAGCCCGAGCACAAAAGAAAAACTCGAATTACTGGCTGGTTTGACTACGAAAGACAGCTTGTCCCTCAAGCTATTGATCAGACACAACTCGGCCTGCAGATTGGTAACGGTGCTACGCAACAAGCACATTGACTTTTACCAAATAGAAGCCCGGGCCAAGATCCGTGTGGCCAAGGCAAACGCAGCTGACCTATTCGGCTGCGGCACTCGTCCGTTCAATATCGTCTTCCGTGATGGTAATCTGGCGACAAAACCCAGTATGCATGCGGACGTATTCCAGAATAGCTGCTGACTCAGGATCGGCATGCAAGGCGGCCTCAATCCGTTGTTTCTCTACCGCTTCCCAACCATCATATTCGTCCGGCCACACAGTCACCTGCTCTACCACTAAAGCCTCTCGGTATGGATCGAACTTATCCGCCATCGCCAGTGTCTCCCTTTCATGTTCTCAATCGCCAGCAATGGCCCGGTTTTGCGGAAACCACGGTGGCTCCTAACCAATCATCGCTTTCGGGAGTATACTCGCTAAAGTCTTTTTAGGGAACCGACCAGGAATCAAATCGTGCGTGGAAAAGTAGTCATTCTCTCCATCGTTGCCGTGGCTCTGCTGGCCACCGGATTCGGTATCTGGTTCCAACGCCAAAAAACTTATCTGGTGCTGCAATGGCTGGGCCCTGACGCGGCCCGCTGTATCTCACGTGCCGAACAAGTGTTTTTTCTTGAGTTCCCTTCAGAGGCACCACAGGGTGAATTTTCCTCCGCCACATCGATTATCATCGCTGACAAAGAGGTTGCCATTATACGTCGTATGGAAGTGACGAAAGAGCCTGGTCTGGTACACCTTCGCCACGCCTTGACGCAAAACGCCAGCTACCAATGGCAAGCACCTAGCTCAGCCAATGGTGATTGGGAATTCGCCTTGCAATTCGTTTATCGCAGTCAGACGTCCACCTTGCTTTTCGATTTAAATCGGCAGATGGTCTGTCACTTGGAGACTGGCGAATCGGTGGCGCTGGCCGAGCATTTTGGCGCAGGAGTACAACACTACCGAGCCGATTTGTAGCGGAGCGGTGCAACGTTTTTGCAACCGCTTGCCGTACTACAGCGCCAAGATCATAAACCGATCAACTCTACAAGAACGGTTCCGCGATAGAACGGATGGCGATCAATGCCAGTACCAAATACACCAGGCGTCGTAATCCTTCTCGTGGCAATTGATCACCGCATCGCAGCCCTGCCCAAGTGCCTGCCAACGCCACTGGCATAGCCGCCAAGCCAATGACGTACGCACCTGCGACTTCTGGAAACACACAATAGATAATGGTGACTTGTGGTATCAAAGTCGTCAGAAACAACAGCATAAGAAAACCTCGAGACCGACGTGGCCCCCAATCATGCACCATCACCCACAGAGCCATAAACACACCACCCATACCACAAAAACCGCCCAGGAATCCACTAAGGACAAATGCCAATACGGTCCAGGACCAGTGCAATTTCGAGCGAGGTTGTACCTGCAATCCACACATGCATGCCAGGATTCCTAACAGAATACAACCCACAATCTGCTTCACGTAAACAGGATCGATGACTTGCGTTTGGCGCATCGCCAGCAAACCGACGGGCAAGAATGACATCCGAATGACGATGGGTAGTAGGGTGTCTCGAAACACAATGGCATCCCGCAGGCTGTACACTCCCAAGCTGCAATGCATCACAGAGTGCAATTGGCTAATACCAACTGCCTCAGGCAGATCCAGCCCGCACCACAGCAACAGGGGGATGCCAAAAACACCTCCCGCAAAACCGATCGTGGATTGCAACAGCGCACTGGCAAACAAGATCGAAAGAATGGTAACTATCTGAGTGACCGTTAATTCCCACATAGAGAGATTTTAGCCCAATTGCTCGATGGATTTATAGGTAGGGCTACGGCTGATGTACGGTTAATCGAACGGACTGTGAGTCACTTCGTTGAGGTAGAATCTGGTCACGCAACCAAGAGAGATGTCGGTAGAATTCCACCGTTTCGTGGACGGTCATGGGAGTATTGTGACCTGCTTCAGACAGGATCAGATGCTGCTGCGGGCCAGCGTAGACAGTCCGCACCTGTTCTTGATAGCTATTCGGCACGGTTTGATCTTGTGCACTACTGATAAAAATAGCGGGCATCCGGCAAGCCTTGGCCAAACGAATACTATCCAGTGCTCTTGGCACCTGACTCGCCACAAGCCGCGCTCCTAGCCCCATATTCCACCAGCCATACTTGCCCATGATCAGTTCTCGCAAAGGAGGTGGGTTACGCAAGATCAACCCAGCTACTTCACGACGGGCCGCGATACTCAACGCAGCCGCAGTACCCAGACTGTTAGCCATGATCATGATCGGCTTCTCATCAGCAACCTTAGCAATCTCATCAAATACTGCTTGAGCTGCTTTGTCCCAGGTCGACAACGAAGCACGTCCACTACTGCCACCAAATCCAGGTGGGTTCACGGCCCAGACTTCGGTGATCAGATCGTCCCAGAAATCAAACGGATAGGCCGTCACACATTCGGCACGCCCACCAGCCCCCACCAACTTCAAGATATACACGTCGGGCGCGGAATCTGCCCTATCCGCTGCACGACTGTCGGCTCGCCGCCACCATACTTCAATTCGTTCGTTGCCGAAACGGATCAATTTCCGCGACAAGCCCACGGCGGGTACCGGATGGCGTGACGGTTTGAGAACCAGGATGTCGGCCAATCGCGAAATCATGCAAGGGTCCTATTCTCTCAATGCACTCGCTGGCCTGGTTGGGCACCCTCATCCACACCCAGCAAAAACACATCAGCTTTGCCGGGACCTGCGGCCAGGATCATTCCCTCGCTGACGCCAAATTTCATCTTCCGTGGAGCCAGGTTTGCGGCCATGACAACCAGTCGTCCCACCAATGCTTCAGGTTGCACTGCTTCTTTGATACCAGCAAATACGGTGCGGCGCTCGTCACCACCCAAGCTCAACGTCAACTTCAACAATTTGCGCGCTTCGGGCACATCTTCTGCGGTCACCACGCGCGCTACCCGCAAATCGACTTTCGCGAAATCATCAAATTGGATTTCTTCGCAAAGTGGTTCCTCTTTCAAAGGTGCATCGCTGTCGGCAAAATTACCTTGGGCAGGCACATCTGCCGGTTCCGATTGTTTACTGGCTTCGATCATCTGGTCTACGTCCTTTCGTTCAGCCCGCTTAAGCATATGTTTGAATTTGGCAACCGGTGTACCTAGCAACGGAGCTTGAGACTGGTCCCAACGTTGGATCGGATCCCCCAATAGTTCGCCTGTCTGCTCCGCCAGGCGTGGCAAAACGGGCGACAGATAAACAGCGATTTGCCGAAAAAGATTAAGTGCCACCGTACAAACATCCTGCAACTGCTCGGCTGCGTTCGGATCTTTCGCCAGTTTCCAAGGTTCCGCGGCCTCCACATACGGATTGGCTCGATCGGCCAACTCCATAATGAGCCTCATAGCCCGATTGGTATCACAACCTTCGTAGGCGGCCGCAATATCCTCGCCAGCTTTGGCACCCAAATCAAAAAGACCACCGTCGTCTGGATACCTTGTAGAGAGCCCCGTCGATTGAAGGAACTTGGCCGAACGACTCGCCAAATTAACAACTTTTCCAACGAGATCCGAATTCACTTTGGACACGAATTCATCCAAATTCATGTCAATGTCTTCTACCCGTGCACCTAATTTCGCTGCGTAATAGTAGCGAATGTATGATGGATTCAGATGTTGTAAATAGTCGGCAGCCATGACGAAGGTTCCATCCCGCTTGGACATCTTCTTGCCATCAACCGTCAAGAACCCATGGATGTGTACTTTGATCGGTAGTTCAAAGCCAACCGTTTTCAGCATGGCTGGCCAAAAAAGGCAATGAAAGTATTGGATGTCCTTGCCAATAAAATGATGGATCTCGGTGTCGCGGCTCTGCCACCAATCTGAGATATCTTCGCCGTGCGCTTTACACCACTGTAGTGTCGAAGCAACATAGCCGATCGGAGCGTCGAACCAAACGTACCAAAAATGCTCTCCTTCGGTTTCAGGAATCTCGAATCCGAAGTAAGGTGCCGGCCGAGAAACATCCCAATCACGCAGCGGTTCGTGCAGGAAGTGCCCCTTCAGGTAATTGGCAACCTCGGTCTGCAAATGGTCACCGGACTGGGTCCAGTCATCCAAGAACCCGTGCAATGCTTCAATTTTGACAAAAAAATGGTCTGCTTCACCACGCACAGGTGGTTTGCCACTGACCGTGCTCACGGGATCAATCAAGTCAATCGCAGCATACGTGGCGCCACACTTGTCACAATTGTCGCCATATTGATCGGGAGCTTTACATTTAGGACAAGTGCCTTGCACGAATCGATCCGGTAGCGACTCGCCTCGATCTGCATCAAACAGCTCGGTCACTTTGCGTCGCTCGACCAAATCGGCTTCATGAAGTGCGGACCAAAACCTTTGGCAAAGCTCACGGTTTTCGGAACTGTGCGTGCTGCCATAATTGTCGAATTCAATGTCGAACCCGGCAAAGTCCGCTTGATGCCGATCGCTCATTTCAGCAACGAATTCTTCTTCCGTACATCCTCGCTGACGAGCACTCTTCATGATTGCGGTGCCATGCGTATCGTCAGCGCAGATGTAAATACAACGATGGCCCCGCAGCTTCTGAAAACGGACCCAAATATCCGTTTGGATGTACTCCACCAGATGGCCTATGTGGATAGGCCCGTTGGCATAGGGTAAAGCGGCAGTCACTAAGATTCGGCGTGGATCCATGTACAACAACCGTCATCGAGCGGGTCTAAGGGCCCTGTCAGTTATACAGATAATTGCCTGTGGGTGAGGGAAAGGACCAACAATTGGTTCAGCTGGACGACCTTGAATCCACCACCCTGCAGTCAATCTAGCAGTGGTCGCAATCAAAATGACGACACTCCCTCGGTGTGAAGTCGCTGAAAAGCTACTGGACCGAACCATGTAACTCATTTCTACATAATACGTTACAGGAATCAAATGGCAGCTAGTCGGTCTACTGACACAATACTTGCCTTTGAAGTTTATCGACGAGGAAGGTTTCCGAATTCAATGACGCAGGAGGCAAGATCATGAGTGATACGAATCTTACAAGCAAAAGTGTACTCACAGGAATTACGTTTGCAATTCTCGGTATCTCCGTCGCTCCAACCCAGGCAGGTCACAACCATGCGTTCCAGCGAGTAGATCAGCTGGCACATGATGATAGCTTGTTAGCATCACACGACATCATGCCAGTGCTTCTGTGAGAGTCGGCCAACAAAAAAAACAGAAAGCTCCTTGAATTCTTTCTGCAGCGATATGCCGGGTGGGAGGATCGAATTGGGCTTGTCAAAGACACCAAAACGAAGGAGCATCTTATGTTAGATTTGATCACTGGGGACTGTCAGAGCCATTGGGGCTTTTCAGATTCTCGCCCTTTCCCGCTCTTGTCCAGGCGTGCTCGTTCGACTGAGAACATGCATCACCATGTGAACGTGTCGATTGCCGGAAGCAACGACGTGTAGCCTGACAGGAGGTTCCTGACGGTGTTCGAGCTAGCCGACGGTTTTCGCAAGGTTTCCCGTCGCGACTCGAACATGTTATCCTCCGGTCATCAAGGTCGACTTGGCCGAACCTTCGGCAAACCAATTCCATGGAGGGAATGATGACCATTGTTTCATCGCTCTTGGCGCTCACGGTATTAACGTCTGCAGATAACACGACGCTTTTGGATTTCACGGCACCGTGGTGTGCGCCTTGCCGTTCGATGGAACCGTTGATTGCCAGACTCGAAGCGGAAGGACAACCGATTCGGCGTGTCCATTTCGACCAACAGAGAGATCTGGCCCAAAGGTTCGGTGTAAGAACGATTCCCTGCTTTGTGATGCTCGTCGACGGACGTGAAGTCGATCGGGTGCAAGGTACGACGACTTATGCTCGGTTGCGACAGATGCTCGCCATGTCACAGAATGTGCCCACGTCCACGGTTTCGGCGACATCCGTTTCGAGCACAGGACCTCCTAACGTCGGTGGATACAATATCGCAGCGCCGACGTCGTCTTTGGCGGGCAAACCGCACAGTGAAACCACAGAACTCGTGCGGAGGTTTTTGACAGCCACCGTGCGGATTCGCGTGTCGGACAGGAACGGAACATCCTATGGATCAGGTACGATCATCGACCGACACGGCGACGAGAGTCTCATCCTAACCTGTGGACACATCTTCCGCGATTCGGCAGGAAAAGGTCACATCACGGTCGATTTGTTTGTAGACGGCGAGTCTCGTTCTTTTCCTGCCCAACTGGTCCGATACGACTTGAACTTGGATCTTGGTTTGATCAGCTGCCGTCCTGGCCTTTCGATTGAACCGGTACAAGTCGCTCCTAGATCTCGACAAGTAGCACCGGAAGAAACAGTCTGGGTCACTGGTTGCGACCATGGTCAAAGTCCGAAATGGCAGCAGACAAAGATCGCTTCGCTTAATAAATTCATCGGGCCTCCGAATGTCCAAGTTCATGGAGAACCCCCGGATGGTCGGAGTGGCGGTGGTTTATTTACTAATGACGGGTTGTTGATCGGTGTCTGCAATGCTGCTGACCCTGCGGATCAACAAGGCTTATACGCCGGCTTGGCAGCAGTTCACGGCGAACTCGATCAGGCGGGCCTCAGTTTTGTTTACCACACGCTACCCTCCCGTCGTCCACAGCAATCAGACTCGCTTCCGGAAGCGCGAGGTTTGCTTGCTTCGACAGCGGTACCTCCTAGCGTCGTCGCCGATCTGGGCGAGACCGAGATCATCTGCATCGTCAGGTCGAAACATCAACCTCAGAAAAGCGAGCTATACGTTTTGGATCATGCGCCGGCAGATTTGGTTTCACAGATCCTGGCCGCACGAAGCCAAACAGTGGGTAACGGGATGACACCATCTCACCTGCCCTCAACAGCCACCGCCTCAACACCCGTGACCACGGACATCATCCGCGGCCAATCTCCTCGTCGATAGCCCGCATGACCGTCACAGACCGAGAAACGAGTCTTCATTGTGAACTATGCTTCATAGCGTAGCACGCGACGATCTGTCGTGCTTCCAGCGATCACCAATCAGTCGACGATGCCGAGGTTTACGATGTGCGGTCCACTTGCCACAATGGGCACCTTTACGATGACATTCTTAGTCGGCACGGCAAATCTAATGCTCGGATTCCTTCTGGCCCGTTACTTTTTGCGTCTCAAGCGACAAGCCAAATCGTCTTCGTAGCCCTGCAACTATGAGTCTGGACGTTGGAGTCTGGACGTTGGAGTCTGGACGTTGGAGTCTGGACGTTGGAGTCTGGACGTTGGAGTCTGGACGTGAGCCATCGGCTCACCCCTGACAAAGATCAAGTTGCACACGATGAGTGTCGCACACTACATGCCGACTCCGTCCAGCGCAAATGGTGGGAAACAAAGTAACGGTATCAGAAGCGATAACATGCCAATGGTAAAACGTACGGGCCCCAAAGGCATCTGATCGTTCGAGGTTGGAGGATGGTCGGTCCCAATTAACACAATGATTACCAACATCAACGTCCAAATCCGTTCGACTTCTGCAAACACCATAAACGCAATGGCTATCACCAAAAACGCGCGGGCGATCCAGTGAGCTCGCTTGCCGAACAGTGTGTAGATCACGTGACCTCCATCTAATTGGCTAATCGGCAGCATGTTGAGTCCGGTAATCAACAAGCCTACCCAACCTGCCATAAAATACGGATTCACTAATCCAATAGAAACCATTTGGCCCGGCCACAAATGACCTGGGTTTTCATAGCCTGGCGGTTGCGCAATATTGAGCATCAACCTCGCTAAGATTGGCATATCGAGTACCAAGTGACCGGATTCTGGCTGAGTCCAATCCAACTGAAGCGTACCGATCCAGAGCACGGGAATGGCCACCACCAATCCTGCCAATGGTCCGGCGATTCCAATATCGAATAGCTCACGTCGGTTGGCCCGCAGCCCATCCATGCCAATGACGGCACCCATCGTGCCTAAAGGGATAATCGGCAGGGGAATAAAATACGGCAAACTGGCAGCGATACGGTATCGTACGGTGGCCAAAAAATGTCCCATCTCATGAGCCAACAAGATCGCCAGAACACAGGCCATATAGATGAGCCCTTGGTCCCAATGACGTAGAATCACTCGACGAAACGACATGGCGTAAGATTGCGGATCGGAATGGAGTGCAAATGGCTCCTGCAACCAAAAATAGATTGGTTCCCAACTGGTCACGCCTGCCAAAAACGTTGATACACAGGTTAGCAGAAACAGAATGAAAGGAAGGCGAATACGGCGCTGAGGCGTCCGCAAATGTTCTTCAGTCAAGAACGGTTGCTGAGAAATATCACCAGGAAGCGGATCGAAGGCGCTCCGGCCCGGCATTCCACCTGTTCCTAGCTCGTCTGCAGATGGTGACAGTTCATGACCAGACGTGGGGGGGTGGATCGAATTGGATGATTCGTCCAATGGTGAGCGATCATTGGACCTATTAGAACCAGTCATGCAGCAAGCATAACATAATCCGGGTTGGGTCAACCATGCCGAATCAATGTGCTGCGTCGCAACTCAAAATATTTCAATACTCTTGACGATATTGCCTCCCGAAGTGTAGGAAGCAAACAGACACCGTTCGGCCGATTCGATCCATTGATGTATCTCGAAATTGACTGGCGGTAGATGGATCGTTGCCAACCCCGCACTCACCGGAAACGACTCATCCGCAATGTTGGCTGGCACGCCTTGATCCGATCGTAATTCACTCACTAGTGATTTGGCAAAACGGACCGACATATGTCGGTCACAGCCTTGCAACATGATGGCAATCCGCCGATCCGTGTACCGAAGAAACAAAAACTCCGTACGGGGAGTGTCTCGAATGAGATTGGAGAGTGCATTTTTCAAGCAGTCTTGTGCTGGTTCCCAGCGACCTTCGATGGCACTCATTTCGATGAACAAGAGTGTGGCTGGTTGTTTCAATTGACGGCACTGTATCACTACGGATTCGGCGTGCTCGCCAAGTTTACGAAAACTAGTCCCGTCATCGGCAGACAATGGCTTTCTTTCGACAGAATCGACTTGGCCCTGCTCAGACTTGTCATGATTTTCACGAGAACAATCTGGTCCCACACCCGGGTTGACCTGCTTGTCAGCCGAATGTCCAGAAAGCGATATGGAAGAACTGGAACAAAGGACCGTATCCGTTCGCGACATACGCTCCAAAGCATTCATTAGCGAACGGTATTCGCTGGATGAATCGGGAAACACAGCCGACAGAGTGTACATTGCCGTCTCGGCCGATTCCATGATTTGACGATAGTCTCGTTCTTCAACGGGCCCCACGTTCATCAGTTCTGCCATTTGGGTAACCTTGTTACCCAACGACTCGACCAAAGATTCCAACTGACAAAGTGTCAACCGAGTCGCTTCGTCTTCACTTTCCAGCAAATGGCCAATCGCTCCTACCCGCCGATCCGCTAAAAGTTGAGCCAGGTATTCTGCCTGGAACGTGATCTGAGCGAGAATCCGGCATGACTCGTCCACAGACTTCCAGTCAGCTGCGAACTGATGGCACTGGGCTGCCAACACCAGCGATCTCGGTAGGCGCCATTGCTCCAGCAGGCGCGCAGAAAGATCCATGTGAGTGAATCCCATCGTTTGTTGTTCAGACGCCACCCAATCAGCCTGGTCCGAACCAATCCGATTCAGGAATTGAAGGTATGGTTCTCCTAAGTCCTGGATCATCGCCAGCATGCCGATGTCTTGAAGCAACCCAGCCACCCAAGCTTCGTCACCTGGAATGTTCCAGACTTGTTCCGCCAGCTCTTTTGCGGCGACGGCCTTGATTAACGCGTGCTGCCAGTAGAACCCCAAGATTCGCTCAGACAGATCGTCGAACAACGCATCGGGAAGGCTAAACCCCAAGGTCAACATTTTGAGTGGCTTGATCCCCAGTAACGTGACCGCCTGATTCAGATTCGAGACTTTACCAGAAAGGCCAAACAAAGAGCTGTTGACGACGCGTAACAACTTGCTTGCCAAAGCTGGATCCAGTTCAATCGTTTCCTTCAGCTGTGAAGCCAGCACGTCCGGGCAATTTGCCAGTGCAACGACCTCGATGGCAATCGCCGGTAAGGTAAACATTTCCCCTGACCGGTGCGCAATCGCATCCAAAGTGACTTCACTGGCCGTAGATGGTTTGTCTGCAGCGCGAAGCATGGCAACCGCCGTCGTTGGATGAATGGGCATCCAATAGAAACAATACCCATTGGAAGCTTAGCTTACCGTCGGCAGGGGGTGGTGAGCCTACAACAGTTATGCCGCTTGGTGGCGTACTCTGGTCGCACATTTAGTCACTCATGCAGCACCCCCTGGACACACAAACGGTTCGCCTGTCACACCGTCTTTTTAGACGGGTCGTTTTTCTGACCATCTAAATCTGGTACGATTTATTCGCATCCTTCATTTGTTCAAAGAGACTATGAAATGGCGAATTCCAATCAAGACTTGGTGGTCCAGACTGCGAAATTGACTAAAAAATACGGGGATTTCACAGCCCTCGACGAACTTACCATCGAAGTTCGTCGCGGTCAGATTCTCGGATTCATTGGTCCTAACGGAGCTGGCAAGACAACCACCATCAAGATCCTGGTGGGGCAAGCTCGGCCTACATCGGGAACCGCATCCATTGCTGGTGCCGATTGCGTTCAGGATTCAAGAAGGATCAAACAATTAGTTGGCTACATGCCCGACACGTTTGGTGCATATGACAACATGCGTGTCCATGAATACCTCGACTTCTTCGGTGCCGCTTTTCGAATTCCGCGAACAGATCGAATGCTTCGGGTACCCGAAGTCATGGAAACAGCCGGGGCCACCCACATGCGAGACCGCTACGTGGAAAGCCTCAGCCACGGCATGAAACAGCGGGTGGCGATTGCACGGACGCTGTTACACGATCCGGAAGTTCTCATCTTGGATGAACCAGCTAACGGCTTGGACCCTCAGGCACGCATCGAGATGCGAGATCTTTTATTGCGTTTGGCCGAGATGGGAAAGACTTTGATTGTCACCAGCCACATCCTTCCTGAACTGTCACGCATCTGTGATCAAGTGGCGATCATCACTCACGGTCGCCTGCGTGCATTTGGACCGCTCGACGAAATCATGCGGACCGTCGATCAAAACCGCATGATCGAAATTCAGCTAACGAATGAAGCTGACGTGCCGAAAACCATCGCCATGGTTCGCGACAAGGAATCAGACGATACCGATGTAACGGGTTCTACGACCGAATTGACGGTCCGCTATCGCACCAATCAGTCGGAGGAACAGCTGAATCAACTGTTGGCAAGTCTGGTTCAAGCTAATGTGGGCATCAGTCAGTTCCGTGAGATCCCAGCAGATCTGGAAGACACATTTTTGTCGATTACACGAGAAGGACAACCGGCGACCTCATCCTGAGCCCCTACGGATCCATGAAGAATCCTATCGTCCAACGTGAAGTTATTGGCTTCCTGCGTTCCTGGTGGGCACCCGCCTTGCAGGTGATTCCAGCCATTGTGTTGTCGACGCTAATTTTGGCCCGTTGGCCATCCGACGCTCAAGTCAGTATCGATGGTAGCCAAATCCCTGCTCAGTCACGGCAAGTCTTTCAGTTGTTCGGTTACGGTTCATTGATTCTGGTCATGCTGTTAGTTCCCATCTTTCCTGCCACCACACTGGTGCGCGAGCGCAAACAGGGAACGCTTTCTTTGCTGTTAAATTCCCCCATGACGAGTTGGTCAATTTTTGGCGGGAAACTGTTGGGATGTCTATGTTGCGTCGTACTGCCTTTACTGATGAGCTTGCCAGCTGCTGCTGCCTGTTACGCAATGACCGGCCTGGACATCGCGCATCTCGGATGGCTCTATTTGATCTTGGTCATGGTGACGATCCAGTACACCACCATGGCCTTGCTCATCAGCTGCATGGCACCCACCACTGATGCCGCACTGCGAATGACTTTTGCAATCATTTTGTTGATCGCAATCGGCTGCCTGGCTCCTTACCAACTACTACAGTCACAAGATCCTCAAAGCTGGTTATTCATCGGTTCGAGCTGGATCCGATCGCTGTCACCAATTCCTGCCGTGATGGAAATTTTGGGGCACCGGGACCTGACAGCTCAGGGCCGAGTGACTCAGCTGGGCGAGCCGGGTCGGTTCGCGGTCCTGGCAGCGTTGAGTGCCTTCTTCTGTGTGGTCCAAACCATGTTACGGTTGAAGCAGACCATGTTCGACCGCCCTCGACCTCAAGGTGTTATCACCCAAGACCGTAGTCATGGGCAACAATGGCTCCGCCGCATGGTATTTTTGATCGACCCACAGCGACGTTCCTCCGCCATCGGAAATTGGACCAATCCCGTGCTGGTGAAAGAATTTCGCAGCCGTCGATTCGGTCGGTCCCAGTGGATGGTGCGACTTATTTGGATGTCTGCCATGGTGTCTCTACTGCTCACCTTAATGGTGACGACAGGGACGCTGACCTGGGGTGTCGAATATATCGGTGGCATGATGGTCGTACTGCAAGTTGCATTGGTGCTGGTTCTGACTCCTAGCCTGGCTGCGGGATTGATCAGTTCAGAGCGAGAAGGAGGTGGGTGGATCTTATTGATGATGACGCCGTTGTCCGCCACAAGTATCTTGATAGGAAAGCTACTTAGCGTCGCAGCAACCGTTCTCATCGTGCTGATGGCAACGCTTCCTGGTTACATCGTCATGATGGTGATCAAACCGGTGCTACAACAACAGGTACTCTATGTACTGTTAAGCCTGTTATTGACGGCGGTTTTTGCTGTTTCTCTGAGCGCCGCTGTCAGCAGCTTCTTCCGCCGCACAGCCTCTGCGACCATCGTATGCTATGGATTGCTGGCGCTCGTGTTGGTGATGCCCATGCTGTTCTGGTTTGGTCGCGGTGCTCCGTTCGGCCACTCGGTCGTATCGATAGCACTCCTCTTCAGTCCCATCGCTGCCGCCTTGCACACCATGGAAGTTCCCGGTTTCCTGCATTACGAACTACTCCCGTGGAACTGGTGGATTGTGGCATTAGGATCACTGTGCTGCCTGGTGACACTTCTGGTACAAACTTGGCGTATCACGCGCCCTCTCTAAGTCTATTTTCGAGGACGGCAGTTCCCGCACCATTAGCGTTTGCTTACTCCGACCTGCCCCCAGGCTGCTAGCCTCGGTTCAACGCAAGCGAAACGTGTGACACCAAAAGATGCTGGCTGCCCGTTGCAATCAGTATTCGTGCATTTGCTACCGTTCGCTATACTCCGCCACGCGATACTCCCGCCCGCGCCAATGGTGTGGACTTTCATGTGAGGCTCACATTGCTTTTGGCGAATGAAAGCTGGTTGCGAGGTATCAAGCCAAATCAAATGCTGTGATTCAAGGCAGCCTGGTGCTCGAATGATCCGAGTAGGAATGTCCGACTCCGGGAACCTACGTTTTGCTCAGGTTACCTCAACAATGGCAGAGGTCCGGAATTAGGGAGCTTGTTATGGGAATCACTCACTTTACAGTAGACGGTAGTCACGGAGGGCCTTCTCTGCGTGTCGCCCGCTTGTCACCCGAACTGACTTTCATTCGCAGCCCACGATACTTCGGGTCAATCGCCTTTCGCTTTCTTTACGAAAAGCTCGCAGCCCGCTTTCAAGATAACCCCTCCACAACTGCTAGCACTTTACCAGGGAGTA
Organism: Pirellulaceae bacterium; assembly: GCA_022448645.1. Next base: position 17,569 of record JAKVBZ010000041.1, read on the forward strand.
TGGGGTATTCGACCGAACGTTGTTCTACCTCTGCTGAAAGTACTATCGATGCCCTCCAGCGTCCGGCACGACTTCCCGTCTGGAGTCCCTCCTTCGATTCTACGACAGACACCGGTCATGCTACCGTCAGCATACGGCCTTCCAATTATGTAGGAGCCTTCGATTTCCAGCTTGCTGTTGATCCTACACAGCTGGCACAACAATGTTCGAAATGGCTATCGGATGGGTCTCCATCACCAAGTGTTGCCCATGTACAGCCCACCACCCCGGACAACTACCTAGATAAGCTGATGAGTCGACGCGAGGAATTGTCGGCACAACTGGAACAACAAATCATTGCCGCGCGGAAGCAAGTACAACCTCTGCGTCAACAGTTACAAAGGCTGGACAAACAAGTAGCCCAATTCCAAGAACAAATAGCGCAGTTAAGCGACCAGTTGCAGAAAGTCCGCATTCACATCGTGCGATTGGAAATCACGGGAAAACTGCATCGCTACCAAGAGCAGCTCATGCTACGCCCCTCACCCGAAGACGCCTCCAAACAAGAAGCGATTTCACGCCTCCAACATCAAATACATTGGGGTCAAGAATCGCTGCATGTACAGCGCCACCGCCTGGAAGAAATCGATCGAACCTTATCGAGTCTAGCAGTCGTAGCAGAACCGGCGGCTGGGCTGGTTAGGAACCAGCGAGCCTGTCTGTCATTGATAGAAAGCTTCGTCGGCGAATTACGTTCTGTGATGAACGCATGTGCCGAACAGACAAACGCTCGGGATCTTGCTGCCACAGAGGTTTCTGCCCGATTGGCACCAGTCATGGAAGCACTAAACAAACAAATCTACTCCATTTGTGGGCATCTGAACCAACAACAACTTGCCGATCAACACGCCAAGCTGGAAACCGAAAAGCGGCAACTTGTGCGGTGTCTCGAAGAACAAAAAGAGCTTCAGCAACTATGGGCATCCCAACTGGAGGGTCTAAAACAACCTGTCCTGATCCCTGAAGCATTCCAAAGTTGGCTGACATCCAATCCGGAACGTTGTGAATGCCAGCATCATGCGAGCTTTCGCGAGGACTTCTGTGAGGATCATTTCCAACCTGCTGCTCAGGCGTTGCATGAATTTCTGGACCGGCAAAATGATTTAGAAGCTCAACTACAAAACTTGGTAGAGAAACTGAACCTCATTCAAAGAGAACGCTACACCACCCAGCAGCAACTTGCACAATTGACCGGCGATCCGTCACGTAGTTCAGCACAACGAGAACTCTTGTCGATCGACGAGCGCCTCCGTGATTGTGCACACTCCCATGAAGGAGTCGTGAAACCTTACGAAATGGATACGTCAGCAAATCGCGACTATCTTTCGTCTTGGCTAGATAGAGTTTCACGAATGCTGAACGAGATCACACACGGTCATGTGAAGCGCATCGAAGTGGTACCAGGAGAACCTATACGGATATTAACTCCACGCGGTTTCCAATCTGCCGAGACGCTTCATCCGTCTCAGAGAGACTTGTTGTGCCTCAGTATGATTTTGGCGTTTGCAGAACAATGGCATGATCATGCCGTATGGCCGCTGATCTTGAATGAACCATTTCTCCATTTCAACGAAAGGCAAACGGCAGCTGTGGCAGCTGTTCTTCATCGCGTGGCCAAGGAAGGTCGCCAAATCTTGGTTTTCTCTGAAAACGTATCTTCGGCAGTAGCCGAAACATCCTCAGTCATGACCGAAATTGCTGAATGCGAGCCAATCATTGTATCTCCACCCGAATTCGATTCGCCGTGGAAAACTGACCGCCGGAAGACAGACACAGCGTTCGACAGAAAACCTAGCGACATGTCCGCCTCCCACTTGCAACCGGTCCATCCAACGAAGTCATCACAAGTCCGTTTGTATGAGGACAACAACTCGCCCCACTCGGCGCAAACAGATAAGCCGCATCGCTATCGAGACCCTGGCTGGTCGGAAGGTCCGATTTCCACTTCACAGGAATCGCCTCTATCCAAAGGGGCACCTTTGCGCGAAGTTCGTCCGTTTTATCCACGGCCGGAGGATCTTTCTCTGGAAGATGTCATCACGGATACCGATTCAGAGGACCACCAAGCACAGCAGGGAAATCAACCCATCACTCAGTCTGATCCTCACGACAGCTCTCCTGATGAGTCCGACACAGCAACGACGACACCACACCGCCGCACCAACCAAGAGGCGACACTTCGTTTTTTTCTGAACCCGAATGACCCCATGAAAGGAGCGCCTTCCATTGGTCCGAAAATGGCCGCAAAACTGGAAGAAATAGGTGTACGAACCGTCACTGAGTTATTGGAAAAAGAGTCGGAGCAGATCGCAAACGAACTACAACACAAGCGCACTTCGGGAACCACCGTAGAAACATGGCAACGCCAAGCCCGCTTGATGTGTTCGGTTCCCCACTTGCGATGTCACGACTCCCAAATCTTGGTGGCTTGCGGCATCTACGACGCAGCACAGTTACAACAGATGAGCCCACAGGGCCTGTGGAACAAAGTCGATCCCTTCGTTCGATCTAAGCAGGGCAGGCAGATTCTTCGAGGTGGCGCAATACCCGACCTGCAAGAGATTACAGATTGGATCGACTGGGCCAAGTCGGCACGCACCGTCAAGGCAGCATGAATGAGAACTATAGGAGAACAGCATCTGGCGGACGTGCTCATGCGCTGCACCATCGTTGGTCTGACCCTTGCCTCTGGGTGTGCATCCTGGAGAGCACCTGTCGACGAGCCTTCTCGGTCTGCGCTAACCGCATCCCAAATGTCGCCGGACAGCGTTGGACTGGATTACGGATTTATTCGCGTCGTGGCGGAACAGATCGCAAGCACACATCAGATATGGCAAGAAATCGACGAAACACGAATTGCACCTCTGCAAAGACGCGCACTTCAAGACAACGGCCTGCGTGTTGGGATCGTGGGCGAGCAACTGCCCACACCGCTCCGTCAAATTCTTGACAAACCATTGGCCGCGGACAATCCCTCGTTGGACTTAGCGTTCGAAATGGACGCCAACGGACACAAACAACGTGCCTCGAACAAGTCATTTAGACACTTACACTCACGTACTGGACAACGAAATCAAGTCGTAACAACCGATTTGCTCCCACAATTGAACGTATTGGTTCAACAGGAAAGTGATTTGACAGGACGAACCTTTCGTGATGCCCAATGTGTCTTTATGCTGAAAACATTCCCTTTATCCGACGGTCGAGTCCGCCTGCAGTTGACACCCGAGATTCACCACGACTCACCCCGCCCTGAAGTGATCGCGGAAACGGGAATTTGGCGTTTCGACACTTCGAAAAAACGTGAAATCTATTCGTCGTTGCAAATCGATGCCGTCTTGTCTCCCGGCGAAAGTCTTTTGATCGCACCTACGGCGTCTCCACGTGGCTTAGGACAACAATTCCTTGCACCGCACAAAGACGACACCTTGTGGAAACACAAAATGCTGGTTCTCCGCCTGGCTCAAACGCAACATGATCCGCTTTTTTCGGACGTCATGGACGCCACTTTGAAGGAAGCCCACGGGGCGCGGTGATTGCCACATTCGTTTGCTGGCACTGCTGTCATACAAAAGCAGGCACCTGCGTTGCTTCAGCCTCAGCGTCTCGCTACAATCTGCTCCTCATTTTCTTGCTTGGCCTGCAGACGGTGAAAGGAATCGCCATGGGTATGGAAGCTGCCAGCCAAACGCCAAGTCTTGGTGGCTTTGAGCAATTAGTTCTGGCACGTGAAATCATCACAGTCGAAGGTCGATCGGTTTTGTCTCTGGCCGATCAAATTGATTCCGAATTCTGTCGCGCCACTTCGCTCATCATTCAATGTAACGGATGTGTGATCGTGAGTGGCATGGGCAAGGCGGGCCTGATTGGCCAAAAAATCGCAGCCACGATGGCCTCAACCGGTACCCGAAGCCAATTCCTTCACCCTGCCGAAGCCGTTCACGGAGATTTGGGCCGCGTGGATCAGACTGACATCGTGCTCATGCTTTCACAAAGCGGCGAAACTGAAGAGATCACTCGCCTCTTGCCTAGTCTGCTAGACATGCAAATACCCGTGGTCGCCATCACGGGGCATACTCAAAGCACACTAGCTCGCCACGCCCAGGTCGTACTCAATTTGGGAAATGTTCAGGAGGCTGGAGATTTGGCGTTGGCTCCCACGACCAGTACTACCATGATGCTAGCTTTGGGAGACGCGTTGGCTCTCGTCACCAGCCAAATGCGGCAATTTCGCCCGGAAGATTTCAAGCGTTTCCATCCTGGTGGTAGTTTGGGCCGTCGCTTGACCAGTGTAGACGATGTCATGCGTCCGTTACACGCATGTCGTATCGCCCACCAACACAAAACCGTCCGTGAGGTGCTGGTCGAAGCGGGCAGGCCTGGTCGACGTAGCGGAGCCATCTTGTTGATCAACGACCAACATATGCTTACGGGCATGTTTACTGATAGCGAGCTGGCTCGCCTTTTGGAGAACCAACGCGATCAGGAACTCGACCTACCGATCGAACAAGTCATGACTCGAAACCCCGTTAGTGTGGTGACAGGCACACGTGTCCAAGAAGCCAAAGAGATTTTGGCTAGACGAAAGATTAGCGAATTGCCCGTCATTGATGCGAGTGGTCAACCTATCGGATTGATCGATATTACCGACGTGGTGGGCCTCAGTCCGCTGGATACCATCCTCCATCAAGAAAGCTCCAAGACACCGAATCGTGACGACACCCAAGTTTCCCATAGTGGCGCGCAGGAGGCGGACAATTTAGACGCACACTCGTTGCGCGTCGTGCGGTGAACATTCAAGTTCATACTTGCTAAGCAAACAGGATCATGGACCAGGAAGGTCCTACCAACATGAAGATTGATTCACTTTGTAAATCGGTGCGATTGATCCTTTCGGATGTCGACGGGGTATTGACCGATGGCGGAATTGTATACGACAACGAAGCTATTGAGACCAAGCGATTCTTTGCACGGGACGGAATGGGAATCGCCCTTTGGCGACGGGCCGGTTATCCGTTTGGGATCCTCACCAGTAGAAATTCTCATATCGTCAAAGTACGGGCGGACGAATTAAATGTCGATATCATCCGACAAGGCTTTGAAGACAAACGGCCTGTCGCCAAAGAAATCATCGAGCAACTGGAATTGGCCCCTGAACAAGTTTGCTACATCGGAGATGATCTACCCGACGCACCTGTCATACGACTGGTCGGCCTGGGAGTCGCCGTCAGTGACGCGGCCGAAGAAGTTCGCCAGTGCGCTGACTACGTGACGCACGCGCCCGGAGGACATGGAGCGGTACGTGAAATCGTAGAGATGATCTTGAAATCTCAACACCGCTGGGAGTCATTAATCCAAAGGTATCTCGGCGAGGACGGAGCTTGAACCGACGATCATGGAAGATTCGAATTTCCCTTCGTCCTGGATGCGTCTCCCGCTGCCACGCAGCGCTATCAGCTTGGTCGTAGTGATCGCTGCCTACTGGACATACGGGTTGCTAGTGGTTCCCGCCGTCGAACCACAAATTCAGACTTCCCAGGCAGCCACCGGGAACACAGTGCCAGCCGAAGCAACCCCGATCGTCGGCTTAAATCCAATCTGGCATGGCTTATTCGCTAAGGACTCATGGGAAGTCCAAAAACCGAAGATTCTCGAAACTCGTCAGTTCACACTTTTATTCCAGGAATACACAACCGAATCAAAGGACTTACCAGGAAAATCAAAGTCCAACTCCCTGAATCTTCGTCCTTGCACCGTTATCTGCCATCCCAACGGCATCCCCAAAACATCTGAACCGGGAAAATCTCGAGTGTTTGTACTCACAGCACCCGACGGAGCCAGTCTGGAATTTGAAGGAAAGGTCGACATACACCGGGGCCAGCCGGGAAAACTCATCGGAGGACTGCTCTCAGGACCCATTCACATTGATGGTCCAGAAAGTGAACCTGGAGCGGACGACAAGTTGCACATCGAGACTCAGAACGTGTCGCTTACCAGTGATCGCATTTCCACTCCTCATCCTGTGGTTTTCCAATACGGTCGCTGTTATGGGCAGGGACGAGCCCTGAACATCCAGCTGCAAGTGGACCGGCAAGCCAAGATTTCGGGGCAACCGCTTTCGAGCGTTGGTGGACTGCGATCGATCGAGTTAATGCATGTCGATCGCGTCCATCTCGAGTTAGCTGATTCATCGGAAACCAGCCAGGCCGCTACTGACCAGCACCCCTCTCACGCAACGCATCCTATTCCCGTTGATATTACTTGCCGAGGTAGATTCTTATTCGACTTCCTAGGACGGAGCGCCCGATTTGAGCAACAGGTGGATGTGGTAGGACTGCAGACAGATGGTATCAGCGACCAGTTGAATTGTGAAGTATTGGAACTTCAGTTTACGAATATTCACCCAGTCGACTTGGATGATGGTTCCCCACCTGACAAAGAGCAAAAACGGGCACTTTCCAAGCTACGACCTCAGAAACTGATTGCGTCAGGTCATCCTGCGATCGCCCGCAGCCCAACCTCGAACGCGGAAGTCCGCGCCGAACAAATGGTCTACGACCTGGAACAACGCCAGATTCGTTTGTCGGACAGCAAAATGGTTTTCGTCAAATATGGTCCCCATATCGTCGAAACTCCGAAAATCGTGTACACGTTGGCCGCTGCCAAGTCGAACGTCGCGGTCGGTCGCGGGTGGGCGGCTGGTCCAGGAAAACTCTCCACGCCAACCGGCAACCATGATGCTCCACCCATCAGCGTAACTTGGCGGCAAAAAATGGAACTACGCCCCCAAGACGGATTCCACGTACTGTCTATGTTGGGCGGTGCAACCGTCGCTCTTGATTCGATGGGAAAGATTCGTTCCCGAGATATCCACTGCTGGTTTTCCGCGCAGTCGGGAGCCCCGAAAGACGATGGCCTAGAATTGGTGGGACCATCCAATCGTGCTGAGACCACCAGCTTGGCCACAAAAGTCGAAAATTCTCTCAATCTCAATCGACTGATGGCCCTGCGTGACGTGCATATCGAATCGACACAATTACAAGGCCGTACAGAACACCTCGAGGCCTGGTTCATCGAGGATCCTCGCCGCGACGGACCTTCCACTTTGTCGCAACCAACCCCATCTGAAAAAGCGAAATCTGATACTCCTGCAGATCGGGCGATGTTGACCGCCGATCATCGTCCCGCAAACCGAAAACTTCAGGTGGTCGGTGACAAGATTAGTCTGAGTGTCTCACGAAACGTAGTTCAGTCCAACGTGCAAGGGGTATCGGTCGAAGGCAATGTCCACGTCGCAGAAGTCTCAACGGTGCCACAGGCGGCGGGTCAGCAGTTTTCGTTGAAGGGGAACTCACTTCAAATCGTTCATGCCAGCTCCCCTCAAGCGACGCTGCAAGTTTCCGGAACGCCGGCACTGGCCAGTTTCGGCAACATCAACCTCACCGCCAACAATGCTCATGTACATCGGGGAGAGAACCGGTTGGAGATCGACGGAGCTGGCAAGATGTCCGTGCCACTTACAGAAGATCTGGAAGGCCAACCTCTGGAACACCCGATCAACTTGGACGTGACCTGGGCCGGTCAACTGGAATTTGATGGCAGAATCATCCGTCTAACGGACAACATCGAAGTCCATACCCCCACGCGCCAGATTCGATCGGACCTGGCAACCGTCCGATTGTCCGACCACATAGACTTTCAACAATCTACGGCACAACACGAGATTGACGTAAGCCGCATAGAATTTGTGGGAAACGTTCACGCCGAGAACCGTACTCTGAACGACGAAGCGCAAATCACTGCAGTCGACTCGATCGAGGGTCGGCAGCTCACCATCGATAAAACCACGGAAAACATATTGGTTACGGGGCCAGGCTGGGTGAAATCTCTTAGACACGGACAAGGGAACCTGGCCAGCCTTACCCGTGCTACAGCGGGCGAACGAGTTGATGCAGGATTTTCTTTGATTCTCCTGAAAGTCGAATTCCAGAAAACTTTATCCGGAAACGTAAAGCGAAGGGAATTTCACTTTGAGGATAATGTGCGTGCGATGTACGGGCCTGTCCCAAATTGGCATGCAGAAGTCAATCCAGATCGAGTCGGCGGGCTAGGTCGGGATGAAATTCTGCTGAACTGCCAACGGCTTTCTCTGTACGACATGGGCCAAGACGAATGGGGAAACCGCTTGGCCGAAATACATGCCACCGGGAATACTTTTGTGGAAGGCAACCAATTTACAGCACGTGCCCAATCATTGGTGTACGCCTCTGCCAAAGACATTTTGATTCTTTCCGGCGGCAGCTATGACGCCGAGCTTTGGTATCGGCCCGAGGGCGGAGATATCGACTCGCATGTGCCTGCAGGTGAAATTCACTTTTCGCCCTCCACTCGCGCCGTCCGAGTGATCCGAGCCGGCACTCCTACCATACGCAGTCGGTAAAACGGTCATCAAGGCTGGATATTTCTCCCTAGGTGACCCAATCCAACAAAAGTTCACATCTAAACCCCAGAACTCAAAGACATTACTGCGTATGGCTGCTGTGCAGGCATACGATAATGCCATGTCCATATCGGCAGGTTGAAAGTCGACCTCTTTCATGAACTGACAGGTAAGGCTTATCGCAAGGACCGATTCGTGGGCATGCAGTACAGTCATTCGCAAGTGGCAGAGACCCACTGCGATTCGATCCCAAACCGTTGTGGTATTAAAGACATCAATACTTCCTTCTAAAGTCTCTCAACCACCCGAACGGTTGAATATGTCGCAACCAACTTAGAATGCTTGGGGCAACGTAGAAACCATCTACGACCACGAGAAATGATTTTCTACTGCACCCTTTGATTGTCAAAAGTTCGTCCAAGCAGTAAAGTGAGGCCGTAGCAAATGGTTGCGTACTACTCCAGAAGAAGTGATGGTTGGTCTATTCGATTCGGTGCAAGCCGAATACTATTCACTTTAGTTTTTTCACAGAACCTATGGTTGGAGGTTGATCGTCCACACTAAATAATAAGGAACCAGCACGTTCCAATTGATTCAATGAACCGCCTCAACACCTAGCAGTTTTCGGCCACACTTTTCAACACGATGCCTCATCTCCATAGCACCCATCGGCGACAATTTCTCTCCGGGGTAGCGGCTGTCGGTGCCGCTGGAACCATCGGTTGTCAAACTGCACACTCTCCTAACCAAAATGATAAACCTGGAGCCGGCCTGCGACTTGATTTCGTTGCCCACGGATCCAATGCCGATGCTTTTTGGGGTGCCCAGCATAATGGGTTTATGGATTTCTGTCAGGCCTACGGCGTAAAGGGCCGTTTTTTGGGAACGCGATTGGACGGTGACATCGGCGAGATGTTGGCTAATTTGGATAGCGTGCTTTCCGGGCCTGGCGACGGACTGGCACTGCCAATCTCCAATGCAAAAACGTTTACCGAACCTGTGCAGCGTGCCATCGACCAGGGAATTTCCGTCGTCGCTGTCAACATCCCTGACTTTCGCAAACCTCCCAACCGGCTCCCCTACTTACGTTACGTAGGCGGAGAACCAGTAGCGACCGGCGAGGCAAATGCACGTATGACCGTCAACGCCTTCAGCCAACTCGCTGGCCGTCCCCCTAAACGGGCTGTCTACTTGAACCATGTGCCCGGGGTTGAGGTGCTCGACTACCGAGGAGAAGGCATGCAAACGGTTTTCGATGCGGCTGGGACGCAATGCGACACTCTGGTAATCAGTAGTGATCCGGCCAACGCGCAAGATACGATACGGGCATACCTCCGCAAACATCCGGACGTAGAAACGATCCAAACTGGCAACAGCCGGCCTGCAGCGTGGGCCATCCAATTGTTAAGAGAAATGGGAAAGCTCGGCCGGGCAACCGGGCCTCATGAAGACGGACAGATTTATGTCGGATCGATTGATATCGATCCGGAACTATTACAAATGATTGCTGACGGCGAGTGTCTGGGTACGATCGACGAACAACCTTACATGCAAGGTTGGTATGCAGCGCAACTGCTTTACCACTGGCTTCGATACAAATTCATGCCGGGTCGCGATATATCAACCGGCCCTCTCGTGGTACAAGATCGAGAAATTGTCCATTCGCTTATCGAGCAGGCCAAACAAGGAATACGTGCTTGACCAGCGGTCCGCTATCTCCGGATTCTCCGCCGAAACTACACCATTGGCTGGCGCGATTTCCGGAATCCGGGGTCCTATCGGTGTTTTTTCTGACGGCGTTGGTGCTGGCAGTCCTGTCTCCACAGTTTGGCAGCCCGGAAAACGCGACCTCGATCCTCAGCCGATCAGCCGAAATTGGAATCGTCGCCTGCGGCGTTTCGCTGTTGATGATTGCCGGCGAGTTTGACATCTCGGTCGGGTCGCTGCTCGTGCTGTCGATCTATGTTTTCACAGGGCTGACGAATATTGACTGTCCGCCGCCGTTAGCGATGAGCGTCGCGGTGTTCGCGGGTGCTGCCGCCGGGTTGCTCAACGGTCTTATCACGCTACTTCTCAATATACCATCGTTTATTACGACACTTGGCGCCATGCTTTTCTGGCGCGGGATTGTCATCTATTTACTCTCCGGTTCGTTCATGTCGTATCACGGCGACGACACATGGTTGGCACCCTTTGGGTCGATCCTGTTTTCCCACTGTCGCATTACCGTATTTTGGTTCGTAGGGATTGCTATGGTTCTACAATTCATTTTGGTCCGCACGCCATTTGGCAATTGGGCACTCGCAGCCGGAGGAAACGCCCAAGCGGCTCATAATGTTGGAGTCCCTGTTCGCCATGTCAAACTTGCCTGCTTCACACTTTGCGGCGGGTTGGCAGCGTTGGCCGGTGTTGCCTACGTCGCGCGATATAAGACGATGCAGGTGTCCGTAGGACAAGGTTACGAATTAGAAGCGATTGCCGCCGCTGTGATTGGTGGAAACATTCTAACGGGCGGGAGGGGGAGCATCCTGGGAACCATGATTGGTATCTTGTTTGTCAGTATGGTACGGAATGGCTTGGTACATTTGCTCGACAGTTCCTACTTGCACTACCCAGTCACTGGCGTACTACTCATCGTCGCCGTGATCATTAACCGCAGAATCAGCGCACTGACAGATTAAGGACGCACACAATGATGACGTCGGACACCTCATCTTTGCTTTCTGTTTGCGGTGTGCACAAACGGTTTGCGGCGATTGAAGCGGTGCGCGGCGTCGATTTGACTGTTGCCAAAGGCCAGATCGTTGCACTCTTGGGAGATAACGGTGCTGGCAAAAGTACCCTAGTCAAAATCATCGCGGGCGTCTTTCGTCCCGATCAAGGTCGTATGGAATTCGCCGGCGAACCAGCTCACTGGCGAAGCCCGCGAGATTCGCGTGCTGCTGGGATCGAAGTGGTCTATCAAGACTTGGGGTTAGTATCTTGGTTGAGCATCGCACGCAATTTCTTTCTTGGCAAAGAGCTCACGACCCGTTGGGGAACGCTGGATCTGCCCACAATGCGATCCGTTGCTCAGAAGAGTATCGCTGAACTGGGCGTTTCCTTACCTGATATCGATCGCCCTGTGGATCGACTTTCTGGAGGTCAGCAAAAAGCCGTGGCGATCGCGCGGAGTCTCTATTTCGGCGTGCGATTGATGATTCTTGACGAACCAACAGCTGCCTTAAGTGTCGGTGAAACACGTACCGTCCTGAACGTCATTGGAAAGCTGAGAGAGCGCGGCATTGCCGTAATTTTCATCACACATAACATGCATCATGCGCTCGACGTGGCAGATCGCTTCGTTGTCCTCTCTGCTGGAAGTAAAGTCCTGGACGTCAATCGTGACAACGTAGATCATGCGATACTTGAGCGAACAATCGTTGACGGCTTGGTCTTAAAATGATGCCGTGATGACGTGGAACGTTGCGACCTGGTAAGTTTGACAACGGTAAGAGTTCAGCAGGAGCTGCACCCTCCCAAGAAAGGATTATGAAGCCGCTCCTACGTCGTTGAGCTTGCCCGATATCGTGAACCATTCACCCAACTATCCTATCCTGAGCTACCTCATGAGATACCAGTTATGCATCGAATACTTTATCTGGTTTTTTTCTATCGGGTGCTTCGGCGATACTGTTTGAAACACTCTGGTTTCGCCTGGCCGGCCTAACCCTGGGGAATAGTGTGTGGGCAAATAGCCTGGTTGTGTCGAGTTTTATGGGAGGATTAGCACTGGGGAATGCGTTGGCTGCTCGTTATGGAGATTCGTTGGACCGACCTGTTCGCATCTATGCCTACCTCGAACTCATGATCGGAGTGATCGGCTTCGGTTTGGTGCTATTATTCCCCTTCCTCAACGTCTGGCTGGCACCAAGGATGACCTCGCTACTCAACCAACACGTATTATTGGGCACGTTGCGGTTTGCTATCGGATTCGGACTGTTGTTGATACCGACAGCATCCATGGGGCAACTCTTCCACTCATGGTTAAGGGGATCCGCTGCCGGAACGCTTCCTTTGGAGTCCGATTGGGAATGCTATACGGTTGCAATACGCTAGGCGCCGTCATGGGTGCGTTGATCGGTGAGATTTTCCTGATTGATTGGCTGGGGGTCCGAGGCACAGGGCTCGTAGCACTGTGCGCAAATGTCACTGCAGCAGCCATTGCTTTTGCTTTGAGCCCGTTGTTTAACTTGCCGAAGGAACAGTTCGAAGAACAACCATTGGCAACACGTTGGTCGGCTCGTGGAATCGCAATCATGGCAGCGGCCTTTTTTGCCGGTGGGATCCTCTTAGCGTTGGAAGTCATTTGGTTTCGACTCATGTTGCTCTTTACCTTTGGCACCAGTTTGGTGTTTGCGGTGATGCTGGCGGTGGTGCTGGCAGGCATTGGAGTGGGAGGAGTCGTCGCGTCCCTGTGGGTCAAACGTCAACCAGCTCAGGCAATCCTACCGGCGTTGGCTTGCATCAGTGGACTGCTTGCAGTCAACCAACCAAACGTACGATCTAATCACGGGGGAACCGACGACGACGGCAGCCGGTATCGTCAATCTCTATTCAAAGGAATACTTCCAACTCATCCACAATCGCCTATCACCCGGGGGCATGGCGACCGATTGGTTGCCGCTGCACAGCCTTAACGAAAGACATTCACGTGCCATCTTGAAGGCCTTTTGTGAGGTGTTTTCCGATTCGTCACTGTGGATGGGAAGTGGGACCGATTGGGTTTTATTCGGCGTCCGTGAGCCGCACCCTGGCGTCTCCGAAGAACAATATGTTCGGCAATGGAAAGACCCGGTCGTTGGTCCGGAATTACGCCGAGTGGGATTCGATTTTCCAGCTCAACTTGCAGCGTATTTCATTGCAGATCGCAAAACGTTGCTGGATTTGACTGAGCAGGAATTGCCGGTCGAAGACAATTTCCCCCATCGGCTGTCGCCCCGAGGAAAACGCACTCTCGAATCACAGTATCGTGAACTGATGGAACCGGAGTCCGCTCGCGAACGGTTCCGCACCAGCGAACACATACGGCAACTATTTCCGGATGGCATTCGTAAAAAAGGATTAGAATTCTTTGACTACCGCTATCCCTTACACGATGCGTTGACCAACTGGAATGTAACGCCGCAGGAAAAGGCTGGTTGGAAGACTTTGCATCAAATTCTTACTGAGTCATCGTTTCAAGTTCTACCCCTGTTCTTGCTTGGTTCCACGGCAGACGAATTGCCGATTATTGAAACGGCTCGAGAGGAATACAAGGATGATCCTAATCTTCATCGCAAGCTTGGTGATGTTGCGTTTGCAGCACGCAACTATGCCACAGCGACAAGTCACTACCAGACAGCTCATGACAGTTTGCCTGAGTCACCAATGGTTTTTCTCCGTTACATGTATGCTCTGAGCATGGCGGATCAAAAAGAGCAAGCTCGGGAACTGGTCAGCACACTTCAGGACACACCTTTCATCAAGGAAATTAATGAAGATCGTGATTGGAAATTCCTTAATGGATTGTTTGACCTACATACAGGAGGTTGACGGTTTTTCCAGTGTCATGAATGAACGAGCGGCTTGCGTCGGCCCACGACAACGTGAGTGGTATTGGACGCTATTCATCGGACACATGGCCGATAGGCGGAAAACCATGTTGCTCTCGATGCAGCGGACTTTCGTAGTACTGTGTTGTCTTGAACCATTCGTACCGTCCATCACCGGCCTCGAATGCTACTCGATCCCGTAAGACGTCTAATTCGTCTTCGTCGTAAGGAATGAATTCGCGTGCCATCTCCAAATCTTGTTCCAGGTTCTCTTCGTTCTCAATCCCACACACCAAGCAGGATATCGGCAGCGACAACGCGTAACGCCGACACTCCTGAGCGGTTAGTCCGGTACGTAAAATCTGAGCGCCGCCACCCAACGATTTCATTCCCAAGCTGGCAATACCACGACGATTCAGCACCGGGAGGACTTCCTGCTGAAAACTACGGAAATGGTAATCGAGGACATTGATGGGCAGCTGGCAACTATCCCATCGGAAATCATGGTCAAGCATCTTCAAATGGATGTGTGGACTCTTGTGGCCCGTAAAACCGATATAGCGAATCTTGCCAGCGTCGCGTGCGGCAATCGCAGCTTCCAATGCGCCACCAGGACCACAGACCCATTCTGGGTCGTTATCCCAATTCATCTCGTGCAATTGCCAAAGGTCGATGGTATCGGTTTGTAATCGCCGCAGGCTATCGTGCAAGTTCGACTCGGCAGTGGCCCGGTCGCGTCCGCACACTTTTGTCATGAGAAACACTTCGTCACGTCGATTCGAAAGCGCTTTGCCCAACCGTCGCTCCGACTCACCGTCGTCGTAATCCCAGGCAGTATCAATGAATGTGATCCCTTCGGAAACGGCTCGCTGAATGAGCTTAATACAAGTCGGTTCATCACTGTGCTTGCGACACAAGTTGCCACCCCCCAGTCCGATACAAGAGATCATTTCATCGGACCGACCAAAACGCCGTAGCGGGATTCCACCTGAATTTTTCATGAGATTGCTGTAGAACGAGGCGATTGTTTGAAAATTCAACTTGTAGTAGATTTTGCGAACGATTCCAAGGCGCCAACTTGCAGATTATGAGGCAGGCGCCGTGATTCTTGCCTTCTCGCCGGGAGCACTCGATTTGGACGATTCCACCGACCTGCCGTTTCAGTTTTATTCTCCCACCCGTTTGTGCGTCGGCCGAGGACAACTAGCCTCACTGACGAAATTAGTAAGTACCTTAGGCCAGCGTCCGTTGGTGGTCATCGACCCCGGTGTGCGGTCGGCGTCAGCACCTGCTCGAGATGCGTGTACAGAGCTATCTCGCTCCGAACTGGCCTGCCAGCTTTTCGACGACATTTCTTCCAACCCGACGATTGGGAACATTGCTACCGGCGCCGAGGTAATGTGCCGACACAAGGCCGACGTGGTGGTGGCGATCGGTGGAGGCAGTGCTCTGGATGCAGCCAAAGCGATCGCGGCTGTCGCCGAACACGGCGGTTCGATTTGGGACTATATCGGTGATGATTTACTGCCAGGTCCCATTGCCCCCCTTGTCACGGTACCCACAACAGCCGGAACCGGTAGTGAGACGACTCCGTTCGCTGTCATGTCCGATCCGAATTCACGCAGCAAAGAGGGTATCTATAGCCGATACTTCTATCCGCAGTTGTCCCTTCTCGATCCCGACATTTACTGCACGCTACCATCGCAAATCACGGCCGAAACAGGGATGGATGCGCTCGCTCACGCCATCGAAGGTTTCACCGCCCGCAGTAGAAATACGTTTTGTGATCCTGTGGCGCTCGAGGCCGTCCGGCTCATCGCTCGTTCTTTGACAAAAGCCGTACAGCATGGCGAGGATCTGGAAGCCCGCCAAGAGATGGCGCTGGCCAGCGCGCTGGCCGGTATCGTGATTACACACTGCGGCGTCGGCGCTGCCCATGGAGTAGGCATGAGTTTGGGTGGGCTGTATGGCATCCCCCATGGTCGAGCCATTGCCACACTGCTCCCGCCCGTGATGGACTACAACCGACAAGCAGCGCCTGAAAAATTTGCCGCTTTGGAGCAAGTCTTTCGAAAAGAACTTCCAGACAGCAATGCGCAACAAAACGTAGCCGAGATGGTATCTGCGCTGGCTCGCGAGAACGGCATTCCCAGCAAGCTGTCAGAGCTAGGAATAGCCAATGAGCAACTTGACGAGATCCTCGACGATGCCATGCCTCGCCAAGACATGCAGAACAATGCCCGAAACATTGATCGTAACGCTGCTGAACAAATGCTACGAACAATGCTATAAACTCCATGGCTCCGTTTGGCTCCTCAGTCGTTGGCCACCAGCTGGTGGCCAACGGCTAAGCTTGCCGCAACGCTGAAACTATCTCAGTGCGTGCAGCCTGTATGGCGGGAGCAATTCCAGCAAGGGTTCCGGCAAGGGCAGCAACGATCACGCCGGTGATCGCCAGTCGGAGTGACGGCGTGAAGGCGATCGTCACCGCCTCGGCACCAACGGAAAGGCTACTAAGCTTGAGCAGGAGCATCGCCGCAGCAACTCCGATGAACCCACCCACAATGCTAAGGAGAACGCTTTCCGCCATAATCAAGCGGAAAACTCGTGGCCCTGAAAAGCCGATGGTCTGCAGCACAGCATGTTCTTTGATTCGGTCTTGAACCGACATTACCGTTGTCGTAGCAACCAAAGCCAATACCAAACCGACACAGGCGTATCCGAGATAATTGGACATGCTTACCAGCTGCTTCAGGTCGCCCAGGCATTCTAGCTGAAAGACGCCTTTCGGCCGGGTGTCGGTTTCCACAGGGCCGCCACGGAATCTGTCGTCAATCTCTTTACACTTGGCAACTTGACTAACACCTTCGTGCAAAAGGACTTCCAACTGTGTCACCGTGCCCACGAGATTCATGCCTTTGCTACGTTGCAGGAACTCAAGATGTGAGTAGATGTAGTTCTCTTCGGCGGGATCATCGCTTTGGTAAATTCCAGCAACATCAACACTCAAGTCGCCGATGGAGAATTTGTCACCAACCTTGATTCCACGGCGGCTGGCCACGGCTCGCCCCACAACGGCAGCATCCTGATGCTGATTAAAATCGAACCAGTTTCCCGACGTCAGTTCAAAGTCACGCACAACACGAAGCTTCTCCGGTGGTACACCGTAAAAGACAATCACGTCGAGACTGGCTCGGCAATTATTCGTAAAGACCTGCACGGGAACGACGTCCTTGACACCCTCAAGTTGTGCCAACTGTTGATCGTAGTCCTGTGGCAAATGGCTTGTAGCAGGACAGAACTTGTTAGCTTGAAAAACAATCAACGATCCTTTGGCTTCCTGACGTCGCTTAAGATCATTCATACCTTCCTGCACCGCTCCTACAAAACAGAACACAAATAGAGCGACCGCTGAGCCACTCACGGTCAGGAGTGTTCGTGAACGGTGTCTCCAAAGGGTCTTCAGAACGTAGGGAACGAATTTGAACATCTTTTCTGCAATGAATTTCTAATTTGCGGTATTCTTTTCTTCTGAAACGACTGTTGGTTCGACAGCTGCGATCCCTGTTTGCACTAGCTTTCCGCGATCGAGCCGAAACTGTTTATCGGCAATCTCGGCAGATTCGGAATCGTGTGTCACCATCAACAACGTCACACCAAGTTGGTCTCTCAATCGCTTCAGCAGTTCGAGAATCTGTACTGAAGTATCTGGATCAAGATCGCCCGTTGGCTCGTCAGCCACAACGACGGTGGGATGCGCCACGATAGCACGAGCAATTCCTACGCGTTGTTCCTGCCCACCCGACAGTTGACGTGGATAATGGTCAGCCCGGTCGCGCAGATCGACAGCCTGCAGCGCGATCTCGACGCGCTTTTTCCGTTCGCTACGAGACATCGGCAGCAGGAGTAAAGGTAGCTCGATATTCTCGTATGCAGTCAATACGGGCACGAGATTGTGCGTCTGGAAAATATAGCCCATGTGAGCCGCTCTCCAGTGCGCCAGTTTGGTGCGCGACAATTGAGTGATGTCCGTATCGCCAATCGTAATGCTGCCACTGTCTGGTTTATCGATGCCAGCGATTAGGTTCAGCAACGTCGATTTTCCTGTACCACTGGCTCCCATCAACGAGATGAACTCGCCCAGTTGGATATTGAAGGACACTGCTTCGAGCGCTGTGATGGTTTCGTCACCTTTGTGGTATCGCTTCGTGAGATTCTCGATTTCGATGAGAGCCATTATCGTTTGCCTCCCTTCGGCCAACGGTTCGGCGTGTGTAACGTGCCGTTGGTCTGAAAACTGGTCTTTGTTCCCGGCGTAGGGTCTTCGCCTATCACTCTGATACGAGTTCCGTCCCGCAAGCCCTCACTGGCGCTGGATATGATACGGCTCGAAATCGTTAGCCCACTTGTAACTTCCACAAGGCCATCCTGTCTCCCCGGCCCCGTCTGTATCGTCGTCTTGAGCGCAACACCATCCGATTGGTCTGCCAGCCATACAAACGATCCGCCGACCCCTTGATGAATGAGTTGTTGCATGACAAATAGCTTTACTTCCTGTGTTGGCTCAGACGTATGCTGAGGTTGCCGGGACGCAAGAAACGTCACATCCACCAGCATCTCCGGTTTGAAGACAGCTGGTGGATCAGGAATCGCCACCTTCACTTGCAGCGTGTTCTTCTGAATGTCGGCTTCGGAACTGATGAAGAGCACTTCGCCCGTCATCGGCGATGACAATGCGGGGTTGTCAATCTCCACGAGCTGCTTAAGGCTCACCTTGGGTATATCTTCAAAGCGGACGTCCACGCGGACTTGTAACATGTCCGGCCTATACATCGTGACGATGGTGCTGCCGTCATGTCCTTCCATTTGAGTCATGCCACTTCCGATGCGCGCGCCGGGGTGAGCGATCAGGCGGAAGACTCGACCGTCAACCGGAGCAACAATCGTCATTCGATCCAGTCGCAGCTTGGCTTCGGCTACGGCAACATGTGCCTGTTCAACACGAGCTGTAGCCGCCTTCGTCCTTGCGTGAGCTTCTTCTTTGGCTTTGGTTTCGTCGGCCAGCAGTTCAAGTTGCGTCTGGAGGGCATCGCATTGCTGAACCAAGGCCGCTTGTTCTTTTTTTAAAGAGTGTGTACGGTCTCGTAGCTCCTCGACTAGAGCTTTAGCGGCGTCAGTCTTACTTTTGGCAATGTCAATTTTGACACCGGCGACGACACCCGTGGCAGCAAGTTTGCCGTCATAGTCTTTCTTCATCGCTTCGTAGTCCGCCTCGGCTCGACGTGTTTCAAACGGCAAGTTCTTCAAGACCGTTTCGATCTTGGCCAGCGATGCTTTGGCTTCGCCAAGTGCCGCCTCCAGATGAACGGGCTGGTTGAACCGAATTTTCGCTGCGGTATACCCCGCGTTCGCTTCGTCGACTTCTGCCTCACGAAGCGCGAGATCCACTAACGCTCGTTCGTAAACCAGCCTGGCATCGTCTTTTACAAGTTCTGCTATCGGCTCCCCAACTTTGACAGGCTGATCTTCAACGACTAGCAATTTTTCGACAACGCCAGGTGCCAGGGCAGCAACCCGCACTGGAGTCGGTCGAGGCTCAATCCAGCCAGCGGCATTAAAAAGCGGGGTCCCTTCCTGCTGCACGTCAGCGTTCGTTGAGAACACCGGTACAACGGTCACCGACTTAGGCGCAAAGATGACATCTCGTGACGCCCACGCCACCAATGTCAGGAAGCCACCTATCAGAATGAAGGGCAAAACGTATCGTGTCAGCAGGTGCTGCCGAGTCTTGATGAACGCCTGTCCTCGGGCGGCCCGATCGATAGTCAGTTCTCGCAGATCAACGTCGTTACTCATAGATTCACTTCTTCTTCACGTACACGCCATTGGCGAGTACAGTCAGATTACCTGCGTTGTCACGTTGAGCCTTACCTTTGATGACAACCGTGGACAGTTCTTTTACATCGAGCAGCTGTTTCGAGTCTGCCTTGAACGGTGACCCACTGCCATCCACCACTTTGACCAGAACCATCGAATTCGGTAGCTTGTCGGTCTCACAACAATAGTCCCAGGGTATAGGACATTGACTACCAGGGATGTCGCTGCAAGCCTTGAGTAAATCATCAACCACGAAAAACGCCGCCCGGCCTTCGATCCACGGGTTGGCGCTGCCCCCAATCCGCCCCACAAGCACGACCTCGTCACCGTCCTTGGCTTCTTCACGAACCTTGATGACACCTGTGGCACCTTTCGGCTCTTCGTCCAACAAGAATCTAGATCCATCAACTGTTGCAGTTGTCGACGACGTCGATGGCCCAGTTGTCATCGCATCCTTGGAGCAACCGGCAAAGATGAACAACACTAAACATGTAGTAAATGAAACCTGTTTCTTCATTTTCAAATCCTATACTCAGTTCGCCGATCCACCGATCAGTGTTAACATCAAACCGTTTTCAAACCATCCACGATGGGCATCCGTAGTGCGCGGATCGCTGGCGGAATCGCCCCAAAAAAACCAAGTAACAATCCAACGCTACAGCCAATCAGGACAGCCGCACTGTCAATGCGAAGTAGAAACGCCCCCATCGTAAATCGCACCGCAACTCCATTGATGAACACCAAGGCGATGAATGCAGCCAGCAGACTTGCCGCCGTTGCCAACAATACACCTTCCTGAATGAGACTCAACACGACCGCTCTTCGCACAAAACCAATGGTCCGTAGGGTTGAGAGTTCCGGGATTCGGCCAACGACCGATCCGTACATCGTATTCAATCCCGCAAAGACTCCTGCGCCTGACACCAGTAATACAACGAGCCATGCCAGCCAGCGAATCGGACCGTAGTCCTTTTGCAGAGTGGCGTAGTATTCAGTCTCCTGTGTCATTTGCAGTTCGAGATCCAAGCGTTCCTTGCAGAACAGATCCAGGTCCGCAAAGTCGCCATCGGGACCCATCGTGACAGCGACGATGCTGAGGTCTTGCCGCTTCATTGCCTGCTGTAACTCATCAAGTCGACACCAAGCTTCGGACTCAAACGCAGCACCCCCCGCCGAGAAGATTCCACTGATCCTCCAGGACCGTCCTTCCAACCTGATTGACTGGCCGATTTGAGTTTCTGTTTGACTCGCACCAAATTTGGTTGCTGCCATGCGCCCTAGCAGTACTTCTCCGGTCTGAGGCCAGTCGCCTTCCTCAATCTCCACCTGCCGCCGAACGAACAGAGCCGACCGCGTCACTCCACGCACGAGACCCATCTCTGGTACTTTCTCGCCAACGCCAATCTGTGTACCAAGGTACAACTCTGGTGACACATAACTTTGACCGAATCGTTTGTAAATTCCGACGACACTAGCCGGAACAAGGTCACTGGTCCGCATCGGGATCGACGAATATTCGAGATTTTCACCCATGCCCAATGAAAAGATCACCGCAGTCCTCGGATCACCGCTGACGGCCAGCGACCTTTCCAGTCCTCGAATGAATCCAACCACCACGAAGACCAAAACGATCACCGTTGTCAGACCCACGAACGTCAGTAACGTCCGCAACGGACGGCGAAATAGGTTTCGGATTGCATACTCCCACGGGAGTGGGCGGAAAAACATAGGGTGCGATGCTTCATGCTTAAGTCCATCGGATGATCTTCTCAGCGCAGCCTGAATCTGCAGTGAGAACGGCCGAAATGAGCGACCAGAGTTCATTAGCGCAAGCCAAGCTCCGCCACCGACTAAGAACTCTTCGCTCGTGACGCATCAACACAAGAAAGATGAGAGAACTGTGCGCGTTAAACGACCGTAGTTTTTGCCGACAGTAATACAAGCGTA
Organism: Pirellulaceae bacterium; assembly: GCA_022448645.1. The sequence continues at coordinate 39,445 of JAKVBZ010000041.1, forward strand.
GTCGCAGTCAAGAGACTGAAAATGTGCCAACAGGCAAACGATAGATCCATCTCTGTGGGCTACGGGAAGGTCCCAAGAATTCTCAACCGCGTTGACTTCGCTGGTTTTTTCGAACACGGCACCACCACAGACACCTTGGCACCGTGGTTTGCCGGGAAATCGAAAAGGAGCATCCTCGTCGTTTTCTTGTGACGGGCAACAGGCCCTCCCCATGCTGTGCAACGGGCAGACAGCCGACAAAGATTTTGCCAGCTGGCCTTTGTCTGGTGGGCAGCAATGGCTGGCATGGCACAAACCCTGAACACACACAACCGGGCAGGCAACCACAGCCGCAACCAGCGCAAAACAAACTAAGCGATACAACATTCCAAAATCTCCAAGTTCTATCTTATATAGTACACTCCTCTGTTGTGAGCAGCAACCTTCCCTCTCGTTCGTTCAACGGCGAATCACCAAACTGTCCGTCAAGAGCTGCCCCTCAATGATGCTCGATGCCGTCCGCAGCTCTCGCAAGGATTCCAGATACGAAAGACTCACTTGAATGTAGGTCTGTTGGGCAGTCAGCAAAGTGAGGTATTCGGCTTGTCCCTGTTCGTATCCTTGAGTGACAAGTCGAAGCGAGCGATCAGCCTTCGGAATCATACGTTCCTTGTACCGCTCGGCCTGCTGGCGAGCATTGGCATACCGCCGATATATCACCGCCAGCTGGTCTAGCAAACGCAGCTCAATTCGTTTCACTTCATGACGCGCCGCAACTAACTCAGCTTTGGAACTCCGAATATTCCCTTGGTTCTTATCAAATACCGGAAGAGGAATTCCAAGCTGTATGTTGGCTACGTCACTGTCGGTGATATCATGGTGACGAACACTCACGGACACATCGACATTGGGAATCGGCTCTCGTTGCGCACGACGCAAGGCGATACACACTTGATCGACTCGTGCCCGAGCCGCATTTAGTTCCGGATTGCCACCAATCACCATCGAATAGCAACCGTCCCAATCAAAGCTCGGCACGTCACTATCCGGTTCACCTACAAGTGGCACAGGCCGCATGCTCGGAATGCCAACAACTGCCACCAAACGTCGCCAAGCCTCGTGGCTCTGGTTGTGAGCGTTGTCGAGCAGAATGTTCGATTCGTCGGCCCGGATCTCAGCCTGCAACAAATCATTCTCTGTTCCATGTCGTGCTTCCATTAACTTTTCCGTTGCCTTGACGAGCTCAGCGCCAATGCGGGCAAGTTCTTTGGTCAAATCCACACGCCGCTGAGCGATCCGCGCGTCATAAAAACGGATCTTTAGATCACTGAGCACACGCTTTTCCTGAGCACCCAATTGAAAATTAGCCTCGTCAACCTTTTTTCCGGCAATCGCTTGATCGAGTCGCAGCTTACCTGCAGTGATGAACCGCTGGCTAATGAATGCACCTTGTTGCCCTGCGGACCCCAGGTTGCCAACCTCAGTGGCGTGATAACCAACTACTGGATTGGGATAGAGCCCTGCCTGGACCTGTCTCCCACGAGCTACTGCCGTCCGAGCTGCCGCTGTGGCCAGTGTGGGATTGTGCTGAAAGGCAATCGCTTCGAGTTCCAACAGGCTGAGGGACTCAGCCGATCGAACCTCTGGATTCGGTTGGGATTCCACCGAATCGAATAACGTCAAACGCCCAACATCCGCAGCGACAGCCATCGCGGGCGCCATTACAACGAAAGTCAGGCCAAATATTAATTTCGCCACGATTGAGCATCCGTGCCGGTGAAAGACAAGCAAGATCCGCCGCAGAAGCGACAACCCAGATCACCACACCATCTTTATCGGCTTCGCCAGACCGCATAATCGTGTCCGCGCATCAGAACCCCTGCGGTCACCGCAATCCGTAAAGTTTAGCAAGAATGCATGCGAATGGATGACGTCCCATGCGAGTCCTCAATCGGTCATGCCACCAATTGTTGACAAAGGATCGGCCAAGTCGACCGTTAGTTCGATCAAATTGAGCGATTCTGAGCGAATGGCTTGCGCCAGCATGTCGCCGAACTGAGCGATGTTATCGACTCGCTTTGCGGGTACACCGTAAGCGGCAGCGAATTGCTGGAAATCGGGATTGGTCAGCGTGCATCCGATATCAGAATGACCGAAGTTGCGTTGCATCCCTGCCTTGATGGCACCGAAGCAATGGTTGTTACAAAGAACGATTGTGATAGGTGTCTTTTGCTGAACAGCCAGAATCAGATCCATTCCCGTGTATTGGAACCCACCATCGCCAATCACACAAACGACTGGTTGATCGGGACAAGCAAGCTTGGCACCGATCGCTTGCGGCAAGGATCCGCCAATCCCTCCATAGCCAAGCGGGTACTGGAACGTTCGTGGTTGGTATGCCGCCATGTGACGGTGGGCCCAGTAACCTAGATTACAACGATCACAAACAATGATCGTGTTTCGTGGTGCTGCACTGCGCAGCGCATCGACGGCTTGCATTTCTGTGGGCCTGGCGCGACGCCATGCCTGCAACGCGTCGGCCTCAGCAAGCTTCGCAGAAGCCAACCACTCTGGGTTTGCCGGTTCGCGTGACGGTAGCGCTTGCTCGATTGATTCTAGTGCCACACGGGCATCAGCTACCAAGCCAACGTCCGCCGAATACGTCCTGCCAATTTCTTCGGGATCAATATCAATATGAATCAGCTTGCCCGAGAATTCGATATCCCAATACGACGTATCTTCCTGCCTGAACATCGTTCCCACAGCCAGCACAACATCCGCTTGGCCTATCACCTTGTCAACAGGTCCACCCGCAATCGGATCGCGCCGTGTCACATTGGGATGATCCGACGAGATGATCCCGCGGGCCAACGCCGACGTGGTGACGACAGCGCCCAGTTTTTCAGCCAGTCGCGTCAGGATGTCACCAGCGCTGCTAAGGACGGTGCCCGTTCCCGCCCAAATCAAAGGCCGTTGAGCGGTGGACAGCAAGGCCACAGCCTGTTCGACTGCTGCCTCGTCTGGCAGCCGTGGCGTGTGCACAACAGGTGGTGGTAATTCACAATCTGCTTGACTGGAAAACAGGTCGTGTGGAATCTCGCAGTAGACACCACCCGGACGGCCATTGACGATTTGGTCGATCAACTCCGAAATCATATGTGGAATCTGCTCCACACTGTGGCAACGACGGACGGCGCGACAAACGGGGCGCATGATTTCGAGTGAGTCGTTCAAGTCATGCAATCCACCTCGATTCTTCCCGACAAGATCTGTGGCAACCGTAGAAGAAATCCCCAACACCGATACTGTGTCGGTGGTCGCAGACCCCATCGCCGCTGCCATGTTGGCCACACCTGGACCGCTGGTCGTCGTCACAACGCCAATGCGGCCCGTGGCTCGGCTGTAACCATCAGCCATGCCGACCAGTCCTTGCTCGTGACGTCCCAGCATTAATTTAACGTCGTTTTGATCACGCAACGCATCGAACATCGGGACAGTGTGCCCGCCAGGTACTCCAAAGATCCACTCAATGCCGTGTTGAGCAAGCATCGCAACCACAGCTTGGCCACCAGTCATGCGAGTCGTAGCAGTCTGTGACATAAAATAAGCCTTACGAAAAATATTACTGTTAATTCCAAACGACCGATGGTATTACCGAACATCTTTTCTCGGCAGTGACATCTCCATTCTCTTCACACGGCACCTTCCGCTGGGAGCTTGCCGATTATACCCCTTACCGATTAAAACTGTGAGTCCCTGAACCGTCGGACGAAATGGCTATCGTATGAAGAAGGGCGGATCCATTCTCATGAAAATCTTCACTGCCTTATTGGGAACTGAGTCCAATACGTTTTCTCCATTTGCCACCGGGTTTCAGAACTTTGAAGAAACCTACCTGGCTCGACACGGCGATCATGGGGAAAATCCGGCCATGTATGCTGTACCGCTGGTTGTCTGGCGGCAACTCGCCGAACAGCTCGGCTGGGAAGTTCGCGAAAGTCTGGCCGCTTTTGCTACACCAGCTGGCCTGACACGGCGTGACGTCTACGAAACATATCGCGACGAAATCCTAGCCGACCTGCAGGCCGCTATGCCAGTCGACGCTGTGCTACTGAACATGCACGGCGCCATGGTGGCCGACGGATACCTCGACTGTGAAGGTGATTTGTTAGACCACGTACGCCAAGTGGTCGGACCGACTACGCCCATCGGCGTCGAATTGGATCTGCATTGCCACTTGACTCGGCGGATGGTGGATCTCGCAGACGTCATTGTCACCTTCAAAGAATACCCACATACAGATTTCGCAGAGCGCGCGGAGGAACTATTTGGCATCATCACCGGCACACTATCCGGAAAATGGAAACCACAAATGTCGCTCCACGACTGCAAAATGCTAGGGGTTTTCCATACGTCTTCCGAACCGATGCGAGGATTCGTCGACGACATGATCGCTTTGGAACACCAGGAACAAGACATCTTGTCTGTCTCTCTTTCGCACTGTTTTCCTTGGGGTGACGTACCGGAGATGGGAGTACGCACATTGGTCGTGACCAATGACAATGCTGTTCAAGGAGACGCTTTGGCAAAGTCGTTGGGTGATCGATTCTTCGAATTACGCGATCAGCTGCAGCCGGAGTACCTAACGATCGATGAAGCTCTGGACCACGCTCTCGCACATCCAACGCGACCGGTCGTGTTGGCTGACGTGTCCGATAACTCAGGTGGTGGTGCACCCAACGACTCAACGTTCATGCTGAGACGGATGTTGGAACGTGGCATCGAAGGCGCCGCCCTGGCTTGTATCTGGGATCCCGTGGCGGTGACCGTGGCCATCGAAGCTGGCGAAGGAGCCACATTTGATCTGCGTTTGGGTGGCAAGATGGGTCCCATGTCAGGTGATCCACTCGACTTGCAGGTAACGGTGACCAGAATCGAGACCGACGCCGTCCAGTATATGGGTGAAGGTGAAAAACGGGGAACCTTTCCACTGGGCTCGGCCGTCGCCATGCGAACTCAGGGCATTGAGATCGTCGTGAATTCCCTTCGATCACAGACTTTTAGTCCGGAAGCCTTCACAAGCTTCGGTATCGATGTGACGCAACAACAAATCTTGGTCGTCAAGTCGATGCAACACTTCTACGGAAACTTTGCACCGATCGCGGCGGACATTCGCTACGTTGCCGCGCCTGGAGCCATGTGGCCACATTTCGATCAGATGGCATACCAACATTCTCATGAAGACAAGTGGCCCTTGACCAATCACGCGTGAAACAAATATGGGACCCAGTAACGCATGCCTACCATCCATCAAGACAATGTAAATACCAGGCCCAATTGGGGCCTGGCAGCCGTCATCATCGGACTTACCATGTTGGCAAGCTGCAGCAACTCCATGTTTCCCGTCTTGGGGCCACGCATCATGGAGATGTATGAGCTCTCTGCGGAACAATTCGGCAAGACGATGGGATTGCGAAATCTGTTTCGCATACCGAGTTTGCTGCTAGTGGGACCACTCATCGGTGTGTTTGGCCCCCGTCGCGTGGCCGAGTTTGCGATGATCGGCGTGGCGATCGCCTTTCTGATCTTAGGCGTCGGCCAAGCCATGTTGGCCATTCAGGTCTCGTTGGCCCTCTTCGGGTTCTTCAATGGCTTGTTTTCGGTGGCGGTTCCCACACTGCTGATCTCCCTCGTTCCTGCTCGAAAACGGGGTATGTTTTCGGTCAACCTGGTTGCCATTGCCTTTCCAGCAATGATTTACCCGTTCCTGGCCAGCGAGTTATTGACTTGGACCGAGAATCAACTTGAATACAGCCAAACCATCTTCGCCCCATTTGCCATTTTCGGAGGGCTGTTGTTGGTCGGAGCTATCGTGCTGTCGTTCTGGAAACGAGAAAAGAATATCATCAAAAAACAGCCTCCAGAAGCATCAACAGGTGCGAGCCCTGCACGCCAAAATCCCTTGACCGAGGCTTTACAAAACGTATTGCCAAC
>JAKVBZ010000410.1 GCA_022448645.1 Pirellulaceae bacterium
TCAGGGACGTCGTAACCAAGCTCCCGCAACAAGGGACCGACCATTTGTTCACTGAGCTTTTGATCAAACACGGTCATCTTCGTTTTCCAATTGGCAACCGAGCCAACACTGACCGGCGCTGCCACCTCGTGGTGCCCCGTTGGGCCGGCAATGCGTTTTCCGGCCGCCGTATTCTCCAACATCGTGGCTTCAAAAGGTTCATCGAGGAAGTCGCAGATCTTCCGGACCGTAGCCTCCGTGTTTTCTACAAGCTCCTCATAACGAATTTCCAGATAACGCTCCGGACCCAGCCAGCTTGCCGCTTGTCGACCGAGGGTCACATTTTGTTTCCAGGTTTGAAGCAAATAATAGGTATCGTAATACCAGTATCGGTCACTCCATTTCTTCAAAGCTGAGAGTACCGAGTCACGACCATCACGAATAATGTGAATGAATTTCGCATCTGGAAAAATCTTGTTAATGGTGGGTAAAACTCGCACATAGCTCGGACCCTTGTCACCCCATCGAGCCGCGTCATTCGTCTTGATTCGATAGAGAGCATCCAGGGCATGTCGAAGTGTGGACTCGGGCAACGACTCGCAAAAGGCGTCGACATCGTCGACCAATCCGGACCACTCGTGATTCATACTTCCGAGCTCCCCGACCAGCTGTTCGATCTCTTCGCGGCTGAGCCGGCGGGATTGATAACGACCGAGATGGGCCAGAAAGCCAGTTTCGTCCGGAATATCAATTTGCGAATGTCCACAAAGAATGCTGCGCAGCAGCGTCGTTCCGGATCGTGGATTTCCGACCACAAAAAAAGGAACGGTTGGCAGCGGATCGTCGGACATACGTTTTTTGCTTCTAATTCCGACTCGCTCTACTGCCAGATCATGGCGATACATAACGCCGATCACCGATAGCAGCTGTAGAAATCTCCGAGTCGCGACTACTTCTTCAATTCCTCAATTATAATTGGCCAGAAAGAGCGCCCGGTAGTTGTTGTCGAGTCATGTTATAAGAGTACTCTGTTGGGAAGATCGGTGTGATCCTACTTCGCGGGCAGCTTGTATCGATCGTAACGATCCTACGTTGTGTATTCGGTTTTTGATCAGGACTTGTCTGTTTGTCCAAGACGCCTCAAGCCATTTCGGATTTCGCGGTCCATTCGCCACTCGACGTGGCGACTGTCGAGTGCGCTCTGAATGAACTTCTGGCAGCCGTTCGCGATGATCAAGTTCCGGCGACTGCGGTCGACCAAATGCACGACTATTACGACCGGTACATCACCTGGCAGAATCATTTTCTGCATCATTTCGCGCCCTTCGTTCGCGACGTCGATCGATGCTTCAACCCTCAGTCGACTCAACCTCATCTACTCGACCTGGGATGCGGAGTTGCCACGCAGGCACACTTACTGGCAATGCGTGGTGCGACCATCACGGGTCTTGATCACAATCCACAACGAGTGGCAGCCGGACAAGCCATGACCCCCTGGTTTTCAGAACGTAGTGGCAAGTCACTCCATGTCACGCTGCAGGCGGCCGACGCCTTTGAAATGCTGGCACAACAACCCGCTGAAAGTTTCGACGGTTGTTATACTCAGTTCG
>JAKVBZ010000411.1 GCA_022448645.1 Pirellulaceae bacterium
TTCTCCTACCGCGCGACCGACGCCAAGCATACAGGCCGCCAGTAGGCCATTACGAGCGGCGGGAAAGAGGACTTTGTAAACCACTTCCCAACGCGTGGCACCAAGGGCAAGAGCGGCTTCTCGATAAGAATCGGGGACCGAACGCAGAGCATCTTCTGAAATGGAGACGATTACGGGGACCGCCATCAAGCCGACGATGATGCTGCCGTTGAGCATGTTGACCCCGACGTTTTCGCCTGTGATTTTGATCAACAACGGACCCATCACGGTCAGGCCGATAAAGCCCCATACGACGGATGGAATGGCGGCCAGTTGCTCAATCACAACCTTCAACGTTTCCTTGACACGGGGTGTGGCAAATTCGGAGACGAAGACTGCGGCTCCCAGGCCTAGAGGGACGGAAATCAGCATCGATCCGATTGTGACGGAGATCGTTCCGAACAACAGCCCGGCGGCTCCATAACTGGGGGCATTGCCTTCTGCCGGACTGGGGATCCAACGGGAACTGCCGAAGAACTGTCCCCAATCCAGTCGCGCCAACATGCCGCCAGACTCGCGAAAGATGAAGTAAAAAATAGCCGCCACCAAGATGATGGAACTCCAGCCACACATGCGAATCAGCAGCTGGATCGGCAGCTCCAAAGAGTCTAACGTGCGACCCAACCAGTGGAACACACGGTTGGGTCTTCTGCGACCTCGCAGGGGCGAGGGATTCGATTCGGTTTCTGCCATGCCGAAACTAACGCCTTAGATTAATTAACAGGAACGAATTTCTGTGCGGCAACAATTTTCTGACCTTCCGCTCCTTGAATCCAAGCGAGGTAGGCCTTCACGGCATCCGGTTCTTCACCCACTGTGTAAAGGAACAGAGGACGAGCGATTGGATAGTTCTTGGAAAGGACATTCTCCGGGGTCGGCTCATAGGAGACGCCACCGTCTTCTTTGGAGACTGCCAGCCAATTGACGTCGTCGGTCTTATAACCCATGCCGCTGTAGCCAATCGCGTTCGGCGTTGTGGTGACGAATTCGACCACTTCCTTCGATCCACTTAGCGAATTAGCACCTTGCTTGAACTCGCCAGATTTACCACAAACGGCTTCGCGAAAGAAAACGTAAGTCCCCGAGTTGTTTTGACGGCTGGCACGCTGGATTTCACCCGAGAGGCTGGACTCAACTTGGTCCCAATTCTCGATCGTACCGCTTTCGGCGTAGATTCCATTGAGTTGCGTAATGGAAATCTCTTCTAGAGGATTTTCCGTGTTCGTGTAGACCGCGATTCCGTCGTAGCCCACGATGTACTCGTTGATCGTGGCATCGTCACCAAACTTAGCCTTGATCTGTTCTTTCTCTTTGTCCTTCATGGCACGACTGGAGTTAGCAATATCGACGGTACCATTAATCAGTGCAGTGATGCCGGTTCCCGATCCGCCACCATTGACCTGTACGGTGACATCAGGTTTGGCGTTCTTGTACTCTTCTGCCCAAGCAGTGGCAACTTGAACCAACGTGTCGGAACCGCGGTTCTTGATCACAACGCCCTTGGTTTGCTTTTGCCCGCATCCTGATAACAACAGTGCTGCTGCT
>JAKVBZ010000412.1 GCA_022448645.1 Pirellulaceae bacterium
TATCAGAGATTGAAGGAAGAATTTGATGAAAAGCAGGCGATCCGCACTTGGCATGATCGAAATGGGAACGCCATTGTCACCGGTCGGTTAAACGACTTGGCCTATGAAAAAGCAATCATCGAGACTAACGAAGGCTCGAAAGATGCGCTGCAAATCAACCAACTCAGCGAAGGTGACATAGCCTACATCGCAGATAATTGGGGACTCCCCAAAGAGTGTCTGATTGAACAAGTCGCCTACACTCCACGGCAGTGGACGCCGTTAACGATGACTTGGAAAGCATCGAACCTATGTCATCATCCGCTGTACTTTGAGGATGTGAATCTGGAACGTTATGGACACACTCGCGGACCGATCCTTGAACCGGTGGTCCAATCGGCCCACTTCTTTGCAAATATCGCAGTACTACCATACAAAATGGGTGTTCACTGTCCATCGGAATGTCAGTATGCACTGGGCTATTACCGGCCTGGCAACTGTGCTCCTTGGATTAAGCCACCTGTACCCATCAGTGCCCGCGGCGCGATCGCCCAAGCCGCTACGATGACAGGCATGTTCTGGTTGATCCCATAAAGAGACCCAAAGGCACAGTCCACAGCGGGTTTGCGAATTCAAACGTGAAAACGGTAACGGCAGGCTGGTCTGGAAATCAGACCGTTCAAACTGATCGAGCAAACCAGCGGGCCTGCATCAAGCAAATTGTTGAATGCGAGTCGCAGATGCCTGCCCCTGAGGCGTGATGTTGAGATTGATGAATGAATTACCAGCAGGCACACCACTTGCGGAACAGGCATTGATGGGACAATCCGAGTCCAATTTCGATAGATTCCTGATGGGAAACAATTCTCCTCCCAAAGATTTGAGGCTGGCCACAAGTTCGACCATTCCGCCGCCAGCCCCTAGATTTCCCATATGCCCTTTGGCAGTGGTGACAGGTGGTTGTTGTGCAGGCGGGCCAAACACTTCACGAATTGCTTCTGCTTCCTGTCGATCACACTCTTGAGTCCCAAGTCCGTGGGCATGGATGTGTCCAACGGATTTTGGATCAGCGTCACCCATCGCAGCTTTCAGGACATTGATAAACGCCTGTTTAAGAAAATCACCATCAGGAGCTTTTCCAACTGCACTGCTTCCATAACCCACGACTTCCGCCAGAATCTTCGCGCCGCGATCTTGAGCGTTGGATAAGGTTTCGCAGATCATTGCTGCAGCACCTTCACCGACCACACTTCCATCGCGTGTCTTGTCAAATGGCCGTGACATAATCGCGGGGTCTTCCTGATTGGCCGCCAGAGATTCCTGCAACGAAGCATGTAGAGTTCGCAAGGGATGAATCCGTGATCCAGTCGAACCAACAATCAAGACATCCGCATGGCCACGAACAAGGGTCGAGTAGGCTTCCGACAAAGCCGCTCCTGGTGATGCCTCACGCACCGTGATCGAGTTATTGGGGCCTCGTAGGTCGTTGTAGATCGCGACATGACTTGCTGGCATATTGGGGAGATATTTGAGCAGCCACAAAGGGTTCACTTCTGGTTTCCCGGTCTGACCCCATTCGCTGAATTGGAATTCC
>JAKVBZ010000413.1 GCA_022448645.1 Pirellulaceae bacterium
CAAGTCATGTTTCGTAGCGCCTTGGTAGTTATAGGAACCGTCTGCCTGTTTTACGAATCCGTATCCCGACGAAGTCTTGACCCAATCGGCTCCAGCCCGTTCAGAGATCTCGCACAGTTTGATTTTGAAATCGTCACTGCTCAGTCCGGCGCCGCCATCGGTGAGGTAATCGTTTTCGAAGATCACTTTTACCTTTGCGTTTTGCTGATGAGCTTGATCACAGACTGTCTTGATATCTTGTGCTACGAAGTCCCAGTCACCACTTAGGGCTTTGCCAAGATTGACGACCATGTCAATCTCCTGGGCGCCATCCCGACACGCCAGTTCCGTTTCGTAACGTTTGGATTCGCTGCAGGAGTTGCCGTGTGGAAATCCAATGACGGCGCCGACCTTGACGTTTGTGTCTTGAAGCAGTTTTGCGGCTCGTTTTACTGCGTACGGCTTGATACAAACGGACGCCACTTTGTACTTAGCTGCCAAACGGCATCCGTCTTCGAGCTCGGCATCCGTCAGGGTGGGATGTAGCAGCGAATGGTCAATCATGCCCGCCAGCTCGTCGTAACTGTATTTCACGGCATTTCCCTTAATTTGCAAGATCAGCAGGAACGCAAACTGTCACGACTTTCGCTCGAAACCCGTGTCTACAGAAGAACTGCATCTTGTCGGATGACATGTTGCGTCATTCGTCCTGTTTTTCGGAATGTCGATGGGGCAGCCTGGCTTTGTTGATGGAGGCTTCAGGATGTCGGAGCCACGGTGGCTTATTCGACCACGGCGAGTTCATTGTTCTGGTTTCGGCTTGCTGTTGATGGCTACGTCTCGAGTTCATGTACGTCAACCCAGCGCCGTTCGCGGTGGCTGCGTAGAATGGCTTCGCACAGCAAAACTTCTCGGTGACCGTCCCGAAATGATGGAAATGGCGGCGTCGTAGCAAAGTCACCAGTGCGAATATAGCCGTAGAATTGGTGGAAAAGTTGTTTAAACGTATCGGGAAAGCCTTCATTGTGGCCACCCGGATAATTCGAGATAGGAGCGGCTGAAGGATGCATCAGAGCCGGGTCTCGAATTAAGGATTCGTTTGGCCGATCGCGGTGTCCGATCCAAATCGAGTTGGGTTGTTCGCTGTTCCAGGATATCGAGGAATGGGACCCCGCAAGTTCGAAACGGAGACAATTTTTTCGCCCAGCGGTGGTCTGGGAAACCCATAGGCAACCGTTGGCTTTTGTGTCGAAACGAAGCATCACACAACCGCAGTCCTCGGTCGTGATGTCGACCGTTTCGGTTGGGGAGGGAGGACTAGACTCGCCAGCGAATGTTTCGGTGGCTTTTGTTGGACGCTTTCGTTTCGGGTAAACGGTTCGCAGGTCGGCACACACGGAGGTGACGGAGCATCCTGTGATGAATTGCACAAGATCCAGCCAGTGGGTACCGATGTCCGCGACGGCACGTAAGTCACCACCATCGGCAGCGACGACTCGCCAATTGAAGTCGGTGTCGTACAGCAACCAGTCTTGAACGTAACTGCCTTGAACGTGTAGTAGGTCGCCCAGG
>JAKVBZ010000414.1 GCA_022448645.1 Pirellulaceae bacterium
GCTAACTCCTTCAAAGTTCCGGTTGTCTGCCATCCCATTTTCATCATGATCGTGTGGGTTCCGTGCGTTCTCATTGGAATCTGGGCAACCACCCTGAAACTACCTCCGACGATCACCCCGAATGCCGTCCTGCCCTTCCTGGTGAAAAGTCAAACAGGGCCCGTTTTAGCAGGGTTACTGACCGCAGGGATTCTGGCTGCGATCATGTCTTCGCTCGACAGTCAATTCCTCTGCCTGGGCACCATCTTCAGCAACGACATCGTGGGGCATTACATCGGGCACGAGCGATTAAGCGATCGACAATCCGTCTGGTTGGCCCGCACGTTTATCGTGCTGGTGGTCGTCGTCACTTACGGGCTCAGCCTGATGGGTTATAAGAGCGTATTTGCGATGGGAGTCTGGTGTTTCAGCGGGTTTGCCAGCCTCTTTCCGCTGATCGTTGCCGCCCTTTACTGGAAACGGCTGACTGCCTGGGGGGCCTACGCCTGCGTCCTGACCGCCATTGGATGCTGGCTTTACTTGTTCCGAGATTCGGAATTCGGGGCTAATGGCGAATACGCCGTCATGTTGGGAAAATACGAAGTAATGCCAGTTGTTGTGATTTTCTTCAGCTCTTTGGTGGCCATGGTGGTCGTGTCACTCGTTACACCTCCGCCGAGCCAAGAGACTTTGGCGCGGCATTTTGACTAATTCTGGCAAATCTTGAGGGGTCTGAGCAGCTGCCGATGGCTCTCTGTGCTACCGGCAAATTGGAGCCTCGCCCCTCGGCGTCCTGGTTCAACTGCCAGGACGCACTTGCGTGCCGTCGGCAAACCGATATACTTACGGGTTTCCAGATTCCAGTCCGTAAACCACTGGTAGTTCGTTAGGACAAGAACACCCATGGCCTTTAAGAAACGTCCCGTTCGCTCACGGCGAAAATCGAGAGTCCGCACCAAAGCTAAGAAGAAAGACCCGATTTTTGTCGATGGCAAACGGCCACGACCGATGTTCGTTGATTACAAGGACGTCGATCTGTTGAAGAAACTGGTAAATCGTCACGGTCGAATTGTGGTTCGCCGCAAGACCGGTTGCTCTGCAGTCAGCCAACGGGCTGTGACTCGGGCGATCAAACGTGCTCGATTTATGGGATTGCTTCCCTACGTTGGGGACTGAGTTCCCTTCAGTGACGGAAGCTATTTTGCAGGTGGCTCATTCGTGATCGGATGAGCCATTGTCTTGCGCCGACCATTTTCCAACCAGGCTCGTGAAGGTATTTGATGAGCTCCCCTTTTGTCTATTCGCAGCGTGTCGAATTCCGTGACACGGACGCAGCCGGCGTCGCTCACTTCTCCGCGTTCTTTATTTGGATGGAAGAGGCCGAGCATGCCGCATTGCGGAACATCGGCACGAGTGTCGTCGCCAAGCGAGACGGCATCACGATGAGCTGGCCACGCGTCGCCGCGAAATGCGATTACAAGAGTCCAGTACGCTTTGAAGATCTGCTTGAAGTGCACGTCTCCATTGAAAAACTAGGAACGCGCAGTGTCACTTATCGCTTCGTATTTT
>JAKVBZ010000415.1 GCA_022448645.1 Pirellulaceae bacterium
CGGTATCGAACAAATTCGGTAACCTACCGTCGATGCTAAACGAGCCAGGGCCGATCTCACCGGAGGTCAACAGCGACGCCTACTGACGTCTGATCGCGATTCCCTTCCGAACCAGCGTGTGAGGCACCTTCCCATCTTCCCTTGCGTCCTGCAAGAATTCCACTTCGCCTCACACGCTGGCCCTTCCTTGATCTGGTATCACGTACTTGATTCACATCGGTCACCCTCGGATAATAATGCCCGTACAATTTTCAGTACTCGAACGGTGTCAGGGCAGCTTGTGTCATTCGACGTGATCATTCGTGGGGGCACCGTCGTGGACGGGACTCGAGCTCCGGCATACCAAGCGGACGTGGGCGTTCGAAAAGACCGTATCGCAGCCATCGGCGATTTAGGTAGCGCCACGGCCAGAATCGAGATCGACGCAAAACACCAAGTGATCGCGCCCGGTTTCATCGACGTTCATAACCACAGTGATGGTTGGTTGCTGAGATCCGCACACCTACCGGCAAAGACTCTGCAGGGTTTCACAACCGAAGTCCTCATGGCAGACGGCATCTCATATGCCCCGGTCACTCCGCATAACGCGCCGGAATGGATCTATTATCTGCGTTCCTTAAACGCTTTGAGAATTTCCGACTACGACGGCTGGACATCTCTTGATGACTACATGCAACGAGTGGATGGTACCTCGGTGCACAATGCTGCCTTTCACGTCCCCTATGCAAACGTCCGCTCCGTGGTGTGCGGATTTGGTCCACAGCCCGTTGACGATTACCAAATGCAGCGTATCCAACGCGAGATCCGCCTAGGCATGCAGGCCGGCGCCGTTGGACTTTCCACTGGATTGGACTATATCGTTCAATGCCATAGCTCAACGGATGAGTTAGTCCGCGCTTGTCAGGCGCTGACAGAATTCCAAGGACTGTATGTTACGCACATGCGTTACAAGTTGGGTTTACTGCCCGCAATTCGTGAAGCGGCGGAGATCTGCCAGCGTGCCCAGATCCCACTCCATATCTCTCATCTCAAACGAGTTCCCCCGTATACTGACGACGAAATCTTCTCCTGCTTGGACACGGTCCAAAAAACGGTCGATCTGAGCTTTGACGTGTATCCCTACCAAGCAAGCTCGACCATGCTGAGTTTTTTGCTGCCCTACGAAGTGTGGAAAGACGGGCCTCTGGCTGCTCTCGGAAATCTGTCAAAACCAGAAACTCGACGTCGCTGTGCCGAAGGTGCCGCCGCCAACCAAATGCGATTTGACCAAATTCATGTCGCTTGGGTCCTCAGCCGAGACAACGAACATCTGATTGGACTGTCTCTTGAGCAGATCGCGTCGCAGCGTGGTGTTGCCCCTCACGAAGTCATGTTTGATCTACTTCTAGAAGAAAACATGGCGGTTCTGTGTGTCATTCACGGCCAGGACGACCATGCAACGCTTCCCTTTATCCAGCACGAGTGCGCCGTGATTGGTACGGACGGCATCTACTTTCCAGATGGCCAAGTTCACCCACGGATGTACGGAACAACGGG
>JAKVBZ010000416.1 GCA_022448645.1 Pirellulaceae bacterium
ATGCTACGTATGTTTATGCCTAAAAACGCCCGGATGTTTGTTACTGCTCAAAAAATATCAGCTCGACTCAATCGGAGTCCATTGGCTGCTGGCCAAAACCACAGGTTATTACCTGACCTCTCCCGACCCAACCGTTCGAGATCGCACCACGGAGTACTTCATCCGGTTGGCCCAGCTATGCCACGACCTGGGCGGAAAAGTCATGGTGCTGGGGTCCCCCGATCAACGAAACCTGCTGGACGGTGTCACGCACGATCAAGCGCTCGAATACGCCGCCGACGTGATTCGGGGAACAACCCAGGACCTACAGCGTCTAGGCGTCGTGATCGCTTTGGAACCGCTGGGCCCGGCAGAAGGCGACTTCTTGCTGACGGCCGAATCAGGAATCCAACTCGCCAAAATGATCGATTCGCCCAACGTACGGCTCCATCTGGACGTCAAAGCCATGTCGTCCGAAACCAAACCGATTCCGGAAATCATCCACGCGTCAGCCGACTATTTGGAACACTTCCACACAAACGATGCGAATAAGCAAGGACCCGGCATGGGTGACATCGACTTTGTGCCCATCCTTCAGGCACTTAACGATATCAACTACCAAGGCTGGCTGTCCGTCGAAGTGTTTGATTACGAACCTGGTGTTGAGCGACTCGCCAGTGAAAGTATCAACTACCTGAAGTCCTGCCTCGACGCCGTCTCCCGATCCTAGTCACAAGTGACAACATCGTTGGCTAGATCTGCAAACAGATAAATAACCGAAGATGCAGGCAGAATAACGGCGCAACGATCTCGTCAGGTTAGCAACTCGTCAGCATGCTGCCCGACAGTTAGGCATTCGCCTTCAACTCTGCTAGATGCTGAGCTGTGCCGACAAGACGATCCCAGTTCTCGTGGATGTACTCCGGAGGACCGCCAATCTGAGATACCACTTGCGCCACCTGCTCCGTCGGCACCATTTCAATCGCATCCCACGGGCAAACCAGTAACTCGTACGGATTCGTTTTCTTTTGTGGAATGTGAACGCAAACCTCGCACCCGACACAACGTTCCAAATCAATCTCACACCAAGACTGATTCCCTTTCATGCCGGGGGTTCCCGGCAAGGTGTTCATCGTGATGCAATCGACCGGACACACCTCAAGACACGACTCACAACCCGTGCAATTATCGGCGTTGATCACCGCGAGTTCCTTGGGCAGTTTCTTGCGTGGTTTCTGCTTTGCCATGTCAGCGTTCCTGTTTGTCGACCGAACCCACCTTTGCTACTTTACGTGGAGGGATCCCAAGCAAAAATCGGCAGCAAGTCCTTTGCTAATCGACAGATACACGATACGGGACCGGTTCTACAATTCTCCTGCAGTATAACTGGTGCCGACTCTGGATCCAACGGCCCGCGAGTCGATAAATTGTCGCACCAGCGGGTCGAAAATCGCCGATGGGATTAGAAGCCGCCCCCACCATTGACACCGAACATTTGTACCGCCTGCCCCAGCACACTAAGAATGCCCTCTTCGAGAGTCAGTC
>JAKVBZ010000042.1 GCA_022448645.1 Pirellulaceae bacterium
GGTTTATCTTCAGACGGCGTCGGGTAATCTATGATTCGATAAAACGGACCTTTATAACCAAACCGTATAAAATCGTCCTTTGTAATATTGACGTAAGACTCGTTTCCCGTTCCCGTTCCGGGACGTGATACATTCTTCAGGGTTACTATATTTTTGTTGGTCTCATGCACTGAGGCCGACGAAATCATATCGTCACCAGTGTATGGAGACGGTACCTCCGCCACATAGAGTTCCAACACCAAATTGGGGTTGTTCGGCATGCGCTTCAACCATACTCCTACAGGACGACCTAACTCCATCGCCCGTGCTTGCGCTGCAGCAAGAAAGGCATTCACCGAACGTGCGGCTTCACGTATGTCTCGTCCTTCTTGTAGTGGGCGAATGGTTGTCGCAGTAATGCCGACCAAAGCTACCAAGATCGCGACCACTACAAGCAGCTCGATCAATGTGAGGCCATCCCGTCTTGTACGGCGTGATGTTTCAACTAATTGAATTGGGCGTGAGATCTTGTGATGACACATGTCAGTACCCGCACTAATTCGTCTCGACGAAATGATTGTGAATGTTATCGCTGGCCGAATATGCTGGATCAGAAATGGCCGGATTGGGGTCAATCACGCTTCCAATTTGTTTGCCCGTAGCAATTTGTTGGTACGGGTCAATGTAGTACTGCACGTTCAATTGGTTTTTCAAAAGCCCATGCGTATTCGGCATGTCCTGGCGAAACGATATGGGGTCATCGCCATCGACGCCGGTAACAATTGCAAGTTGTCGATTCGGTCCAGCCGAAATGATTAATGGATGCAGGGGAAAACGTTGAGGATTTGTGGCAGTATTTGCCGAGGCCCACATATTGTCGACACCGTGTGGATCAAATGGATCTAGATAACTCAAATCGCTAGGGTCCTTCGGGGCACTGTGAAACGATGAAACAAAACCGGGTGCCCAACGACAAAAGTGGATTGGTTCGCCCCATGCATCTACATACTCGGGCATCCCATCCCCATCCACATCAGCTACCATTTCCTCGCTAAAAAATGATCGTCCTCTGGGGCCATTGCCAACATGGAATTGAACGATCATGTAGAGACACTCGGCTCCCTGATTACTCATTTCACCCGGATCCTGCCCGTCCCAGCCCGCCGCTTGCGCAATGTCCCAATATGCCTTGGACGCAGCTGGTCGGTCCGCATCGTCAATATTTCCGTCGCCGTTGAAATCGACAGCCGGAGGTACTATCACGTCCGTGATTCTGTCGGGCATTTCTAAACGCATCAAATCACGTAACGCCACCAGCCGCCCTTGTTTGCGAGCATCACGCCATTGTTTCAGTCCGTACCAATCGCTTGGCGAAATGTTGTTTGCGTCATCTTCAGGGTCGTCGATTGGATCTGGATTGTAAAACCGGATTGGCACACGCCGACTCAGATACCCATTCCACAAGCGGGATATTTCTCGATCTAGTCTGGCAATCCGAGATTTGGTCTGCTGCTCTTTTGCCATTTCAAGCGCGCTGGTCATCGCAAATAGAATCATTGACGAGAGGATCGATAGGATCATCACGGTCACCAAGATTTCGACCAGGGTGAAAGCGCTTCGTTTTGAGTTGTGCGTGCTGTCGAATCGCATGATCGTTAGCATCTGTAATTTGAAGTCGAACTGAAAAATGTCCCGCTTGGACGATTTGATTTCACGACGTCATTCCACGGCGTCGCCCAATCGCTTCGTGCTAAAGTTTGTTAAGTTGTCTCGGTCTGATAATGCGTAGTTACCGCCATTGGGAAAGATCTTTGCCTCATTTCGTACGTTCGTCTGTAGTGCGTTACGCAAGGCATTAATATTGGCGTATGAAGTGTCTTCCTGATTACTAGATTCAGTGATAAACCCATAGAGTTTGTCCTGACCTGCAGCGATGATTTGGAACGATTTCTCGTTGACAAACTCGATACTGTTGGGATCATTTGGGTTGCTAAGTATCGTGCCCAAATAGGGGACGGCTACCAATTGTCCATCGGGGCCGTTCCATAAAAACGTCTTTGGCGCACAAGTCCCGCTTCCATACTCGCCCCAGTAGCTTTGCTGGACATTATCACATGACCGGCTATCGAAATAGACAAACGGTGGGTTGATACCGCTTCCATGTTGGGCAGAAACGAATACATCATCCAAGGTTTCGAGGTTGCCATCACCTTGGATCATGTTGACGTTAATCTCAATCAAAGGCTGCCGATCGCCAATGCCGTTGCCGGTTATTGGATATTCGGGATTGGGATAAAAACCTCGAAGCCAAAAAACCAGAGCATGTGCGTGGACCGCATAGGCACCACCTGGTGAAAAACCGCTTGCGACTAGATATTCATCAAGCTGCTCAACATTGAGTATCTCTTGGCGACGTGGGAAGATGCGATTGAGATGATTAATGACAGCAAATTTATCACTGAAATCCGGAGGATAGGAACCGTATTCTGTACGGTAGGCTTCGACCGCATTGCTAAGCAGATTGATCTCTACGACGGTAGCACCAGCCTTGGCTGAATCGAGTGCCCGTAAAATTGCCGGAGTGGCGATGGCGCCCAAGATGGCAATGATCACAATCACTACCAGGATCTCGACCAAGGTGAATCCATGTTTCCGTGTTCGCAATCCGTGTTGCATGACTCCTTCTCCTTTCTCTCCCGTGACTCTGTGACGTTTAACGTGTCGGAGACTACGAGATGACTCGTAGCGATCCGCTAGTTCCGTGCTTTTTCTTGTTTTGATTTGGTTCGTAGCGGTTCATGACAATCGTGAGCGAATATCCCTCCTCAATCTCTGGATTCCAATCGCCGGTTCCTCTTGCACCGAACCTCCATCATCACACTCCAATAACTTAGTTCGCCAGGCTGAGCGAATGGTGGACGGGCTGGGGGCCCATCCTGCGGATTCTTGATGTGAGTGGGGTTCAGCATGACAAATGTCTATTTTTTTGTTTCCACAAACCGGATGTGTCTGGCGACGCTACGTCGCTAGTTCGACAATTCGGTAATCAACTTGATCAATGGCAGGAACAATGAGATCACAATAAAACCGACCGCCACACCCAGGAACACAATCAATATCGGTTCCAAGATCGAAACCAAACCCTCGGTCATGACGCGTACTTCTTCGTCGTAGTTGTCCGCAACCTTGTACAACATCGTATCCAACTCGCCTGTCTCTTCGCCGACGTCTACCATGTTGACCACGATGTCGTCCACGATTCGATTGTTCATCCGCGTGGCGTAGAGCAATCCACCTACAACCGCCAACGCGGCCACGATCGGTAGGACTGTAAACGCCAAGCCGGGCGCGAATAGCAAACCGACGGCCGGACCCGCGAACATGAATACCCAAAAGAACATCGCCACCGGATGAAAGCCGGGACGCGAATGGGTCTTCATGGGACTGGCAATCGTATCACCATCGCGAATGGCGTCCGCGATCTTGGAATACATTCGCTCAAACACCATGTTCCCGCACGTTTCACGTGTAATGGCTAACCCTTCCAGGATCGGCACACCACTGGAAACCAACGTTCCCAGTGTTCTCGTACTGCGCGCTAACGTGTTCTTTTCCACCAACGGACCAATCACGAATACCTTCAGCATGAACATGTCCCAGCCCATGCGGCCGTCCCTGAATTTCTTGATGAGCTTGATCAGTAGCCATAACCCAATCGGGATGCCAGGTATCAGGTACCAATAGTTCACCGTGACATTTGATATCTGGATCAGGATTAAGGTGGGTGCAGGCAACTCGGTGCCAAAATCAATAAAGATCTTTTCGAACTGTGGCACGATTTTGATCATGATGAACGTCAAAATACTGACGGCGACCACGACCACCACGAACGGGTAAATCATGGCGCCTTTGACTTTGCGCTTGAGCGACTCTGAGGCCTCCATGAACTCGGACAAACGCCGCAGGATGACTTCCAAGGCACCACCCGCTTCGCCCGCTTTGATCATGTTCACATACAACCGGTTAAAGACTCTAGGCGATTTGGCCAACGCCTCAGACAACGTGGAACCGGCTTCGATTTCTTCGCACGTATCAATGAGTGCGTTCTGTAAACTTCCCGGACGCAATTGGCCTTCCAGGATTCTCAGGCTGCGCAGGATCGGCAAACCCGCGTCCTGCAGGATCGACAATTGACGCGTAAAGCTGGTCAGGTGGCTAGAACGGACGCCGCCGAGGGCAAAGCTACGTTTTCGTTGGGAGGTCCGGCCAGTCGCAGCAGATTTGCGAGCTTTTTTGACAGCGATCTTCGTAACGAAGTATCCCTGCTGCCGGATAATAGCCTGGGCTTCATCTTCGCTATCAGCCTCGATCTCGTCCTTGATCTCCTGGCCAGTCTTGTCCATTGCCTCGAATTGATACGTGGGCATTGTCCAGTGCTCCAGTTACCCCAGGTCGCGGGTTAGTGTTCTCAGTTTGATGTCGAATGTTCGTCGCTTGGCCGCCTGGGCCGAGCATATTGTCTATTGGGGGACAGGCCGAGGCCCATCCTGCGGGTTTATGCTTCTAGGATCGTTTCGCGGATCACTTCGTCTGCCGTGGTGATCCCCTCATGAATGAATTGTTCGCCACTGGTCCTCAATGTCACCATCCCGTACGAACAAGCCTTTTCACGCAATTGGTCGGTGGTACATTTGTTGAGAATCATGTCACGCATCTCGTCGTTCATCGTCAATAATTCAAACAAACCGATGCGGCCTTTGTATCCCGTGTTGTTACACGTGTCGCAGCCGCGGCCTCGATAGAATTTCTTTTCTCCCGCTTCGTCTCGATTCTTGTATCCTAAATGGGCCAATACTTCGTCGCTGGGAGTAATTTGTTCGCGACAATTCGTGCAAATGCGGCGGACTAATCGTTGCGCTAAAATGCCTTCGACGGTCGCTGTGATCAAAAACTCTGGCACGCCCATGTCACGCAATCGCGTGATCGTGCTGGGAGCGTCATTGGTGTGAAGCGTGCTGAACACCACGTGACCTGTCAGCGAAGCCTGCACGGCAATTTCAGCTGTCTCGTAGTCGCGAATCTCACCCACCAAGATCACGTCCGGATCTTGTCGCAAGATGGCTCGCAGGCAAGCGGCAAACGTCACGCCAATTTCCGAATCGATAGGAATCTGAATGATGCCCTCGATGTCGTACTCGACGGGATCTTCGGTCGTAATCAGCTTGTCCCCCACATCGTTCATCTCACTGAGTGCCGAATAGAGCGTCGTGGTCTTGCCCGAACCAGTAGGACCGGTGACCAGGATGATGCCGTTCGGTTTGTGGGTCAGTTGACGAAAACCTTTCATAGTCGGTTCGTCCATGCCCACGTTGTTCAAGTCGAGCGACACGACCGACCGATCCAAGACTCGCAGGACACAACTCTCGCCGAACATCGTGGGTAACACACTGACTCGCAAATCGATTGGGTGACCACCCACCGTCAGTTCGATACGACCGTCTTGAGGCAAGCGTCGCTCGGCGATGTCCAGATTGGACATGACCTTAATGCGCGTGGTGATGGCAAACGACAAATGCCTGGGAGGTGGTACCATTTCGTACAACACGCCGTCCGCTTTGATACGAATGCGAAATTCGTCTTCGAACGGCTCGAAGTGGATGTCGCTGGCGTGATCTTTGATGGCCATTAGTAAGACCATATTGAGCAACTTGCGGACCGGAGCGCTGTCGGCCAAAGCTTCGACGTCGGTCAAGTCGATGGGCCCACCAGATTCCAAGGCTTCGGCAGCCTTTTGCAGGTCCATGTCCTCGCTCATTTCGCCCACAATCTTTTCTACGCTTTCACCGGCCGCCGCATAATATTTTTCGAGGGCTCGCAAGATGTCGTTTTCGGTGGCAACCACCACGCGGATATTGAAACCCAGGAAGGTTCGCAGTTCGTCCTGGATCGACAGATTCTGTGGATCGCACATGGCGACGGTGAGCGTTTCGGTTTCGGCATCAAATTGGACCGGCACGATGCGGTACAACTGAGCCATTGGCTCACTGACTTGCTCCAATACGTCTTTGCTGACCGTGACGTCGCTCAGGTTAATGACCTGCATCCCCATCTGCTCGGCCAAAGCCTGAGCCAGCTGGTCGTCGGTGATCAGCCCCATGTCTTCGGCCAACTTACCCAACAACTCACCCGGATTGCGTTGCTGTTCTTCGAGCAGCAGCTGCAATTGTTCTTCGTGGATGTATCCCAGATCTACAAAGATTTGTCCGATGCGTCGTATGGCCATGGAAGTTGTAGGGGCTAAGTTTGGAGTGAATGGTTTTGCACTATTGTGGTTCGGGCTGCTGGTCCGAGCCTATGGTGGACAGGCGGGTGGCCCATCCTAAGGTTGTTTGCTGCAAGTGGCCTGCCGTACGGCTCACGCATTCCACGCGTGACCCATCAGGCCGCTATTTCTTCATCATCATCGTCGCCGCCTTCGAAGTCAGGTCCTTCGTCGCTGATACCTTGGCGCGCGCGGGCGATGCGTTTTGCCAGTTCGTCTTGTTGGTTGGCTTTCGCGAGTGCATCTTCGACGGTGACCACATTATCTCGCCACAACTTGAAGATCGCGTCATCCAGTAATTGCATCCCCAATTTGGCTCCGGTTTGAATCGACGAATTGATACGAAAAGTCTTGTTTTCACGAATCAAGTTCGCGATACCGGGTGTCACGACCAACAGCTCATGCGCGGCCACTCGTCCTCCACCGATCCGGGGCATCAGGCACTGCGACAACACGCCGATGATGGATGTCGACAGTTGCGTGCGAATTTGGTCCTGTTGGTTGGTCGGGAAGACGTCGATGATACGGTTGACTGTGCCTTGAGCTCCGGTGGTGTGCAACGTGCCGAACACGACGTGACCCGTTTCGGCCGCTTGAATGGCGGCTTCGATCGTTTCCAAGTCACGCATTTCACCTACCAGAATGACGTCCGGGTCTTGACGCAGAGCCCGACGAATGGCCTCGGCAAAATTGGGAACGTCGACGCCCACTTCCCGTTGGTTCACCGTCGACTTTTTGTGGTTGTGATAGAATTCGATCGGGTCCTCAATCGTGATAATGTGATGGTCCACACTATCGTTGATGTAATTGATCATGCTGGCCAGTGTGGTACTCTTGCCAGACCCGGTTGGACCGGTGACCAAAAACAAACCTCGAGGCCGCATGCAGAGGCCCGCGACGGCCTGCGGCAATCCCAATTGATCGAAGGTCATGAACTCATTGGGGATTTGCCGTAAGACCATCCCCACATTGCCTTTTTGCTTGAAGATCGACACGCGAAAACGAGCTGCGTCGCCGAACGCAAACCCAAAGTCACTGCCCCCTTCTTCCTGTAACTCGCGTTGGCAGCGCTCCGGAGCGATCGCTTTCATCAGCTCGACGGTGTCCTCAGGTCCCAGCGTCTCGGTCTCCAAGCGTCGCATCCGTCCATGCAATCGCAGCACAGGAGGCTGGCCTACAGCAATATGAATGTCACTGGCACCCTTGGTGACACACGCTTGCAAAAGTTTGTCAATGAGGATCGGCATGGTGTTCTCTTCTCAGACGATTGTTCTCTTCTCAGACGGATGGCTTCCATCGGTTGTCGTAGGCTGGACCAAGGTCTCGTGAGTCATTTGGACCAACGGTCTCGTGAGTCATTGTCGGAACAGCGCATGTGCTTGGTCTGGCCGACAAGTTGATAAAATCTCCGGGCGAATGACTGACTTTGTGGGTGATTCAGGAAACAGGACGCAGGTCCTGGGGGATATCATCTCTCGATGCTGATCAATGGAAGATTCGGGCTTTGTTCTGGTGTATGGTTTCTCGGTATGGAAACGAGACTGATCGTAAGAGCACCATTTGGCCGCACGTTACTTGTTCGTGACTAGCCAGCTGGAACCAGTTTGTTGCCCTGTGAATACGCTTTGCGACCCGGCTTCGTCGAATTCAGTGACAGTGCAACGTTCACCCGTGATGCACGATTATTCGCAGCACGACTGAATGACTCAAGCAAATCCCAAATTCGGCACGTTTTCGTCACGTTTGGTTTGTAGTTCGGGGCAGGTAGAGACAAGTAGCCTGTGGGATGGGAGGGGAAGCCACCAAGCCTGTGCCTCTCTCGTCTCTTTTGTTCTTACACTCGCTACCATGGGAAAAAACGGTTCTCCCAGCGATCAGGTTCTCTGTCCAACTGTATGTATTATAGGCGACTCTGGCGGTATGGCGAGCAATTTCAGGGGCTGCATTTCGTTCGTAAGTCGTTGGCAGCTTGGAACTACTGGCTCCCATTGCCCGCGTGACGCAACTGTTCAAAATCGTCTTGAGATGGTTTTGCCTGCCGGTAAACCTCTTCCATCGTCGTAATTCCACGTAAAACCTTGTCGACACCATCGATGTAAAGCGAGGACATGCCTTCGCTTATGGCGACTTTTCGGATTTCGGTCGGGGATTTACCGTCGAAGATCATCTGCCGGACGCTCGGGGTGATCATCATCAGCTCGAAGATCCCTAACCTCCCGTGGTAGCCTCGTTTTTGGCAGCGACCACATCCTTTGCCGCGCATGAATTCAGCATCTTGGCTCATCGACTCCGGAATCCCGGCAGCTTCCAATTCGGTATCCGATGGCCTCATCGGCTGCTTGCAATGGGTGCAATTGACCCTCACTAACCGCTGAGCCATGATCCCAATGACGCTACTAGCAACGAGATAGCCCGGAACTCCCATGTCAATCATGCGTGTTACAGCACTGGGCGCATCGTTCGTGTGTAGTGTACTGAAAACTAAGTGTCCAGTCAGTGAGGCTTGAATTCCCATGGATGCGGTCTCTAGGTCCCGCATTTCTCCCACCAAGATGATATTGGGTGCTTGCCGCAACATAGAGCGAATGATGCGCGAGAAATCGAGGCCGATGTTGTGACGGACTTCGACCTGGTTGATCCCTGGCAGGTAATATTCGACCGGATCTTCGGCAGTAATGATTTTGTGGTCTGGGCGGTTTAGCTCGTTGAGGGCAGCGTACAGCGTCGTGGTCTTGCCAGAGCCCGTGGGGCCGGTCACCAGGATGATTCCGTTGGGTCGACGCAGCAGACTCCAGATTTTGTCATAGTTGTTTTGGGCCAGCCCCAGATTCCGCACGCCAACCCGGATATTATCCTTGTCCAGCAGTCGCATGACGACCGATTGGCCATGGTTGGTGGGGATGACGCTGACGCGGAGGTCCAATTCTTTGCCGGCCGCCTCGACCTTGATGCGGCCGTCTTGTGGCCGGCGACGTTCGGCGATGTCCATTTTGGCTAGGATTTTCACACGCGAGATGAGTGGGCCCAGCATGCGCCGAGGCGGGCTGTCGCGTTCGATCAAACGGCCATCGATGCGGTAGCGGATGCGGACACGTCCCTCAAACGGTTCAATATGGATGTCGGAGGCTCTTAGCTGGACGGCCTCAGTGATCATTAGGTGAACCAGCCGGACGATCGGAGCGCTGTTCTCGTCAACCACTTCGTCGTCCGAGATGCTATCGTCTTCGGTTTCTGTAAAGTCAATCGCCGTGTCGGTGAAC
The DNA here is from genome assembly GCA_022448645.1 of Pirellulaceae bacterium. Next base: position 9,562 of record JAKVBZ010000042.1, read on the forward strand.
TCCTGCAGCATGGAGTCGGCACTTTCTTCGGCCACTTGTCCGTAGTACCGGTTGATCGCTTCGTGGATGTTTTCCCGAGGCGCCAGAGCGATTTCGATCCTTTTATTAAGAATAAACCGCAATTTGTCCATCGTTTCCAGGTTAAACGGGTCGCAAACGATGACGTGCAGTGCGCCTTCTTCTTCTTTGTAGGGCAGGACGGTGTTTTCGCGCGCGACTGATTCCGGAACGAGTTCGACGGTTGACGGCGGAATGACGGTGTCTTCGAGATTGATGAATTCCAGGCTGTGTTGTTCAGCCACCGCCCGCATGACTTCATCACCCGACGCATAGCCAAGGCGCACCAGCGAATCCACAATGGGCTCGTCATCCCGAGACGCGACAGCCTGCGCATCGGTGAGCTGTTCGGCGCTGATAATTCCTTGCCGAATTAGCATTTCCGTAAAATCGTCACCCTTAGCCATGGCGAGCAAGACCTCTGTTCCGTACTAATATTTCACACCGGTTGACAATAATAATCATCTTGATTTAGCCGCTCATTAACGTCAACTAGTGACGTTCTGAGGGGCCAAACTGGGACAAACGAGTTATTTTTGGGGGGATTATGCGTTCTGTAGCGGAGTTAGCTCAAGGCCATTCACTTGGGAATGTTTTTCCTCCCTCCAGAAGAGTAGGACGCAACAGCGGCTGCGGAGGGTAGGTTATTTGAGACTCTGGCGGCAGAAAGCGATCGCTCAAGCCCTTTCCTCGCTTCGCTCGACCCTTCCAGAGGGAGGATGAAGCGGGGCCAGGTTTAGGACAAGGTGTACACTTTCTGGGAAAAACAGACTGCCAAGAGGGCTGGTGGGCCCCCCTGAACCCAGCAATTGGGCTGCCCAAACTCTATCCTGCAGGGACTTACGTGAACTCGATCTGGCCCCGGACTGTATGTTGACGCAGATCGAGTTGGCGGATGTGTTCTTGCTTGCAGATGGACCGGGCCGGATAATGGACCCTACCAAACCGAAGTGGGCGAACGAAGGAGAAATTTTATGCGACGTAGAGAATTCCTACAGGTTGGGGCAGGAGCTGCTGCCGGGTTGCTCGTACCAGCTACCGTCAGAACTTCTGCAGCCGACGCGGGATCCGACGCATTTGCTGATTTCAAAGTTGGGGTGCAAAGCTATTGTTTTCGCAAATTCACATTGCCTGAAGCCTTGAAACACATGGAGGCGTTGGGACTGGGTTTTGTGGAGCTTTACCCTGGGCACGCACCCTTGGAAATGAATGATCGTGAAGCGCAAGCGCTTCTCAAGCAGTGCCTGGACCATGGTGTCACGCCGGCAGCCTTGGGAGTCGTACCCTTTTCCAAAGACCATGGCAAGAATCGCCGTGCGTTTGAACACGCAAAGCGGTTGGGAATTCAAGCGCTCAGTGCTGATCCCGAAACCGACAGCTTTGATAGCCTGGATCGGTTGGTAGAAGAATATGATGTGGCTATTGCGATCCATCCACATGGTCCCGTAGGCAATGGCAAACTACATCTGTGGCACCGGGCCGAAATCATTCTGGAGGCGGTGCAGGATCATCATCCTTTGGTGGGAACCTGTTTGGACACCGGTCATCTCATTCGCTGTGGTTTGCCACCACACAACATCTACATTGATCCGGTCCAACAGATTCGTTTGATGGGCCCCCGAAACTTCGGGATCCACTTGAAGGACAACGACAACAAAATCAATCACAATGTGATTGTGGGTCAGGGAGCCTTAGACGTACCTGGCGTCTTTCGTGCGTTACGCAAAGTCCAATTCAATGGTTGTATCAGCATCGAACACGAAGCTAACCCCGACGACCCGGTACCGGATATCAAGGCTTGTGTGGACGTCATCAAAGAGGCAATCCGGTCCATCGCTTAGGAAGAGTCTGGTGGCGGTGTGCCGAGGAAATGACCACTTTCGCACTGGACGGCCGTCCTGATCTGTGTGGCGGTGGCAGGCGACGTATATTCCAACAGTCTCGACGCAGTATTCGTCTTTGACGATTTTCCGAACGCCAGGCAATGCCTGAAACGCGTGACGAAATGCACACAGGCTATGGAGACTCTATCGAGTAAGTCAATCGTTTGGAGAAGAGCCTTCAAGGACTCGTTGAAAATAGCCCTATCGACGCCTTCGTAAGTTCCAAGCAAAACCGCCTATCAACAACAGCACAGCCGTTGAAGGTTCAGGTATCACGTATTGAATCGATCCCGTGTTCTCTAGTGTGGATTCGATCTCACTATACTTGAATTCCAGGTCTTGAAGGCCAAGCTGAAAATCGTAGACGCTAGATAAATCGGCTGGGCCGTCCAGTGTGCGACCACTAAAGGAGCCTTCCGCGTAGAACTGTTTTTGGGAAGAGATCACGAAATCCAGCAACCCAGGACTACTGACGGTGTCCATTAAACCGCCGGCGAGGGAAGTGATCTGCAAACCGCTGACCCCCGATGCATTGTTACCTACTACGGTCATGGTGTGGTTGACAGAATCGACAATTAACGTCAGTTCTCCATCGGCTGGTATGTCGGCTCGCACCATCGAGCCAGACGCAAGCGTGAGGAAAACTGCCAGTAATAACAAAATGGGATAACCCTGCATCGTGGAAATGCTTGTTCGTCTCATGATTCCCTCCTAAAAACCGATTTCTGAACCCCTGGAACTCGATCGACCTGAGTCATGAACCCCCAGGATTCGTTAACCCGATCATGCTTCGAAATACAAAAGCCTGGCACGACACGAGAGACACCGGTCCGTCTCAGCGGCTCGGCATCCGATAAGGTCAATTGCCAGGCGTGGTCAGTAGCTTGATGACTGTGGTTTTGTGTGAAGTAAAAATTAAAAAGTGCAATAAGTCTTCAGTTTGGTGTGCTTACCAATGGATGAAACCTCGGGACTCCCACCGTTGATTGAGGCCGTATGTTTCCAGGCACAGATGGAGTGCGTCATGACTTTCAGTGGCGTCTTCCTGGGAAGAACGCTGTGTCTTGGCAATTAGTTGGCTCATGGAACAAATGTGCGCAAAAAAAACACCTGGATTTAATTCGAGTTGACACTACCCACATGTGGGTTGTCAGCAAGAACTAATTCCAGGCGCTTTCAGTGGCTTGGATACCTAAGAGGATAAAATTTTTAGGTTGGGTTTAGTTTCGATTCACGATGCTTACCTGTGGCAACCAGCGACGTCGATCTTGACCCCTGGTGAGTCAGCAGATCTACCCTTATTCTAAGGCTCTTCGAACGAATTGTCAAATATTTCGCTGTGACTTTGTGGAACCAATGATTTCACGAGTTGTTCGACCGATCTCACGGTTGGGCCTTGGTTTAATCCCAGTGTTCCTCCCCTCAGCAACGAGTAAGAAACACATGTTTACTTGGCGATTTGCGTAGTCCGTCGGCTGAAGACGTTGGCTGAAGACGTTGTCTGTCGGCTGAAAATAAGGATCAGTTCTGAAAACGGTTGGTGGAAACGTAGGACGAAGGGTTGTCGCCTGGAGGGTTTTGAAGCCAGTTTTAGATGAAGGTGGCCTCATGACTTTCCACCAAGGTGGACTCGACGTGTAAGCTTTGAAATCTCGTGTTTGTTGAAGGTGACACGTACCCTATTTGACGGCAAGTCCAAGGCGACCGCGTGAGCAGCGGTAGATTCTTCTGTTCACCGCAACGTTTGGCTTGTCATGAAACGACTTGGTCGGCAAAAAAATCATCCGTTGGCAGGATTGTACGATGGTTTTTCCAATCTGTTGCACGACGTGCCAGAAATTGCCAAGGTTGGATCCATAAGCAATCCTGCGAAACATTTACCAAATCTGCTTCTGGGAGACAATTTTTATGTCACGTTTTGCATACTGTTTGAATGGCAGCACCATCCGTACAACACCGGTGATGACTCAAATCGAAGCTGCAGGCAGGGCCGGATATGCGGCCATCGAGTTGTGGCACGATAAACTAGATGAACACCTGTCTGGTGGTGGGGCGTTGAGCGAAGTCAAACAGGCTTTAGACGATCACGGACTGGCGGTGCCGACAACGATCTATTTGCCTGGATGGTTTGACGCCGACGAAGGAAGTTATGGTCAGGTATTTGAGGAATGCAAACGTCGCATGGACCACGCAGTCCAATTAGGGGCTTCCTATATCATTGCGTCACCTCCTGCAGGGCCAGCCGATTACGATCTGGGAGCTGAGCGGTATCGCCATTTGTTGGAAACCGGTTGTGCGATGGGAGTCAAACCGTCGATGGAATTTCTTGGATTTGTAGACCAATTGAACACGATCGAAGACGCCATGCAGGTGATGGAGAAATCTGGACACCCAGAGGCTACCACGATCCTGGACCCGTTTCACATTTTTCGTGGTGGTGGCTCGATGGAATCTATCGCCAAACTGAGCGCATCGCAAATCGCGGTCAGTCATTTTAACGATGCTCCTCAAGATCCACCGCGTGAAGTCCAACACGATCACAACCGGGTGATGCCGGGCGAAGGTCACCTGGATCTGCGGCGCTACGTCGATTTACTCTCGGGGACGGGATACAACGGATACTTGTCCTTGGAGCTTTTCCGTGAAGAGCTGTGGGCACAGGACCCGTTTGAAGTTGCCAGATGGGGTCTCGAGAAAATGCGTGCTACCGTGGAAGGTTAAAGGACGAGTCGATGATTCGGTTGTGCCGGTTAAGCGGAAGGATTCGTTAGCGAATTACGACGGGTTAGCTTATCATGAAACTAGGGGGATCTGCTGCGATACTCATCCACTAGGAAATCAAGCAGTGCTGCGCCTGCAATTTCGAATGTTCTTCCCCTTCGAACGGGCTTGCTGGGTACTAACGATGATCCTGGCGTTCGTTGCTTGTTGGGTTGCCGGAGATGGCTCGCCGACAGGCCACGGCAGCGCGCGGGCGGCGGTCACATTTGGCTTTAATTACCAAGATGTGGCGCAAGGTACGGGGCAAGGATTCGATGATCCGAACGAGGGAGAGGCGCGCCGCCAAGCTTTGGAAGAAGTTGCTGATCAGTGGGTTGGTCAGCAGCTCGATCATACCGCGTCGCTGCAGATCACGGTGAAGCTGTCAGAGGAGCTTTCCGAAAACGCGCTGGCTCAAGCGGGACAGAACTACACGATCCGTGCTAATTCTTTTCAATCTGGTTTGGTGGCGAGTCACATCCAAACAGGACGGAATTCGTCGGACGGCGCAGTAGGATCGATGACCTGGGATTTGTCTCGCAAATGGCATACGGGCACCGATGCGCCCCCCAAAGGGCACCATGACTTTCGTTCCGTCGCGCTACATGAGTTAACGCACTTGTTAGGTTTGTCCAGTTTGCTCCGTGAAAACGGACGCGGATTACAGGATGCTTTTTTTGACACCTATGCGAGTTTTGATGCTTTTCTGGAGAATGCGAGCGGCACCAAACTGGTTTCCTCGGGTCGTTATAACACGATGGGCGGAGCATCCCTCAGCGATTTGACGACGGCCGTCTATTTCGACGGTCACCACGCTAATGCTGCCAACAATGGTCAGCGCGTGCAACTGTTTACTCCCAATTCATTTCGAACAAGTTCACTGAGCCACCTTGATGATCGCACCGATCCGTTGGCTCACCAGCTTAGGATTGCTACGACCAATCGCCATTGGTCGCTGGTCGATCGTGGAATTCTGCGGGACCTCGGCTACAGGATCCCTGATGTGATCGTCGTGGATCACGACGAAGTATTGTCATCGACGACGTTAGACGTCGACCGAAGCCTATATATCGGCGGGGATGCTTTTGCGGCTGTCTGGCCCGGCTCATTGACGATCCGACCGAGCGCTACGGTCAATGTCAACCAACTTGTAAGTGTTTGGCCTGAGGGAACTCTCACGGTAGACGGTTCTCTGTCAGGCTCGGCAGATGTGGTCAATCAAGGAACCGTAGAGGGCACTGGATACATCACATCACTTTTGCGCAACGAATCCGGAACCATAATGCCTGGGAATTCTGCCGGAAGATTGAGAGTAGCTGATTTCTCTCAGGGGCCTACGGGGACCTTGGAAGTTGAGATTGGCGGATTGACTCCCGTTAGCCAGTACGATGTGTTGCGCGTCGACAATTCGGCTCACCTGGACGGACTGTTGCATGTCAAGACGATCAACAATTATCAAGCCCCCACCGAACGGGGAACCTTCGACTCATTCACCATTGTGGAGGCGGGCAGTATCGCGAATCAGTTTAAATTTGTGTTGTATAACGATGATGTGACGATGCAACGGTTCACGCACCCCGACGGTTCGTTTGGCATCTCGGTCGGAGATGGAATGTTTCGCAATGTGGTACCCACGGGCAGCGATATCATGTTACAGAATGTCGCAGCAGTTCCAGGAGACACCGACGGGAACATGGAAATCAATATTGTTGACTTTAACACGCTGGCAGTTTCTTACGCTCCCCATGGCGCGCCCATTGACTTGACTTGGGAGCAGGGCGATTTTGATGGTGACAATGACATTGACATCGTCGACTTCAACGCACTTGCCGTTGGCTTCTTACAGGATGTGTACCGTCCGTCCGCGACTTCACGGGTGTTGATCCCGGAACCCAATTCGGCTTGCTTGCTGGCCGGGGCCGGTTTAGCACTGATCGCTTTAAGAGGTTTGAGGCGCGGCGCTTTCTCCGAATGATGTCAGTAAAATCGGCCGTCATGCAGGCTGGGCCCCTAGCTCGTCCCCCAACCATTTAGGTCGGGGGACCAGACTACTTTTGGTTTACCGAGGGTCTGGTGTTGTTGGCTTGCTATGCTTCATGACAATGGAGTTCTACGGGACGAACCCATGCTCACAGGAAATCATCGCTTGAAGCACAGTAGAACTTTAAAGGAATGGCTGGTCAGCCGGTCCCGAAGAGAATACAGTAATAATCGTTTTGTTTGATTGCCGTTTTTCCAGGCTGCCTGATGTGCGGGCCCACAATTCGGATCCATTCGCCATGCATATTGAATTGGATTATGGTCGCAAAGGACTCACCGTTGAACTTCCTGACGATCATGTCGTGCACACTTTGTCTCACCATTCGGTCGATCCGTTGACCGATCCGGGCGCTGCTGTCCGACAGGTACTAGAAGCTCCGACCGGAACACCAAGCCTTCAAGAATTGGCGCGGCATAGGCAGAGTGCTTGCATCTTGATCTGTGATATCACGCGTCCTGTGCCGAATGCCATCATCTTGCCCTTGCTGTTGGCGTCGTTGGAATCTGCCGGAATCCCACGCGAAAAGATCTTGATTCTAGTTGCCACCGGCGCTCACCGCGGCAATACGCCAGACGAGATCCGGGAGCTTGTCGGTCACGAAGTGGCTCAACAGTACCGAATCGAAAATCATGACTGCCACCAACTGAAGGCGCACACCTATCTGGGAGAAAGCCCTCGTGGAGTGCCGATCTGGATCGATTCACGGTACCTGGAAGCTGACCTCAAGATCACCACCGGGCTGATCGAGCCACATTTTATGGCCGGTTTTTCGGGGGGACGGAAAGTGATCTGTCCGGGTATCGCGGCATTGGAAACGATCAAAGTTTGGCACGGGCCCAGCATACTGGAAGATCCACGCGCCGACACTGGCATCCTGGAAGGGAATCCAGTTCACGAAGAAAATACGTGGATTGCGCAGAAAGCCGGATGTGATTTCATCGTCAACGCTATTATTGATTCGGCGCGACAGCCGCTTTGTTTTGTTGCCGGCGACATGCTGGCCGCATTTCAAGAAGGTGTTCAGTTTGTTCGCAGCTTGGTGTTCGATACGGTAGCGGAGCCTGTCGATATTGTCGTTACCAGTGGAGCCGGGTATCCCTTGGACACAACCTTTTATCAGTCCGTCAAAGGAATGTGCAGCGCTTTGCCGATTGTGAAAGAAGGTGGCACGGTGATCGTGGCTGCCAGCATGTCGGAAGGCATCGGAAGCGAGCCATTCCAGAGTTTATTTCAAGAACATGCCACCATCGATCAGTTTGTCGATTGGTTGTTGCAAGAAGAACATTTCGTCATGGACCAATGGCAGTTGGAAAAAATGGCAGCCATTTGTCGCAAAGCGAAAGTGAAAGTGGTTACCGATGGATTGTCGGCTGAGGTGATCGAGAGCCTGTTTGTCGAGAGTGCACCAAGTGTCGAGGCGGCGGTCGTCGAGGCACTTGCAACGTACGGTCCCCAGGCCACCATTGCGGTCAATCCGCGTGGTCCGTATGTCGTAGGCCAACTAGCCGGAACGTAACCTCAAGAATGCAAGCAGGCCGTACCGAGGTTGTTTAAGTCGTGGGCGCACACCGATCGAGGTTCAAAGTACACGGTTCTAGGCTTGAACCTGACCTCGCTCGGCACCAGCCCTGGAAGCGGAGAACCCTGAACCGGGAACCGAGAACCCTGAACCGGGAACCGAGAACCCTGGACTGGGAACCGAGAACCCTGGACTGGGAACCCCCTAACTGGGAACTTCAAACATCGCCTCGGTGGAGGTTATCGGTTCAGGAAAGATCCGAGCGTATTGCTCGCCACACGTGATCCAGGATCCGCATGAGTTCCATTTCCAACGTCCTCAGGCTTGGCGAAAACATTGTCATGTTGCCCATTATCCATGGCAGCGGGGAATGCGCACTCGCAGTACGCAACATCATGTTGGATCACTCATTCGACTGTGTGGCTGTGCCACTGCCTATGTCATTTCAACAGGATGTCGAGCAGGCTATTACTTGGCTGCCCACTCCGACTGTGGTGACTCAGGCGGAATCCGCGTGGTCTGGTCGAGATGTATGGTCGGATGGCGAGGATGACGAATCACTGGCGGAAGAAGATGGACGAGTGAGTTTCGTACCGATCGATCCCTGCCAGGGTGTCATCATGGCGTTGCGTGTGGCGTTGGGCGAGCACCTCGCACGAGAATTCATTGACTTAGAAACCTCAGAATTTGAACCGTGGAGCGATGTGCTTCCGGACCCCTATGCACTCAAACGGGTGTCCGTTGAACAGTTCGCGGCGGCAACCATGCCGGCAATTGCTCGGCCGCCTGCAGGTCAACCCGAACAGCGTGTCCGGCACATGGCTTTTCGGCTGCGTGAGTTACAGTCGCGTTATCGGTCCATTCTATTTGTTTGCTCTCTTTTGGAGTGGCCCTGGATCCGGCAGGCATTTACGCAGTCCTTGCCGTGCGAAACCGAGCATGACATGGTGGAAACGACTTCGGTTTATGAACCGGATCCTCGAACCTTGACATTCATGTTTGGTGAATTACCGTTTGTCACGGGATTGTACGAACGTGCTCGATCGGAACTCGAAGACGACACAAACTTGACCATCGATGGTGTCAAGGAGTTGCTGATCTCGGCTCGTGATCATTACCGCAAAGATCTTGGGCGCCGATCCCGTGACATTACACCTGCTCTGCTGGCCAGCTGTCTCAAGTACGTGCGCAATTTATCACTGATCGAAAGACGCATGTCACCAGACCTGTACACGTTAGTTGTGGCCGCTAAACAGGTGATTGGTGACCAATACGCGCTGCATGTAGCGCAAACAGCTCGCCTCTATCCGTACGATCAAGAGACCGGTTTTCCTCGCGTGACACTCGGCATCGATCAGGCGCGCATGGCGGACGGCGACATGGTGAGTATGATCAACCGGCTTCCGGGGCCGCCTATTGTATGGCGCAGTTGCGAATTGAATCGCCGCCCCAGTCGAGACGAGATGAATCGCTGGCAAATGCAATGGAATCCTTTTGGACAGTGCAGCTGGCCACCGGAGGACGACCTGATCGAAAACTTCCGCAACCATGTATTTGACCGCGCGCGTGACATCATGGGAGCGGATTTGGCACGCAGTGAAAAATTTTCCACAAGTGTCATGGATGGTATCGACATCCGTGAAACCTTACGCAATTGGCATTCCGGAGACATCTACGTCAAGATCTTGCCTCCTTCTCGTGGAGATCTAAACTGCGCCGTCATGTTGTTCGACTCACCTGCCGATCCGCGTGACTATCCTTGGCGGACAACATGGTTTGCCGAGCACAACGAAGAATCGACGTTGGCGTTTTACGCGACAGACTTTCGTCAAGAAATGGTGGGTCCAGGCATTGGACTGGGGACCTACGGTGGTGCCATGTTCTTGTTTCCTCCTCGATCTATTCCAGATATTTGGCACGACGATCGGTTGGATTTTACGGAAACGTTGGAAGAACGTTTGTTAGCGGCAGCGTGCATCTACAGCCAAAGCCCTCAGATTGCCTTGCTTAGCCCGGCGCCGCCGGGGGCAGGTTGGCGGCGTTTGGCGCGCCGGTTCCACAAACGTTGGATCCATGTACCTCTGGGGCAATTCAGTCAGGCCACGGTACAACAATTGCGCATGGTACACGTGCTCAATGGTCATCAGGTGCGCAGTTTTGCGGCACACTTCATCCGTCGTGCATAGCCGAAGTGCTTCCTCGGGCACTTAGTGTGATGGCCTTCTGGAAAGCCGATCGCTAAACAAAGAGTCACTTTGAAATAGGGAATCAGCAAGCATAGGAAGTGGCAAGAAAATGTATTCGTTATTTAGTGACGCAAGCTCGATGAGGCATTGTTTCGGTATTGGACAGCCATTCAATCCGACACAGGTTCGACGCATTGTGCGTCTTCATGCTTGGGCGAGTTCACATGCGTGCTCACGGTATCGGCTACCAAATCGTCGGCCGCATAGGGTTGTAGTAAGTCCCAGAGGCCTTCGGATGGTTGTAGCTCGGGATCTAGCCAACGATCGTAATCCTCGGGTTGCAAAAGCACCGGCATGCGATCGTGGATGTGGCTGGTGAATTCGTTTGCAGCAGTGGTAATGATCGTGCACGACTCAAGCGGATCGGAGGGTGTCGTCCCGGTTGGTCCTGGCCAGCTTTCCCAGAGTCCGGCGAACCCCAACAGCCCATGGTCGTCAAGATGTATGTAGAAAGGCTGTTTTGCCCCATCGATGGGTTGCCATTCGTAGTATCCATCGGCAACGACCAGGCATCTGCGGACTTTCAACGCAGCACGAAATGAAGGCTTTTCCGCCAAGGTTTCTGCCCGGGCGTTAATCATGCGGTTGCCTATCGAGGCTTCTTTGGCCCAAGATGGTATGAGTCCCCAGCGGGCAAAGGTCAACTGGCGCGAATGTCGTTTCTCGGCAGGCCGTACGATCGGGACTTGCTGGGTAGGCGCAATGTTGTATCGTGGTTGCCATTCTGGCATTGTCGTCAACCGGAATTGATCCACGATCTGTTGCGTCGATGCGCGAAGTGTAAAACGGCCACACATGGTTTCATTGTCCTAACGTCCTGGGCGCCACACGTCAAGTCACATGCAAGGCGAACAACCTTTTCCTCACCAGCAGTACAAACCAGAGCCTCCATCGGCAGCGTTCGAAATGACTCGTGCTACCCCTCAACCCGCCGTGGGTAGTGAGGAGTATGATCGGCGACTGGCTGCCGCAGGTGGTATGTTGTGTGATGCCAACGTGTCTACCATCTATCTGGTTCACGGTACTTTTACAGGCAACGACGCGTGGGGGATCATACGGCAGATGGCTCGCTTTGCGCCTCAGTCAGCGCCGTGGATGAAGCGGCTTGCCAAACAGTCCGTGGACTATGTGGTGGGCGACTATGGCAACTATTCGCAACCGTATGCCGATATGTTGCGAAAGTCTTTCGACCTCGCCGGTGGCAACCCGATCCCGGTCCGTTTGTTCCATTGGAGTTCCGAGAACCATCACTTGGGTCGAGCCGACGGTGCCATCCGATTGATTGACGAACTCCATCGTCGTTACGGAGACGTCACAGCGAGGATCATGTTGTGGGGACACAGTCATGCGGGAAACGTATTCGCGCTGATGTCGAATTTATTGTCAGCGACCAGCCCACTGCGGCAGCAGTTTTTTGAAGCCGCTTTACCTCATTACGTGCGCCAAAGCCGTCCAGAGGAGGAAATGTGGTGGCGGGTACGAAAGTTATTACGGTCAGATGGCAACCCGCTTGAGCATCTCAAGATTGATTGTGTGACGTTTGGCACACCCATCCGTTATGGCTGGACAACAACAGCTATCGAAGGCTTGCTGCATTATGTGTATCATCGGCCGAGCGAATCAGTGCCATCTTATCGCGCCAAGTTTCCGCCAACCATGGAAGAAGTCATGCGAGTTGCGGGTGGCGATTACGTTCAGCAGTTTGGAATTGCCAATACGAATTTTCCACCCAGCATTCTCGACTGGCGATCTTGGACTGCAAATCGACGACTGGGTCGAATCCTGCAACACCAGATTCGCCGACGAGATCTGTATGAGCATCTATGTGCAGGAAAGCGCGTTGCCGAACAGGGCACGACCGTATTGGTTGACTATGGAGATCTCGACCAAGCTATCCATCGACACATCATGGGCCATGCCATATACACTCATTTGGAATGGTTACCTTTCCATGCCGAAGACGTCTGCCGTCGACTGTATGGTTTGGTCCCATGACAGAGGACATGTAAATAGCATGGCGCATGACGGGCAAAATCAAGGGATCCATGACGAATGGAAAGGCCGCTGCCCGAGTGATCTGTCTTACCAGTAGTGGAAGGATGGATTCCAGGGGGCATAGGCGCGCCGCCAGCCGCCGAAATGAACTTCTATGCCGCTCGTGAGAGATACATTGTGCAGGTCGCTCACTCCGCCCTTGCCAATCGCGATGTTGTCCATCACATCGATCCGCAGAGCGCACCACTTTTTGTAAAAATATTTTAGGCCACATCCCACCGGCACATGCAACAGCACCTCGTTGAATTGCGTGTCCTGGTTGTCTGTAAAGCGAACATTGGCCAACCCTAAACCTACGGATGCGTACGGTCTCCAGCGGGAATCACCCCATGGATAACGCAACAAATGAACGTCGGCAAACAACTCTCGGCTGAGCGACTGGCTATTGCGTAGCGCCAGCTGCGAAAAGCCGACGCGAACTTCGCTGCCCCAATAGTGATCAAAGTCGTAACCGACACGGACACCGTCAAAGAATCCATTTTCTGGATTCGCCGTGGACGCGACCAATTCGTCAGCAAACATCGCCCCCATGAACCCACTCGCGTACAAAGGACGATTCCGCCAGCTCGTACCCGTCAACGGTTGTCCTTTACCCAGAAATCGCTCCGGGTGGTTGGGCTCTCGATGCTGGAATAGGCGCGCACCAAACGGAAGACTGGGCGGGCACAAATCGGTGTGGGCTATATTACACGCCTGGCAGACACAGTGTTCGGGCGATCCCCACAGTGCAGGTTCTCTTGGCGGTAGCTGTGAAAGCCTGCTATGGCGTGAGTCTTGATGTTCCCATTGGCCAGATAGCACTTGGTCCACCTGAGAAGGCCTGGATGGTTCTGCAGCCCAGTGAGCGACTTCCGCTGTACCTTCTTGCGTGGGTACAACTTGATCCTGACCCGACATATGATTTGGCGCCAAGTACAGTACACCGATCCAAGTTGCCAGAACAAGAGAGCGCATGGAAAACCAAAGTCGACAAGAAGACGGGTAGATGCGGGTCAGAACGAGCAAGATTCAAGTACTAACCGAATTCGACCGGTACCGGAAACAAGATCCGCATGTACATCCTGGGCTAGCAGTCGACGAACCGAGCCCCGCTGATAGGGAGGCGGAATTGTCCGGTGATTGTCAATGATTGTCAATGTGTTTATTGGTGCTGCCATCACTGATAGCATCGGATTCGCCTTCTGATCTTTACGGAAAGTCGTTATCCTTATTGCCCGCAAAGCAATCCACTTTCGACCATATTGCACTCCATCCCATCGATACGGAGAACAAGATGTTGCAAGCGAATCATACTTGTTGGAAGTTTAGCGGAGCCGTTTTGCTTTCGTGGCTGTTGATTCCTTCGTTGGCACCGCAGGCTTGGTCCGATGACGAGACTTCAATCAGTCTGGAACCGCTGCTTGGATCCACTCGAGTTGAGATTCCTTACGAGCCGCATCGTTTACCAGATACCCAAGAAATGGAACTGCGGGAATTAGCCGAGATCCGTCGAGAAATAAGCTCCGACGCTATCCCCCAAACTTTGTTCAGCCCAGAGTTGGAATCCGAACAAATTGAATCTACCTTCACATCCGAATCTGAAGAAGATTTTTTAGAGGCATTGAGATTTGCGGACCATGTCCGTCGGGCTGACGCTCAGGAATCAACTGCCGATGATACGACGTGGTACGCTGCTGTCTCAGGGAATTTTCCTGTGGACGAAATTCCTTGCCAAGAAGACCTGCCGACACTCGCAGAACCATGTGGTTTGCAAGACCATGATGAAAACGAATTTATGGGAGTCGCCGATCTACCTCTAGATGAGTTGCTGCTGCAGGTGAGCCAGAGGTTAGACGCGAACGTCCATCAAATGGATCGTCAGAATGACTTTGAGCGTGCAGACCGACTGCGCAGGCTGGCCAATGAGTTGCGCAAGGAAGTACGGTCGTTACGGTAGCGGCAACCTGAGACGAAAGTCGTTGGCATCGGGTCTCTGTACGGAATGCTCCTAGCAAGGATAAACGCCGGATTTCGTTTCTTATCACCAACCGGCATTTTCATGTGATTCAGCAGAGCTGCGCGAGCCCAACGCTTCGTAGCGTTGTCCTTGGCGGCTTTTCTCAAATGTAGTGGTAGTCTTCGTATGCCGGATCTAAATCTATCGTGATCGCCGGAACAGCGCAAATGCATCGAATTTGCTTTTGGTGCCACACTAGGCTCATGTGTTAAAATACGTTGATGTTTGCATTTCACAAGACGAGTCGTTGCCCCCACGCGATGCAAAATTCATATTCCGCCAATAGATGATTAACTCGTTGACGAATCATCCACGTACGCTCTGCATGGAAGGAATGCCCGATGCCTGTTGAACTAGCGGTGGTGCCGGTTGCGGGGAAGGGAACTCGCATGCAGCCCTTGACCCGAGCCGTTCCCAAAGAGTTGTTACCTGTGGGTGACAAACCGGTGGTCGATTATGTTGCCGAAGAGCTGGAACGTGCTGGCATCCGCCACATGTTGCTGGTCACGGCGGCCGACAAGACAAGTATTGAAAATCACTTCGATGTATCTGGAAAAACCGACCGTGTTACCGTATCAGCCGTACGCCAACCTGAGGCCTTGGGCTTAGGGCATGCTATTTTGTGCTCGCAGACTGTCGTCGACGGACGGCCCTTTGTCGTCGCGCTCGGAGATGCGATTTTGGGTTGTCGTGGCCAGGCCAACATCGTGCAACGCATGATTACTGTTTTCGAACGTGAGGCTGCCGATGTGGTTATTGCATTGGAAAAGGTTCCTGCCGAACATGTGCACCGGTATGGTATCGCGGACGTCTGTCATGAACAAACGGATTTCCTGGAGCTGCAAGGCATTGTGGAAAAGCCTACTCGTGACAACGCACCAAGTTTTTTTGCCGTCGCAGCGCGTTATGTGTTCCGAGCTGAAATATTTGAGCATTTAGCTCACATCGCACCTGGTCAGGGAGGTGAAATCCAATTGACGGATGCGATCGCTCGTTGGATCGACCAAGGTGGACGGGTGCTGGGAGTGGCTACCACTGAATCCGAACGAAGGTACGACATCGGAAACATGAAAAGCTATTTTGAAGCATTTGTCGATTTTGTAAGTGATCATCCAGATTACAAAGACTCGTTCAACGAGTTTCTTCGCAGTTCACCATCTGTCCATTCTTAGACTCATGCAGTTGATTAAACGCATCGCCTATTGCCGCGCGGGCTTGATTGGAAATCCGTCGGATGGTTATTCCGGAAAGACGATCGCTTTGACGATGAAGGATTTTCATGCCGAAGCCGAACTGTTTCCTTCTGCGCAGATGGAGATCCAGACACCGCCCGATGATTCTAATTCTTTCTCGTCATTAAACGAGATGATCGATCACATCAATCTGGATGGTTACTATGGTGGAGATCGTTTGATTAAAGCCACGATTAAAACACTCGTCGAGTACTGCCATGAATATCAATCCATTGACGACTCGTTGTTTCGACAGCCATTCACGATTCGTTATTCGACGAACATCCCTCGGGGAGTCGGATTGGCTGGGTCCAGCGCCATTGTCGTCGCGACGCTTCGCTGCCTGATGGATCATTTGCAGATCGATATCCCATCGCCGATTCAAGCCGCATTGGCCCGGTATGTAGAAAATGACGAGCTAGGGATCGCCTGCGGTTTTCAAGACCGGGTGGCTCAAGTCTACGAAGGCCTCGTTGGGATGAATTTTCAGGCAATGCCTTGGGAAGATGGCCAGCAATGCGGGCATTATGAATATATCGATAGCAGTCGGCTGCCCCCCATTTACCTTGTCTACAACCGCCGGGCGTCGAAGTCGTCGGGCAAAGTCCACGGAAGACTGCGCAATGAGATCAACGACGATCCTCGACTACAAGGAACCATGGATCAAATCGCCAACCTAGTTCCTCCCGCACGAGAAGCCATTGAATCAGGAGATACTGAACAACTGCATTCCTTGATGAATCGCAATTTTGACCTGAGGGCTGAGCTGTACGGTATTCGTTCGAGCGATATGGCGATGGTCAAGACAGCTCGCGAGGTGGGCGCTTCTGCCAAGTTTGCTGGTTCCGGAGGAGCCATTGTGGGCACCTTCCAAGACGATGCGATGTTTCAAGCCTTATGTGAGGCTATGCACCGCCAGAATGCGGCTTGGACTGTCGTTCGTCCAACGATAGCGCATCCATCATCGCCATAACACCTTGTTGTGTTTTCTAGGCACGATACTTTCTGGCGACTTCGACCAGGGTTCTTACCATGACTCCGGTTCCTCCGCCGTCGGACCAAGGCTTTGCTTTGTCGAGGAATGACGGACCGGCGATGTCCAAATGAACCCAAGGAATCTCGTTAACGAATTCTTCCAACAGTTTGGCCGCCGTTATGGCGCCTCCCCAGCGGCCGTTCCCCACATTCTTGATGTCAGCGACTTCGCTTTTGATCTCCTCGCCAAATTCAGGAAACATGGGCAGTTGCCAGATGGGTTCACCACATGTTTGGGCGGCTTCGATGACAGTCTCGCACCATGGTTGATCGTTGGCCATGGCGCCCACAACATCGTTTCCCAGTGCTACCACACAAGCACCGGTTAGCGTGGCGAGATCAATTATCTTGGCCGGCTGTCGCTCGGCTGCGACCTGGAGGGCGTCGGCTAACACCAATCGGCCTTCTGCATCCGTGTTGTGTACTTCAATCGTTTTACCATTTCGAGTAGTGAGAACATCTCCCAGTTTATAACTCTCGCCACTGACCATATTTTCTACCAAGCCCATCACCCCCAGCACGTTCACAGGCAATTTGAGTTTGGCGATGGCTTGTACCGCGGCCAATACGGTAGCGGCACCTGCCATATCACATTTCATTGCCAGCATGCCATCGCTCGGTTTCAGCGACAGCCCGCCCGAATCGAACGTGACCCCTTTTCCGACGAAGGCCAGCGGTGCATCTTTTTTGTTGGACGCTCCTTGATACTGGAGGATCACCAATCGAGGAGGTTGGGCAGAGCCGCGAGCGACTGCCAATAACGCACCACAACGTTCCTGAGCAAGGCGTGATTCATCCCAGATTTCTATTTCTAGATCACACTCGTTGGCAACTTGGCTAGCGCGATCCGCGAACGATTCGGGATAGATAGCTGCCGGAGGTTCGTTGACCAACTCTCGAGCCAAATTGACAGAGACACCTTGGATTTGCGCCACGCGCAGGATTTCTGTCGACGCTCCACTCACCAACAATTCTCCGAACGGATGTCTTTTCTTTTCCATGCGGTAGAGATCCTGACCTTGGCAACCGACACAAACTCCTGCCAATGCAGCCTGCCAGGTGTCGTCAGACCATTTTGGGTCCAGATACATCGCTACACGCTGACGTGGATGCGCTGCGAGTTTTCGAGCGGCAGCACCGGCCGCTCGAAAAGCCGCTTTGCCGTCCAGCTTGTCACGTTTTCCGAGACCGACGATGAGTACTTGAGGGGCGGCGATACCGGCTGGGCCCAGTAGAGGCACGATTTCTCCACAACTTCCTGTCAATTCCTTTGATTCGACCAGTTGCGACAACAAGTCCGTGGTACCTGGACCGAGTTCCGACACGTGACCGGCAAGAGGAGAATCTTGGTAGGTGCCGAGCACAATCGCATCGGCATCGATTTCTGAAAAACGATCATTGGTTGCGTGAATTTGCATGGCACGTCCAACAAGAGATAGTAAGTCTATGCGTCAATCGCGTCAGGTGAACTACGCACGTTTTGTAACAACTAATAGTCGGACTTGATAGGGGTTCAGCCGAATAGGTGATCCCTTCGTCTTTTTCTACCACCGAGCCGTAGGTGCTGGCTTCATTGGTCTGCAGGCTCTTGCGGCTTGGCGGTAAACAAATCGCCTGAGATGTCATGCGTTGGTCATCCCATGCCAACGTACCGTGTCATCGAGATGCAAGATTTTCCTAACCTGTCATTTCAGAAAGCGTGGATGCCAGATTGTCGGTTGACAGAGGATCACAGCAACCAACGCAATGTCATTCTGCTGCCAGTCAAGCATCCAGTTGGTTTTGAGGAGGCAAGTTCACGTAGACCTCTTCGTCATCGACGTTGACTGGAAATACCTTCACGGAATACTCCCCTTCACTCAGACATTGATCCGTAGCTAGTGGAAAGGGTTTCTTGTGCAGCGGACAGATGACTTTTGGTTCGTTACCAGCACTTCCGACGATCCACGATGTGATCCGTCTTCGGTTATTTAGAGAGCTCTTCCAATCGCGTCAGTCGTATATTGCGGAGGGCAGCCTGAGTGTACCAGGTTGCAATGCCCAGCGGCCGCAGGGGTTCCTGTTCCCACCAAATGGAAAAGCTTCGATTCTCGGTATCGAGATCGATTATTTCCTTGTCATCAATCCAGGCTAGGATTTTATCGTGCGTAACACGAAGACGAATCTTGTACCACTGATTTTGCTTGTAAGAGCGAAATGTTGCCGTCTCATTCTCGATGGCTGACACACCGTCGACATTGGATAGTCCTGTAGCACCACCTCCCCAGCCGCCGACAATCAAGGTCACATAGGATTCATTGTAAGGGAATGTCAAACCGCAAAAGAAATCAGAACCTTTTACGCGTTTGGCTTCTAGCTGCAGCTCGTAATTCATGCGGGGGACACGTCGCGTACAGGTAATACCGGTACCAGCGTTGCCGGCGCCTAAGCCAATTATTCTGTCCTTGACTGATATCTTGCCATGGTCACGAAAAAAAGCTTCTTCGGGAATACGCCATCCGTTCAAAGTTTTTCCATCGAATAAGTCAATTGGCTTGCCTAGAGGGAATTCATCCGGTGTCTCTTCTGCAGAAGCGATTGCTGTTGGGTAGATGCACGGCAACAACAGCAGGGTGGGAAACAGAGTCTTTCTAAGCACGTGAGGATTCCTTTATCAACTGGGAACACACCTTCAATATTTTGTTTGACGGACCATTCCGATGCTGAGAACCCCCAACAACAGAAGGCCGCAGGTACTTGGTTCTAGAACTGACTACCAGGGTCTTAGAGACACTCCCTGTTCTGTCGATGTTTGCGAGGAAGCGTGTGGCGTCAGTGCGATCAGAAAGATCGCCGCCCCTCACGCTATGAACGAACCCATGGCGACGAGAAACAGGTATGGACATACCGTTCGGTCTCCCATCCCCAAATGACCACTGTGCAAACGATCCAGTGCAGGGCACACGGACCATTTTAATGGAAGCCTTACAAATCGGCAAATTACATCTTCTGCGCATGAACACACCCTGAACAGTGAGTTCTGTTCAGGGTGTGGTTTACTCTTCAACCGAGAATGGGAGCGACGCGGGTCAGTTAACCACGGTCGCAGGAAATTTGGCCTCCTCAAGCGCCTGCAAGGCACCTTCGGTGTCGAATTCTTCTTCGGTCAACTCCACGGTGGCCATTCGATTTTCAAAATCAATGTCAACTTTCGCTACACCCGGTAGCGCGCCCAGCGCTTTTTCAACCGCTGCGACACAACCGACCGGTCACGTCATGTCCGGGACGTTGAAACTAACGGTGTTAACGGCGGCGGTGGCATCTGCCGAACTTGATGCCGTGTCGCTCGTGGATGTGTCTTGTGTGGCCGAACAGCCGATCGCCAACAGACACACCAGCAGGGATACCTTGCGATGAACCATGCGTTCTCCTTTCCAAAAGGTGTTGGTGTGAACAATCGCAAGTGGCTATTGTACTCATGAATGTTGGCCGTTGACAATCTTGACAAGTCGGAGCCGTAAGAAGTTTTGTTGGAAACCGTCAATGGGCTGTCGAATTCCCTGTCAGCGGGTGGCTGTTTGTGCCCCAAATTGCCACGTCGCAAACGCCTTAACTTCTAAGTTTGACTTTTTATTCCCAGTATCCCATCATACGGTGGCACTTTGTTGGCAAGAAAAGTGTGTTTTCAACGAATAGCAGTTGATTTCACGGCCAAGTGTCCTTTTCCCATTGTAGGGGTCATACCATGGAATTTGTTTATCTCGCCTGCGCTGCCGTAGGAGGAACCCTGCTGGTCATTCAGTTCGTCACGACCGTCGTTGGATTGGGCGGTGAGGACGTAGACTTTGATGTCGGCGCCAACGTACCCGACGACCTTGATTTTGGAGACCCCGGCGGTGACGCGGCCGTGTACGGTTCCACTTGGATTTTTGCGGTGATTTCGTTCAAAACGCTTGTCGCCGCGTTCACCTTTTTCGGACTTGCCGGTATGGCTGGTCAGTCTGCCGGATGGACAAACATTTCGGCCTTGTTCGTTGCACTGGTGGCCGGATTGTCAGCGATGTTCATGGTGCACTGGTTGATGCAGGGACTGCACAAGCTGAACCACGACGGCTCGGTTAGAATTGAACGGGCTGTCGGTAAACGTGGCACCGTGTACGTGCCGATCCCTCCTGGCAAGGAAGGAGAGGGCAAAGTGCAGATGCGTTTGCAAAACCGAATTGTGGAGTTAAAGGCTGTCACGAGCCAAACAGAGAAGCTACCGACGGGTGCCAGCGTGGAAGTTGTTCAAATACTGACGCCCACGACTGTGGAAGTAGAATTGATTTCGGAAACGAAGATCAGTTGATCAAGTTCAGCACATAATGATGTTGAGGATTCGATTTTGTAGAATCCAATACAAAGTCTTTGTTGAAAAAGGAAAACGTCATGCACTTGAATTATACGAATCAAGTTCTTTGGGGGGCTTTCGATTCTACGACGATGATTGTCGGAATCATCATGATTGCGACAGCATTAATCTTTCTGTCAGTCCTTTTTATACTAATTAGACAATACAAACGATGTCCCAGTAATCGCGTATTGGTCATCTATGGAAAAACGGTGAAGGGCCAGGCTGCGCGGACCGTCCACGGTGGTGCGGCGTTCGTGTGGCCACTCATTCAAGATTATGACTATCTGAGCCTGGAACCGATTCAAATCGAAATTCCGCTGCGAGGCGCATTGTCGATCGAGAACATTCGCGTCAACGTGCCTAGCGTCTTTACCGTGGCCGTCGGCACCGAATCGGCTGTGATGCAGAATGCATCCATTCGTTTGCTGGGGTTGTCTGTGTCGGAAGTTCGCCAGCAAGCAGAAGAAATAATCTTTGGCCAGTTGCGACAGGTGATCGCCTCGATGCGCATCGAAGACATCAACCGTGATCGCGACACGTTCCTGCAACATATCCAGACTTCTTTGGAACCTGAATTGAACAAAGTCGGTTTGGTTCTCATTAACGTCAATATCACCGACATCACTGATGAGTCGGGTTACATTGACGCGATTGGTCAGAAAGCTGCCTCAGAAGCCATCCAATTGGCCCGTGGTGATGTTGCTGACAACGAAAAGATGGGTGAAACCCGTGTGGCTACCGCCGAACGAGATAAGTCGATTCAAGTCGCTAATGCCCGCAAAGAACAAACGGTGGGTACGCGTGAAGCCGAACGTGACAAGGCGATTCGTGTTGCCGACATGGAAAAAGAACAAACGATTGGAGAGCGAAGCGCTGAATTCGAACGGGAATCTCAGGTGAAAGAGTCGGAACGTCAAATGCGTGTGTCCGTCGCCGATGCGGAAGCGACGGCTATCGAAGGCGAAAATCTGGCTCAAGCCAAAGTGGCTCATTCACAGGCCGAATTGGCGGTGCAGCGAGCTCAGGCTTATGAGCTTGGTGAAAGCCGAAAGAAAGAAGCCGAAGCTGCCGTGTTGGAGGTCCAAAACCGAGCCATGGCCAAGGCGGCTCTCGCCGACGCTGAACGCGTGGAAGCCGAACAACGTGCCCAGCTTGAGGCTCCTGCGAAAGCGGAAAAGGCACGGATCGTTGTCGATGCCGAAGCAGAAGCCGCCCGTAAGCGAGTCGACGCAGAGGCTGAAGCGGATGCGATCTACGCCAAGTTGGATGCCGAAGCTCGAGGTCAATTCGAGATTCTGGCCAAGAAGGGTGAAGGTTTGCAGCGGATCATCGATGCCTGCGGTGGATCGAAGGAAGCTTTTCAAATCCTGATGCTCGAACATCTTGACCATCTGGCCGAATCGTCTGCCAAAGCGATTTCCAACATCAAGTTCGATAAGGTGGTCGTGTGGGAAAATGGCAGTCAGGATGGACGAACGAATACAGCCGATTTCCTGACGGGCATGGCCAAAACATTGCCCCCCATGATGCAGGTCATGCGCGATATTGGCGGTGTCGAACTACCTGAGTCGCTCGTCAACTTGAGCGAAGATGCCAAAGCCGACCCGCCGCCAACCACGCCAGCCACGCCAACCACGTCAACCAAAGAGGATGGGCCGAAGGACTCCTAGTCGCGGTTTGAGTTTGGTTCCGCGATGGTTGTTGCACCAGCGCGTCTCTGAATTCCTTGGCAGCGCTCCGAGTGATTTCCTGCGTTGTTAAGGAACATGTTGGCGCCAAAGTGAAAGCTTGCTGTTTTCGCCAACTTGTACTGGTGCCCAAGGATTTGTGCTCTGCCGCTACCACATCCGGCAGCGCAAGCAAAAATGCTTGTGGATGTTGAATGACACTTCGTTGCAACTCGACGACACGAGGAGCAACGAAAAGCCCCAACGCACCACCTCTATCAACCACTGGGTGCCACGTGCTCACCGAGCTGTTCCGTCAACGGCCTGAGTGTCACGCTGCGATTGGTACGGTCAATGTGCATTGGTATCAAACTGAACGCATCAGTCCGTTTGTGGCTGCCTGTCTAGATCTTGCGCAGCGCTGCAGTGGTTGATCATCTGGAACGGAAAGGAATCAAATGTCCCACCAGAAACAGACGATGGCAAATAATGCCATGGCGACTGCCACCAGACCGTACCATTTGCCGTGGTGGATCGTAGGGTGGCTCAAACCAACGATTCCCAAGAGCAGACTCAACACTGCACACAATAGAGAAAAACGCTGCTCGATAACCAACATGGTTTCGGTTTGCTGGATTGGCAACCAACCAGGCACCAACCATGCGAGGCTTATCAGTGAGAGCCCCCAGGCGCTTAGGGCCGAGCGGTTCCAAGGGCGTTTTTGATTCTCCGTCGACAATGCGAAGGTTTGCGATTGTCGTTGAAGGAACACTCCGATTGCCCAGACGACAAACAACAAGCCGCTGGTAGCTACCAAGATCAACGCACTCTGTCGGCTGTGGCTCCAGGCACCTATGGTCTGAATGACACACCACAAGACGATCAAGCCCAAGACAGCGGCCATGATCAGTCGGTTCGACGTTTCGGTACGCATGGTGCGCGATCCGATCAAGAAAACAATATCCGTGGTATGGTGACGAAAAAGTTTCCCGGCTTCATCAGCTAAGGATTTGCAAGTCGGAAAACTCATCGAGCGTTATTGTGCTCAATTCCCCGTTTTCATGCTTCAAAACGATCACATCGCTGAAGACTTTGTCGTCGTGGTTCCGTCGGTAGTGCAGCCCATGGCGCCGTCGTTCTTTGCGCACCACCGTACCAGACGTTGTGGTGAACCACCGCTGGTAGCCAACTTTGACTTCGTGCTTTAGCTCCACGCGATCGCCGGGTTGGATTTGCTGAAAAACCAGCAATGTTTGAGCATAGGACATGGTCTTCGCCATCTATGATGAATCAAAATTTCTAGATGGGACGTTAGACTTCCTTGGCATCGATCCATGTCATCAGCCGGCGTAACCGGAGACCTACTTCTTCGATGGGATGCTCGCGTTGCCGCCTGCGAGTAGCTTGGAAGGATGCCGCACCTGCTCGATTTTCCAGGATCCAATCCCGCGCGAATTGACCAGTCTGTACTTCGTGCAGGATCTTTTTCATTTCTGCTCGCGTTTCCTCGGTGACAATGCGGGATCCACGTGTATAGTCACCGTATTCGGCCGTATTCGATACGCTATACCGCATATAGCTCAAACCGCCTTCGTAAAACAGATCAACGATCAGCTTAAGTTCATGCATGCATTCGAAGTATGCCATCTCAGGCTGATAGCCTGCTTCCACCAACGTATCGAAAGCGGCTTTGACCAGTTCACTTACTCCACCACATAGCACGACCTGTTCGCCAAATAAATCGGTTTCTGTTTCTTCGGCGAAGGTGGTTTGGATCACGCCGCCACGTGTTCCGCCAATTCCTTTGGCATAAGCCAGACCTTGTGCCAATTCTTCTTCGCCCGCTTCTTCACTGAGAGCGATCAAGCATGGCACGCCACCGCCACGTTCGAATTCACTGCGGACCAGGTGTCCCGGGCCTTTAGGTGCCACTAGCAAGGAATGTACCCCCGCTGGCGCTTTGACTTGATCGAAGTGAACATTGAATCCGTGTGAGCACATGAGCAAGTTGCCTGGCTCCAGATGAGGCCGAATATATTCACGGTAAATGTCACCTTGCACTTCATCAGGAAGTAGGATGTTGACCAGGTCACCTTGTTTGGTTGCCTCGTCGATGGGTAACGGCTGAAAACCGTGGCTGACGGCCAAATCGTAGTTTGGGCTGCCGGAGCGCTGTCCGACGATCACATTACATCCGCTGTCGCGCAGATTTTGTGCCTGTGCGTGTCCTTGGGAACCGTATCCCAAAATGGCGATGGTTTGGTCTTTGAGACGAGCCAGATCCGCGTCATTGTCATAATAAGTTTTTGCTGTCATCTTGCCGTATTTTTCCTTTTTCTTCTTCGTACTTGAATTTCGCTTTGAGGTGATAAGCATCCCATGGCGGTGTTACAGAATTCAACCGTCATTTGGAGCCAGCATCTTCGAGAATCCGTCCTGATCCGTCATGTGAACCGGACGCCGAAGCAACTGCAGACGTTGGTGCACTGCTACGAACCATGGCGATCCTACCGGTGCGAGCCAACTCGACGATTCCGTAAGGTCGAATAAGCTCGATGAATGCTTCAATCTTCCGTTCTTGACCGGCGATTTCAATCATCACTTCGTGGGCACCAACGTCCACGATCTTACCGCGAAAGATTTCCACCAACTCCCGGACTTCGCTGCGCTTGCCACCAGGACTTGCCTTGACCTTGAGAAGCATCAAGTCCCGTTCCACGTGATCCTGGGCGCTGACGTCCACCACCTTCACGACGGTAACGATTTTTTCCAGCTGTTTTCGTACTTGCTCTAAAACTCGGTTGTCTCCTACGACAACAAATGTCATGCGCGAGAGATCGGGGCTTTCTGTTTCTCCAACGGCCAGCGAATTAATATTGAATCCGCGCGACGCGAGCATGCCGGAGATGTGAGCCAATACTCCGGGTACATTTTGTACCAAAGCCGAAAGAACGTGACGCATGGAAATTCCAAGTATCGTGTGTGTCCACCGGGAGCCAAACTCATCATCATAACTGTCGTTGCCTGTAGCAACAAGTGTGCCAGCCAAACCCTCGAGAAGCATTCTTCAGTCAGGGAGAAGGGTTACCGGCATCCAGTTCAGGAGTTCGGAAGCGATGGGGGAGGACTCATGGATCAGGCTGCCTGCTGCGTTGAGGCAGCTTGGAGCTGGACTTGCTGGTGTGAATAGCCATCACACAAATGCATCATCAGCTCCAAAATGAGCAAATCGGCCCGATTCATGACGTGCCGAGCACTGCGATTCCCTAAGCTTTGGACCGTTTCTTCGAGGATCTGCAGATGGATTTGTAGAGTTTGTTGAGCCGATATTCCCGCGGCTGCCAAGGAATCGGCCAAGGACCGTAGCTCAGCGTTGAGACTTCCTGAACCCATCACAATATACGTACGCAGCAAGTCACGGTAACGATTGGAAAATGTGGTTAGATCGACCGTCGCTTTGCCGTGATCTTTGTCATGCGAATGTTGACTCGCATCCACGTCGCAAATCTGCCCTAATTTCCAAATTAATCCTCGTTGTTGTGTCAGCAAATGACTGGCTTCGTTGTGTTCAATCTGCAGCCGCTGGCGTTGCTGGTTTAGCAGACGCAGATTTTCTGCTAGCAACTCTCTCCGCTCCACTCCACGTGCAATATGCCATAATAGTTCCCGCACGGTTGCTTGGGCCAGGCAGACATAGCTGTCCGCTCCGGCTTCGTAGCACATGACGTTCATTTCCGATGATGGCAGGTTTCCGACCACTGTTGCGGGCAACATCTCTCCTTCGGCAGCCCGCAGCGCTTCCAAGAACACAATGGCGTCCAATGAGCCTGGATCATGATGGACCAGTAAAGCGTCAAAAGACTTATCGCGTAGACGTATGAGAGCAGCTGACTGACCTTCGACGTTCTCCGTCGTTACCTGCGAAACACTATCTTCGGCAAACACACGAGTTAACCACTCTGACTCCCTGCCTTCACCCATTACCATCAAAAGGTGCATGTGAGTCGGTAGGCATCCCCATCGTGCAGCAGAATGTCGAGAAAAGTCTGGGGCCATGGGTGGGATGAATGGAGGATGGTGAGTTGGAAGGTTGGTGAAAGGGCAATGGCCGCGAGCTCGGAAACGGTAATCGAACGTTCCTCACACCGTCAATAGCTAGCACGCCACCTGCGATCTTGACCCGCCTCCTACAGTTCTCATACCCTTCCGCTGTCGGCGCCCCAGCGTGCCACGGACGATCCGAGTACGCCGCAACACGGACGGCACGAAGCGCTCAGCGTTTCGCGGAACAGATGAAATCGAACGCCATTCTCTCATTGCCTTGCTGGAGTAGAAATCGATGAGCACAGATCTCGCAGCTCATTCGTTGTCAACAACGGAAATCCCGGTACCACTATTGGACGTTTCGCGATCCAACACTCCTTTGCGAGATGAGATACTCAGCGCCATCACCCGGGTGATTGACTCAGGTGCTTTTGTCCTGGGTCCGGCTTGTCAAGATTTGGAAGCAACTGTCGCTGCCAAGTGTCAAACGAAATACGGTATCGGTTGTGCCTCGGGGAGTGACGCACTGTTGCTGGCGCTGATGGCCTTGGAAGTCGGACCGGGGGATGAAGTGATCGTTCCCAGTTTTACATTCTTTGCAACCGCCAGTGCTGTTTGGCGTTTGGGAGCAACACCGGTCTTTGTCGATATTGATCCCCGCACGTTTAATGTTGATCCACACTGTGTGCGCAGCGCGATTACACCCGCCACCAAAGCTGTGATTCCGGTGCACTTGTTTGGTCTTTGTGCGGAAATGGACGCCTTGAATACATTGGCTCAGCAGCATCAGTTACATCTGATCGAAGATGCAGCCCAGGCGATCGGTGCGCAGTATCGCGGCCAAGCAGCCGGTAGCATTGGCCAAATCGGCTGCTTCAGTTTCTACCCGACAAAGAATCTCGGTGGCTTTGGGGATGGTGGAATGCTCACCACTTCAGAGGATGCCCTGGCACAGCGACTGCAGCTCCTGCGAGGGCACGGTATGCATCCCCGGTATTACCACAAAATGGTCGGGATCAACAGCCGTTTGGATGCTATCCAAGCCGCCGTGTTAAATGTCAAAATCGCACACCTCGACGCGTGGGCTCAAGCAAGGCAGCGCAACGCACAACGATATACAGAACTCTTTGAGTCATGTGGACTCAATCAACGAATCGGTTTGCCTCACTATGATGAGCACTGCGAACACATATGGAATCAATATACGATTCGAATCCGAGATGAGCGCCGCACAGAACTGCGAACCTATCTGCAGGACCGACAAGTGGGCACGGAAATCTATTACCCAGTCCCGCTCCACCAACAGCATTGCTTCCAGTCGTTAGGATACGAAGCTGGTAGTTTGCCGGAAACCGAACGGGCAGCTGCTGAGGTTTTAAGCCTCCCGATTTACCCAGAGGTCACCGCATCTGAGCAACAAACCGTTGTCCATCATATTCACCAATTCTTCGAAACGAAGTGATGGCGAGATCCTCGTCAGGTATCGTTCGTCAGATAGAACCGACTCTGGCTGCAGTCGCTTACTGCCCCGCCAGTGGTATTTGCAGGTTCTCGTTCGATGCCTGCGATTGGGCGGTAGGCAATGAAGCTACAACGCCGACCGTTTGGGCGCAACCGCTGATGCTAAATTTCCTGCCAAGTCCCCTCTTCCAAACTACGGAGTGACGCTAAATTCGTCTGCAGTGTCGTGATTCCGTCAACCAAGGGACACAATGGCTGATCGGTGCCGGCGATGGAATCCAGAAAGTTATTTGCCTGGATGACATAAAGTGTATCACGTTCGGGCACGTCAATTTGTTCGTGATTCCAATCGGTGACCGGTTCTGAAATCCAGGAACATCGCAACTGTTTCAAATCACTGCAAACTGCTCCTTGTTCGCACACCACCGTGATCGAAGAGTCATTGGAGGGTTCATACATGTTGAGTGCAAAGGAAGCCAATACGCGACCGTGTCGAGCTATGGTGTGAACGGTGTCTTCGACAGTCACACCGTCCAGATGAAGATGCTCGGCGTCTGTCATGACCCGAGTGGTCGGGCCAACGATCCATTCGACTGAGTTATAAAAGTGTGTCAAAGCGTCCTGTATGGCGCCACCACCATCCTCACGTCGGGCAAAATAAACATCTCGATAGGCAGGTCGAAACTGTGCGAACGGATGGCCCAGAACAACACGCACTTGCAGGGGGTTGCCAAAACGTCCCGAGTCAACCTGTTGCTTCAGTCGTTGCAGGGCAGGGTGCGCGCGCTGTACGTAGCCGACAGCGGCAACCACCGAATTTGCGGCAACCGCTTCTTGCAATTCCACAATACCAGCCGTCGATGTACTTAACGGCTTTTCGATCAGCAGATGACACCCAAGCTTTGCCAATTGCACAGCAATAGGCACATGGTATGGAGCTGGTGTGGCGATGACAGCTGCTGACCAGCGCCCATGCTCGATTGCCGTCTCCACAGTGTCGAATGCGGCTGACACGTCATACTGTTCAGCGATCTTTTTACGTAGTGACTCATTCGGTTCACAAAGGGCCACCTCGCAACGGTCTGTTTTCTGAAAACATCTTAAATGACGCTCGCCGATGGAACCGACGCCGACCACCAACAGTTGAATAGGTTCTTCTGGCATTCATCGTTCCCTTGTTCATCATCAATCCAATTGAAACATCGGCTGGAGTTCCCAGATCTTGGGAGTATTGTCTGCTTCGGTCTCCATAATATCTGCCATGTAATCCCACCACTTACGCACAATTGCATGATTCGGCAAATCGTCCATCGTATGGCCGTCGGCACGCCACAGTACGGCAAACAGCGCATGCGATGATTCATCCAGGTAAATGGAGTAGTCACGGACACCAGAGCTAGTTAATAACTCAGACAATTCCGGCCAAATTTGATCGTGTCGACGCTTGTATTCCACTGCGCAGCCGGGATTGAGTTGCATGCGGAAAGCGATTTTTTCAGGCATGGAAACCTCCAAGAATTCGAAGCCCAGAAGCATGTGAAACGAACTCAACTAGCGTTGTCATCCTTTGATGGAAGCACAAAGGATGAAAGCCACCCAGACAACTATTGGAGATTAACGAACATGCCGCCGTCAACCAGTAGTGCGGCACCGGTGACGTAGCTGGCCATATCCGATGCAAGAAACGCCACACACGAAGCGACATCTTCGGGATGGCCGATGCGCCCCAGGGGTATTCGCTTGTGAAAGTACGCTAGTTTTTTTTCGTCCGACAGGTCTTCTCGATTTAAATCAGTGAGGATAGCACCGGGCATGACGCTGTTACAGCGAATGCCGAAAGGTCCGAGCGCAATAGCACACGATTGCATCAAGGAATGAATGCCCGCTTTGGTGGGCGTATAATGAGTCTGGAAGGCACCGCCGACCAGGGCGCTAATCGAACTCGTCCCCACGATCGCTCCTCCCGTCCCTTGTTCCTTCATCTGCCTGGCAACCGCCTGCGTAATATAAAATGCACCGTGCAGATTCACGTGTAGGGTCTGTTCCACCATTTCGGTAGGCATGTCCAAAAAACCGTGCATGGCACAAATGCCAGCGTTACTCGCCAAGACGTCGACACCACCCAAAGACTGCACGGCCGACTCCACCAGTTGTCGCGATGTTTCCGGCCGGGCAATATCACCCTCCACAGCCGTACAAGTCCGTCCCAAACCTTCGACTTCATCCACCACTTCTTCGATAGCCGTACGTTTTCCATGACCATCGTCATTGGATGCTAAATACCCGATGACGACGTCACAACCTTGACGCGCCAACTCGACAGAAATAGCTCGACCGATGCCTCTGGAGCCTCCTGTTATGATTGCTCGTTTGTTTTCCAATAACATCGCGGATCATCCTTTAGTGAGATTTGCTGCCGGGTTGAGGCAGCTTGTTGGTGTTGACGTAGCTGGTGATGCGATCTCCCCAGCCGTTGATGACTCCCTTCAATTCATCTCGCTGTTCACTGGTGCAATTGCGAAAGGCTTTACTCTTGGACGCGAGGCTTAAAGCGCCTCGACATTTGTCGATAATTTCAAGTTTTTCTTTTTCACTCCCGCTTTTTCTCATCTGTTCGTACTCAAATCGAATCGAATCGCCCAAGTCCTGCATGATAATCTGTAGCCCATCCCCCGCAGACGTTTTGGGATCAGCTAACTTGTTAGTCAATTGGCTCAAATTCTTGCGAGCCGTTCCGGCAATACTCACCTGTTCTGTGTCAGGAACTTGGCCGCGCTCTAAGACTTGGGTTGCGAATTTGTGCAGTGCTGTCTTTTTGGATTTTTTGGCTGCCATCATCAAGCCCACGACCCGGTCCACTATCATGGTGGCCGACTTGGTGTCTTCGTGGGGCGCCGACAAGTAGTCCGGTCGCAAATAAACTTCGGTTAAACGGCACAATGGATTGGGAAGCGTGCTAAACTTGTGCTTGGCAATTTGAAAAAAACTATCAATCCAGGTGGGACCTTTGGCGACCGGCTCTCGCCGCTGACGCCTTTTTTCGTTGGCTTGTTGTCGTTTCAAATGAAGGTCACCGTTGCGTTCTTCTAGTAATTCCCTGAGCTGATTCTCAGCAGCTTTCGTTGGCTTTAGCCATTCCCATTGATCCTTGTCGTCTGCGTCGGTGCCCAATCCCCAAGCATGACTTGTCATTGTCTTGGCGTCGGCCGTATTCCGATCAAACACCCAGGTAGGTGGTTCTCCCGGAGGGCGAGGTGGCAGCGGCACTTCGCTTGCTATTGCGCTGGAGGCATCCGGCAAGGTTCTGGCCGCGGCCGGTTTACCAGTTTTCTCCGTGTCCGTTTTCGTTTTTAGCTGATTCCAATTGGCAAGAGGCTTGGCGGCCAGTGGCGCCAGTACCGTTTCGGCAGGTGTTTCCTTGCCGAACTGAGGCATCTCGATCACTTTACCGTCGGTCGTTTGCAATTCGCGGACGAGAATTTCGCGAACTTTCTTTTTTTCGGCAACGACACAGACTTTTAGTTTGGCCAGGGGTTGAGCCTCACCGATTGATTCGCCTTTGATGGAGAAAAAGTGAACCACCGTACCGTCACGGCAGTTGTAGTTGTTCCACTCTCCACTCGGCACCTTTGCCTGGACCAACTTTTGGGCGATTCGCCGGGAATATTCGGAGCCTCTCTGGGAAAAATCGAGACAATATCGGTTGGAACCGGCACACACAATCACCACGGTGGGACCGTCGGACGGAGATCCTGGTGCATCGTTTTTCAAACTAGTGTCTTTCGTAGCCATATGAAGTCCTGACCGATGAGCCAATTCCGCAAACCGTTGAGGAGGAAGCCGACCTATCTATTATATCGTGACTGCCGCCGGCTTCGCAGGCGGACAGATCCTGCAATAATAGGGCCAGCGGTAGTAGTCTCCGTTTCCTAGTTTCACGCGTGGGATTGTGGAGTCAATCACCTCGGACACATTGGACTAGCGGCCGCGGCTTTGGGAAGATCCGGTCTCTCCAGTCTTGAATATAACCCAACCCTGTTGCAGGTACTCTAGGTCTCATTTTACTCACATTCAGGAAATACGAACCGATCATGTCGACTAACCCGCCGTCTAAAAAGATCCTCTTTGCAAGCTACTTTCAAGAACCGACGTTCGAATCTGAGACTCGGCGCCAAGCTCGAGAGCGGCTGGGACAAATCCTGCCGTTGGAACCTTACTCACAAGACAAGTTCACAGCTGAGGACGCGCCGGGCGTCGTTGCCGTGTTGGCCAATTCAGTCTATTTTTCGCCAGAGTTCTATGCTGCGGCAGAGGACTTGCGCGCCATCTCGCGCTGGGGTGTCGGTTTTGATAAGGTCAATGTTGACGTGGCTACGGAACATGGTGTTATCGTCACTGTCGCTCCGGCTCACATGGATACCGTTGCTGAATACGCCATTACCCAGTGGCTGGCTACCATGAAACGCGTCTACACATTGAATTCTGCATCGCATCAAGGCGACTTTGATTTGCGAAAGACGTTCGATGTGCAAGGTTCGACGCTTGGCCTGTATGGTCTGGGGCGTATCGGACAACAAGTGGCTCAGCGTGCTAAACCAATGTTGGGTGAAACCGGTCGGCTGTTAGTGTATGATCTGCGCGATGACATTCACGAATTGGCCCAGCAGTTCGGCGCCGAGGCCGTCTCTGACTCCGACGTGTTGTTCGAGGAATGCGACACGATTTCTTTGCACGTGTCGGGTGACACCACGATCGTGGGTGAGGACCAGTTGAGGAAAATGAAGCCACATGCCTCGCTGATCAATCCGTCACGAGGGAACCTGGTGGACGATCAAGCCGTCCACCGTGCGATTGAAGAAGAGCAGTTATACTACTATGTCGTCGATGACCCCGTGAGTGGTCCCCGCGAGATCCATCGTGG
The DNA here is from genome assembly GCA_022448645.1 of Pirellulaceae bacterium. Next base: position 42,851 of record JAKVBZ010000042.1, read on the forward strand.
TCATCCCCGTATCATCTGTACGAATCACAATGGAGGTATCACTGTCGAGTCCGTGTCGCGTTTGGACTCGATGGTGTTTTCGCAGATCACAGATGTTCTACAAAAACGAGTGCCTCCTCATGTTCTCAACACTGCCGTCCTCGAGCATCCTCGAGTTAAGTCGTATTTTAAATAATGGTGTGCTCGCATGGCACACACCAACCAAAGAAACGTTAGGAATTGACACACATGGCTCACTCTATTCTTGAAACTCTCCGTGCGGGGAAACCATCTGTAGGATCCTGGTTGAATCTGGGTTCGCCTTTGGCAGCCGAAGTGATGGCGTCGGTTGGCTATGCCTGGCTGGCAGTGGACACGGAACACACGGCAT
>JAKVBZ010000043.1 GCA_022448645.1 Pirellulaceae bacterium
ACGATGCGACGGCTCGCCCGTTTGCTCCAGAATTTGCACCAAAATCTGACAATCAGTGCAAATCACTGTCAATTGTGGGCAATTCGGATGAGTTGTTGAACGATACCAAGAACGAAGAAAACCCCGAGAAACATTACGTTTCCCGGGGTTTTTCAAAGTCGGGGCGACTGGATTTGAACCAGCGACCTCTGCGTCCCGAACGCAGCGCTCTACCAGGCTGAGCCACGCCCCGAAAACAAATCGTGTGAAGTGAGTGACGCGACTGCTCGTATTATCGCCGAGTCGTCTTTGCCCTCCAACCATCACACTAACAATAATTCTCAAAAAAACTAGATCACCTAGGTGAATCTACGGGAACCTAGTGGTATTTGCAACTGTTTTGCCACTGGTCTGCCCGTGAAGAACATGCGTCCGAGGCGAATTCTTGCAAGCTCAGTTGAGCCGCAATTTTCCGACAGGCCGTTCATTGTTTTTGAGCGTGCTGACGATCAACGATCGCTTGTGCCCTGCCCGCTCGTTCCTCGTGACCTCCCGTAGGGAAGGGGAACTCGACAAAGATGACCTTGGACCACGTATCGGATCTTGGTTCAGGTTCTAGGGAACCACCATTGCCATCGGGCAATCACATTTTCAGGACTGTGGCGGACGGAGGTTGAAGGTCGTCTTGTCACTCCTGCGAAGATACGAAATGGTGTGATTTGTCAAGTTGTTTTCAGCCGTTCGTGTGACGCCATGACAGCGATCAGAAGTGGACAAAAAGAGTCCCAAAAACTGTGTTAGACCGCAAGAAACAAGTGAACTATTCGGGTTGTTCCACGTATGTCGGCTCAGGTTTTGCGGTCGTAACGGTCGTGCGTTGAGCCAGAAAAAAAGTCTTCAAAGAAGACCCCTTTCAGCCCTTGAGCTCCAGCCATTGCTTGGTAAAGTCAAATCTGAGTGCATTGCGCAGCCTATTTTATGAAAAGATGAAAACATGGTTAAGGCTTTCCATCCCGATCCTGACGAAGTCGAACAACTGATGCTCAATGCTCAGTTGCGCGATGATTTGGAACCGTTTGTCGACGAGTCACTCGACTTGGTACGTATGCGGCAAATGCCGACTGCTTCGGAAAACGAGTTTTTAGCGTCGATGCTAGCCTGGGAACGGGCGCCGGTGCTTCCCATCTCACAATGGTTTACTCCGGAGCTCAATTTACCTTCTCCCGATTCGTTGGACGAAGCCTCGCTGCATACTATTCTCTGGGAAGTTATCCATCGACTGCACGAAAAACGGATCGTGTTGGACTTTACAGAGCATTTATCCGATCGCGAGCTTTACTGTTTGATGTATCGTGACATCATGCCGTCGCTGGAGAAAAAGATCGATCGTCCTCGTAATTATTTGCATTGGGATTGTTTGGACGCCGCAAATAATACCGAAGACTGGCTGCGGTTTTATGCTTCTGAAGAAGAACGTGAGCAGTGGAAATTCGAAACGAGCAGCGACTTGCCTCCGGCCCAAGCTCGACCATATCCTCGACGTATGCCGCGACACGCTCTTTAGGATAATGGTGTGGGGAGAGCCTCACCGAGATCCAGCGGTACATGCCGTGATTGCTATCGATGAGGACTGTCGCCCGATGTCGCCGTCTTCAGTCGTCGTTGCCGTTAAGCCCCAGCTTGGCTAACCATCGTCGCCCTTGTTTTCCACTAGACTCAGCCCCGGTTTCACCAGAATCGTGATTGGGTTTCCCGTGTTCGTCTTCCAAGGCGCTCAATTTTCTTTCCAGCTCATTGCGTTCTCGGGCGATTTTGGCTCGTTCGACGGAGATATCGATTTCTGCCTGACGTAGCTTTTCTCGGCATTCATCCTGAATCCTACGAAGGTTGTTGCGTTCTAGCTTGATCAGTTCGTCTTGGTCCAATAGATCTGCGGTGGCGTGTGCTCCAGGAATCACTTCTTCGGCGGCTGGCTGTTGTTGCGATTTGTCTTCGAGTTGGGCCTGAAGTTCAGCGATTTGCCGATCTCGTTCTGCAACGGCTTGTTCGGTAGCACGAATTGCTTCTTTGGCCTTGTACTTTTCCTGAACCTGTTCGGCATCGTTTGGGTCGATGCCATCCAGCTGGGCAAGCAGCTGGGCTTTTTGCGATTCCCAGTCGAAACCACCCGACGAAGACACATGCGGGGGCCCAGATGCCGTAGCGTTGTTTTGTGCGTCAGCCAACTGCTCCCTGAGCTGTCGATTCTCACTCTTGACGGCCCGCAAGTCATCCATTGCCAAATCGTATTTTTGATATATTTGGACACCAATATCATCGCCGTCAGACCCTTTTGAGTTGGTTTGCAGCAGTTCGTCTAGTCGTCGTTCGGCTTCATCAAGTCGTTCTTGCAGACTGTCTCGTTCAAAGTGCAGGTTTTCAATGTGAGTCAGAGCTTCGCTTTGGCGGACTTCATCTTTCGACGATGTTTCGAGTTGTTTCCTAAGCGTATTCATTTTGTCCACTTTTTGGGCCAGTTGTTGGTAGGCTGTCTCCAGGTGATGCGGCAAGTCGCTAATGGCTACTTGGGATGCCGTTACCTGGCTGTCGAGTTCGGCTTTTGTCTTGTCTTGTTCTGTGATAAGGCGTTTCGATTTAGCAGCGACACGATCAGCATTGGATTCTTGTTTTTTGAGGATTTGTTTTCGTTGTTGTTTAGCGACGACGTTTTCTTCGATCGCCGTGCGGAGTTCTTCGAGGTGTTCCTGGAGTACGTCTTGCTGCTACGTGATCTCCAACAGTTCGCTTTGTAGTCAGTGCTTCAGCGATACGGTCAAACAGGTCAGTCATGCGGGCTTTGATTTGTTGGAATTGCTTGCGTTGAGCAGCCATGTAGTTTTGCGCGCGACCGCTGATCGGATAGTTTTCACATGAAGTTCTCGCTCCATGAGGAATCAGACTTTGGATGTTCCTGGTTTTCCATATCTTCGCTGCAGATTCCTGTTGGCGCGTACCGTCTTCTATGGCACCAGAAAACACGTAGTCATGCGGGCTTATACTTTTCTATAGGTCAGCAGAAGCAGAAGGTCAAAGTTCTGAGGTGGAACCAGGCCGATTGTGCGGAAGGTAGGGAGCTGAGAGCTTGGAGCCGATGTGACGAGGTCGTACGAAACGCACTAAGCTCCTAGAGAACGGTCGTCACCATAGAGATGCCCGTTGAGGAAGGCTTCTGCCATTGCTTTTGGCACTTCAGCCTCCGCTAAAACGAGCTGAGCTCGATTCTGGGCCACTTTGGCTTTCATTTCCTGTTCTTGAGCGATTGCCTCGGCGCGTCGCTGTTCAGCCATGGCTCGAGCCAGCCGCGTGTCGGCTTCTGCCTGATCAGCTTGCAGACGAGCACCAATGTTCTGGCCAATGTCAATGTCGGCAATGTCGATTGAGACAATTTCAAAGGCGGTTTGTGCATCGAGGCCGCGCGCCAGCACAGCTTTCGAGATCATATCGGGATTTTCCAAAACGGCGAGGTGAGAGTCAGAAGATCCAATGGAAGAAATAATGCTTTCGCCGACGCGGGCAATGACGGTTTCTTCGGTGGCCCCGCCAATCAGCTGAGCCAGATTCGTGCGTACCGTTACCCGAGCACGTATCCGGAGTTCTACTCCGTTTTTGGCGATAGCACTCAAAGTACTCTTACCGCTTCGATGTGGGTCAGGGCAATCGATCACTTTGGGATGTACGCTGGTCTGTACGGCATCTAAGACATCGCGTCCGGCAAGATCAATGGCGGCAGCTCGATCGAAATCCAAATCAATCCCTGCTCGGTGGGCCGCAATGATGGCATTGATGACCCCCATGACATTACCGCCGGCTAGATAGTGGGCTTCCACACGCTGGGTACTAATACCAGTACGACGGCTGATGTTCAGGCCGGCCTGTGCTGCCATGATTTTGGCTTTCACAATCAATCGAGGGTTGACTTGCCGAAATCCCATCCCAATGAGACTCGGCAAAGTGACATCTGCACCAGCCATGTAAGATTGCAGGAAAAGATTGCCGTACACCATGAAGACGATGCCAATCACGACGATCCCGACAACCAGCGCTAGCCCGCCGACAAGGAATAGAATGTTTGTTCCGGTGATTTGTGCGAATGGTAAAAACATTTCTACAACCAAATCATTCATCGCTAGTCTCCCGTGAATGACTTTTGTTCCGATGCCGATTCAATGGATCTACTGAGCTGAAAGAAGCCAAATCCCTCACTCGGATGTTTCGTAAATTTGTAGGCCCGATCTCATGGTGTTTCCACGCGGCGCGTGGAAACCAGTGATGCTATTGCATGATAGACGTCCCTGGGGCGAGCCGAAATGATACAAGAAACATGGCTGGTCGTCGAGGGTGGGAAAGAGAAACTAAGTTCTCCTTGGCCGACACCTGAGATGATACATTGTGGAGTCACAGGAAAGGTCGGTTTTGTCGACGACCTACCGTTCCACCACGATCTGATGGTTGAGCATTCTTTCGCCGCCGATTTCTTCGGCGCGGAGCCAGAGGGTTTCGCCCAGCAGTTCTTCCCCGTTCAGGATGACATACGTTTGAGAATTTCTCAGTCGTCTCAGGTTGAGGACATGGCGGCGTTGACGTCGGCGGTCGGGGGCAAATAGCATGCAATCGAAACTGACAGCTTGGTCATTGTGATTTTGCATCTGCTGCGTCACAATCAGGTTTCCGTCTTCGTCGATGTTTGTTGTGACGTCGATCGAAACATCTCCTAAGCCCAGTTCGAGATGACGGTATACGCTGAATTCATACAGCTGGTCTGCAGAGATTTTGAAGGCCACGCGAAGTTGATGGCGACCACTTTGTGCAACTGGCTGCAGCTTGATTTCGAACGATTCTTCAAGGTCCGCGTGTTCGGCGAGCTTGAAGTTGACGTGGGTTAGATTGGTGTCCCAGCCGTCCGGGGCTTGCAGGGACATTCTTCCGGTAACACCTTGTGGAAACCGATTGACGATTCGACAGAGTGCGCTCTGAGGTCTGTTAAACACGCTTGCTAAATTCTCACAGTCCAATGAGAAATCCAATCGCCATTGGACTACGGGTAGATTCACACCAGTCACAAAGATTGGTTGAGGTCCGATCGGTATGACTTGTCTGTGTCCATCCTGCTGTGGGTGGGTTTGCTGTCCCCAAAGGTTAACAAGCGACACATTGGTGCCTAGGAACAACGTCTCGGTCGTCGGCGTTTCATTCCACAGGACCATCATCGCTTGGTCCCCTTTCTTGAAAACCCGATTGCGGGTTTGTCCGGGTAGCTGCAATTCTCCTAGATATTCCGCACCGGAAAGAAGTTGAGCGGTTGTTCGCCACGGTACAAACAGGTCATCGGGAGTTGCATCTTCATTCAGGATGCCTTGATGTGAATCGAAGGGATCGGACAAAAATATACCGTCCGCTGAACAAACTTTGGCAGACACCATCCGATTGACGAGATCACAGGCCCGAGTTTCTAAGTCGTACGTCACACGATCCAATGGATCCATGACAACCCAGCGTTTCGCTGGTGAGTCACTCATGCCAGCCAAGTACGTTTGCAATTCTGTGGAGGTCAAAGACGGATGGGAACTTAGCGTGAGAAATTTCCACGGAGGATCGGCAACCCTTGGTGGCTGATGAATCCATTTCCAACCAATTCCTAAGAAAGATTCTTGTCCGAATCGTTCCAATTGCTGACGGACGGAATCTATTTTGTCGGGCAGTCTTGGATACTCCACAAAGCTAACATCATCGTCAGCACCAAGTTGCCACCAGCGGATTTTGAGCGACAATCTGGTAATGACGGAATGGAGATGCTTCTTCCATAGATCTTCATCGGCAAATACTTCTGCCGCTTGCAACTCATCTGTCTCACCAAAAAGATGGCGAATCTGCCGAGGCGGTTGATCCAATAGCCCGACGAGTTGTGAGCCATTTTTCTTCAGACGTTCAGCGAACCACGTAATTTCATCTGGTCGCGTTAGTTCCTGTTCACTGTACCAGACAGGGAACTTGACCCAGTTGACTCCTGCTTGGGCAACAAGAACGACCAGTTCTTCCATGGATATCGTGCGGTCTCCCTTTGGCAGAGTCCAACCGAATTCTCCGTGGGGCTCGGTTGCCGGCAGCGGACTTAATACTGCCAAAGATGCAACACCTTGATGAATGACACCTTTCGTACCCGACATGGTGACTCGTATGCGGTAGAAACCGTAGTCAGGAACCGGGGGTCTCCATTTAGTAATTCCCGCATAAACAACATCTGCATACGAGTGATGGTTGCCTTCTGCAGTGTCTGCCAGAGTCGGGCCTTTGATTCGTACCGGTTGACCGTCCAGGTGCTTTTTGTCTGCGGCAATGCGCTCACCAAACGCATTGATCAGTTCGAACTCTATGAGTGGTTTTTCTTCTGGCACGCCAGACACATTGCAGGCGACGATGACATCATCCAAGTTGTGAAACAGATGGTTGGGATGATTGAATTCGATAGACATTCTGGGAAGTCTTCCCAGCCAGATGTCGTCGAACCAAGCGGAACCATGAAGGTCGGGTTGCATCCCCGATTGAGGTTCGAGGTGTAACTCGATGATGGCGTAGTCGGCAGTGTGTCCGGAAATCGCAATCTCATCGCTGATGAAAGGTTCCCAGCGTTTTTCTTGCAAGGGCGTTATTCGGTGTGTCAGTATTTGACGGTGCTCTGCGTCATAGAACACGATGTGACAGTAGGCGACGTCGTTGCGTAATCCATCGGTACGCACGAATCCACCAAGAATGTAATTGAAGTTAGGGTTTACGGCGATTTTGGGGCTGTAAACCGTAGCGGATCCGCCATCCAATTGGATGTGCAAACAACGTTCACCGATCGCAGCTGCCTCTCTTTTGATAGCGATGGATAAAAAGGCCGGATGTTCGCGGTCTCGCAGACGCGTCCATTCGTCAGGCCAACGGTCGAAATTGATATCGGACGATTTTTCGAAATCGCACCGGTACACATCGATCACGTCTCGAGGTCGCTGTGGACCCGGGGTTTGAGCCAGTATCGCAGAGAGTAGGGTGGTGATGACGGCAGCTGGCATGTAAAACTCTAAGCCTGCTAGAGAGGGTAATTCGTTGAAGCGATGGCGCCGACGAATACTTGGACTTGTCGGATCCAGATCGCCACCGTTTACGGGAAACACAATGTCTCGTTAAAATCTAGCTTGGTTCCTGGAGCCGGTTTGGCTGCAGCCGTACAAAACCCATACATTCGTCAGAATCGTCCCATGCCCCATCTCAAGATTGGTATTCAACTCACTAGTTTGCGTTTGCCGTTCAAAAAGGCGATCGAGTTGGCTCACCGTTTGGGAGTACAAGCCATAGAAATCGACGCGAGGCATGATATTCGGCCAGCCGAATTGGGCCTCACGGCCAAGCGACAGCTTCGGAAAATGCTCGACGACTATGGCTTGCATGTTGCCGCCGTCAGCTTTCCTACTCGACGAGGTTATTACGTCGAAGAGGAATTGTCGGCTCGTGTGGAGGCGACGAAGCGGGCGATGAACTTTGCTTTTGATTTAGGAGCGAATGCTGTTGTCAATCAAATTGGTCGCGTTCCAGAGGACACGGAGGGCGACGAGTGGAATCTGCTGGTAGAAGTACTCACCGAAATCGGCAAACATGGCGAGCACTGTGGTGCTGTCTTGGCCGCCGAAACTGGTACGGAAAGCGGAGAAGATTTGGCTCGGCTGTTAGGTGCATTGCCGTCAGGAATCATAGGTGTGAATCTGGATCCAGGAAATCTGATCGTGAACGGTTTTTCGCCCCAGGAAGCGGTGGATTCGCTGGGTGAACGAATTGTTCATGTGCACGCGAAGGACGGCGTGCGAGATCTAGCCAAGCGGCGAGGACTGGAAGTGCCTCTGGGTCGAGGAACGACCGATTGGCCGGCACTCATTGCTGGACTCGAAGACCACGAGTACCGTGGATACTTCACGGTGGAACGCACGAATCCCGAAGACCCTGTCCAAGAGGTGCACCAAGCGGTTCAGTTTTTGAGGAACATGTGAGGGATTGATTGGAATCGCATCCCCGTTGATGGTGTCCGGCGAGATTGCTTGGGGTCGTGGCTTGCGGGTGGCTACCGAAATGTCGGCGGCTTATTTTGTAACGGTGCGTCAATCTGTGAGGGACCTAACGCACGTTGGCTGGTTGAGAAGCATAGATACCGGATTTTCCGCCTTCGAACGTGCTGAATTCAGCCCAAACTGGCAGATGGTCCGAAATCTCTAGAGCTTGGGATTCAGTTAGATTGAATTCTCGAAGGAAGTCCAAGACTCCACCACGTCCCATGAATTCGGTCGTCGCTCGGCTGCTAAAAAACAGATTGTCGTAGGACTTGGTTTTACGCGTGTTCGTCGCCTGTTTGCTGATGACCCAATGGATGTAAGCCACGTCTGCTAGTTGACCAATCTGTCGATAATTTACATTGAAATCTCCGAGCAGAATAATGTCATCCTCGCCACTGCGATCGTTGGCAACCGCATAGTAAACGTCGTCCATGGCGTTCATTTCTTCTTGGGCTTCATCCGGATCGGTGTGCATGTTGACGAGCTTAAAGGTGAAAGCTTCGTTTGGCGGTGGACCGCGTACACGGAACCAGGCCACCAACGGTTCACGGTGTAACATGTCGTTTCCATCATAGATGGTATAGACTGAATTACGGTCAACTTCGATCGTCTGTCGGTCAAACACATATGCATATTGTTCTTTACTATTTGTTCTTCCTAACCGTTCACCAATGACGTGATCGTAGTGGCGCCCGGGTTGGTTTATCAGCTCAATAAACCGAGCCATGTGGTCGGTACTTTTTGTGCGGATCTCTTGTATGGCGACGATGTCAAACTGGCGCACGATTTCGGCTAAACGTTCCATGACATGCGATTTACTCGCTTTACGGTCACCGAAAGTCTGGATATTGAAAGAAGCGATACGGATAGAGTTAGTCGATTTCGCCGGAGGCACGGATGCTGATACGTGCGTCACGGGCTGACTTTCTCCGGCCGCGTCTGGCCGCCGTTTCAACTGAATCTGCTGAAGTCCGCTGATCTCAAACTTGTCGAAAAAAAACCATCCGCCAAATAGCGTGGCCGTGAGCAGGACAACCAACTTTTTACTCATCTTGCCCCTCCTTGGGCGAAAATGGCGTCGTTAGCCAGGAAAATTCAAATAGGCCAGACCGAAGTCGCGAAACTCGTTATTCTTTCAGCTCATAGGCTTTGAGTTGGTAAAACACGGTGATTCATCTCCTATCAACCTGACCGGACTTCCGGCAGCTCCATCGCTTGTATGGTTCGGTTGGCGAGTCGATGCAGCTTCTGGGTAGGGGGATTAGTGGTCTAAAATTAAAGACGTCGCGGCATCCCACGCCTTCGTATTAAGTCGTTCAAAAAGCGAATCCGGCTCTCACCATCAAAGTGTTATCGGGTTCATAGTCGGGCAAACCGTTGTCGAATTCCAACTCTCGGCCGAATACGTAGCCCACTTCAATGCGGCGTCCGCCTCCTCCATCGCGTTTTCGTTCGACGCCTATCCGGACGCGCACGTCTCGATATGTCAATCGACTACGCATGCCGGGTGCTGATTGATAAGAATATTCGTCGCCACCGAATTCCGCAGCGACATATATCCAATCGTCCCAGTCTGGTCCATAAGTGAATCGTCGAGCGACTTTGGAGCGGGGAAAGACGAGTTCATAGCGCCAGTCAGAACACGGGGTGCAGATGACGCCGAAAATGGGGAGCATGCTGATGTCATTTCGATCGAGGTAACTGGCACCTAATACAAAGCTTTTCGTGGGGCTTTGTTTAAATAACGTTGCTGCGCGAGCTTTGAGCCGCAACGAATCTTCGTCCCACTGATCCAAGTCGTCTGCATAGATGCCCGGCGTCACAGCCAGCTCGATGCCCCAACGGTTTTGAATCATTGTTACCCAGCGAAACTCAGTAGTGACGTCATAGAGCCGTGGTGGTAAGTCGGGGGTTACCGCAGTACCCGGCCCATCCAAGGCTCGCAGAGCGAACCCAGGTGAAATCATGAGGGGCATTTTGCGAGTCGGAGCTGGAATCGCGATCGTAAAAAATGTTTCTAATTCGCTGATTCCAACATTGTCCTGATCTCCGCGATCCAGCCATGTTGCCGTGATCGATGCTTTCTGAAAAAAACCGTCCTTAAAGTCGCTCAGTTGACGACAAGCATCCCTGGGCTGATCGCCGGTTGGCGGTAAATGAATCGGCATTTCGTCTGGTAGCGTGACCACGCTGCCAGGTGGAGGCCCGCCAGCAGGATAGGGTCCGTAGATCGGTTGGTAACCAGGAAAGCGGGCTGCGATGGTAGGTGGAGAACTGGACGACGCCTGCCAAGTTTGGGCTGGCGCATGGTCAAGCCCGATCGCCAATCCCATGAGGACGGACAGTACCATCCGGGTTTGACGTATTAGGTGCAGCCATATTCGGGCAAGCGACTCCATGGAAATTGAAGAACCACGATGACAACTGTGAAGGTAAATGCCACCCTAAGGAACCATCTGAGGTGCTGATGGTCCCGTTTTGCGTCGAAAAATTTCCTTACCAAATTAATCCGGCTCGAAGCATGAACGTGTCTTCCAAGGGAAAGACATTTTGCACGGCGACGTAAAAAATCTCACGTTCGAACACGTAACCGCCCTCTACGAACCCAGTCAAACCGCTCGGTCGTGTGAAATCGAGTCCTGCAAAAGCACGGTAGTCGTTGATGTCGATGGGGCCGGTGTAGGGATTCCCACCCATATCTCGTACGTACCATGCTCCACCGCCGTATTCGGCACCGACGTACCACCAGACCTCATTGGCACCCAAGGTCGTGAAGTACTTGGCCAGTTTCGGTCTGGGGAAAGAGATATCAAAGCGAGTCTTGGGACTCGGTTCCCACAGGACTCCTCCCGCAGGAAGCAGTTTGAGGTCATTCCGATCGATATATTCCACACCCCCTTTGATCGTCATGGTGGGTGTGAGTTTTAACATCAAGGTGCCACGACCGGTTAGCCGGATGACGTCCGTATTCCACGAATCAAAATTGCTGTAGAAGCCCATGCGAGCGTTGACTTCACCACTCAGTTGGGGCGTTAATTGAGCCAAAGTGTAGGCGTCGAGGTAAACGCTGTAAAGATTCTCCGGCAAACTGAATGCAGGGGGTGTGAAAGGTCCCCCCAATGCGTCGTAGATGAATCCTGGTGTTACACGGAATTCTTCAGCGATACCCCAGGATCCAGGAATTACGAGTGAAGTAGCCAGTTCGATTTCCTGGATTTCCAATTCGTCGGATAACCCTCCTGGACCTGAGTCTCCGTGGAGCCAAGTGTATCGTCCGTAAAAGTCTTCAAATAAGCTTTGGTATGGAGGAGGCTCGAGGGCATTCGTCCCAGCAAACCAACCTCCTGCCCATCCCGGCATCAAACCGTTTGGAAAAACTGCGTTGGGAGCGGCGGGTGGATAAGCTGGCCCGGTCAGCGCCGGTGCGATATTGGGATTCGCTACCCCAGGGGGGCCGGCAGGAACTGGAAGTTGCCCAGCAGCACTGGGAGGCTGAGCTGGAACGGCCGTTGGTTGGCCAGGCGAAAAGGGAGGAACTTGAATGACCGGTGGAGGCGTTTGAATCAAACTTCCACTTGCAGGCGCCCCTGTCGTTGGTGCTGTCCAGGTTGGTGGGGGTAATGTTGGCGCAGTAACACCAGGCGAAACAGCCGGAGTCGTGCCATAGTTTGCGCTGCCGACAGCATACGGATCAAACGGTGTCGACACGGGTGGCTGTAAGGTCACAGCGGTTGGCGGTGCGGTATTGGAGTCGGCAGTAGTGCGATTGGACACGGATGGAAAGCGCACACGTTGAGCCCACGACGGAAGCACCGTCATGCAAACAGCGATCAGTGTGATACTGCGAATCATCCAGTGCACAATGTGCAGACTCATTTTCGGTTTCCTGTTTGACAAGAAGACCGCGCAGGAAGAAATCTGAAGGGGGTGATGAAATATCAGCCTGTCGAATTACCGTCAAGCCTGATTCGCCATGGCTAGCATGCTGGTATCGAGGCGGCGCCGGCCAATCTTCGGGGCAGCGAAGCAAGAAAAGCTCAGGGACCAAGTTTGGTGGTTGGCTGCGGTCGAACCGAACCACCTCCAGAATTCGAAAGCAGCGAAGCACTAGTTGCGTCACGTCCACATTGGTGGACCATGAAGATCCAGTTGGTAGAAACGGTGTGGTGTCATTCGAAATCGACCCATGTGAAATGAGTTTCCAGCTAACCAACGAAGACTGGATTCTAGAGGTGACGGGCAAGACTCTACAGCTAAATGTGGCTGCTCCTTCCCCGCTGGCTGGATCGGCTTGTCATGCCAGGCCAAGCGTTGATGGGGAAAACGATTCCGGTGTCAAAAGTGGTTACGCGGTCGAATCTCGGTCTCAGATGGTTCGATTCCTACTTGGTCAGTTTACAGCGAGTCGTGGCGGCCACGTGTACCGATTTCGTCCGCTTGGTTTCGTTTCAAAGAACGTCTACAGTGGTGTGCGTTGACGATATGGATCATTCTAAGGACACACGACTATGTCAAAAGCCATAAAGTCGGTTCGGTGGGGAATCCTGGGTACGGCTCGAATTGCCCGAAAGGTCGCCGCAGCAATGCACGCAACGCCGACTGCCGAGCTCACAGCGGTCGCCAGTCGAAAAGCTGACAGGGCGGCCGCCTGGGCAGCCGAGCAACAAGTACCCTGTTCCTATGGGAGCTATGAAGAACTGCTTGCTGATGAGCAGATCGAAGCCGTCTACGTGCCGCTGCCTCCATCGTTGCACGCTGAGTGGAGCATCAAGGCGGCGGAAGCCGGCAAGCATGTGCTGTGTGAAAAACCGTTGGCCATGAATGCTGCCGAAGCCGAACAAATCGTTGCAGCCTGTGCGCGAAACCAAGTGCAGCTTATGGATGCGACGATGTGGGTTCATCATCCTCGGGCACGTGATATGCGACGCGTTCTCGATGAATCACTTGGCGAATTGCTGCGGGTCACATCCGCCTTGACGATTGATTTGGAACGCTACTTGCCACGCAATCCGACTCACCTGGCACCCTCAGACGCATCCTATTCACTGGCAGAGGCCGCCACGTGGGAGCTGCGCTTGCGACCCGATTTGGGCGGAGGAGCTCTTGGTGATTTGGGTTGGTATTGTGTGCGGGCGATTCTCTGGACTTTCGGTAAGTTACCACAACGAGTGTATGGCTCGGCGAACTGGTTCAATGATGTCGATTTGCGTTTGAGCGCACTCCTCTGGTTCGACGATGACCGCATGGCATCATTTGATTGCGGCTACGACATGGCAGTCCGCAAGTGGTTTGAGGTAACTGGGACGGAGCGATCGCTCGTATGCGATGACTTTGTGGGACCCAACGATCCAGATCGAATTCGTTTTTGGACGCATGCTCCGCCGGAAGCGGCAGTCGAATATCAATCAACCAATTTGAATCAGGTGCAGTGTATGGTGCAGCGATTTTGTGAGATCGTGGGTAGTGGGACGTTGGATTCGTATTGGCCTGAAGTTTCGCTTGCCAATCAACGTGTTTGTGACGCTATTCTACAATCAGCCCGCAGCGGAGAAATTGTGGATGTCGGAGTGTCCAGCTACACGCTGTCAGCGTCGCCATGCTAATGGACAGAGAAGTGAAGCTCCCCAGGTACTTCGTAGTCGGCTGTTCCGACAAATGCCGTTTGTCCAAATGTCAGTGCCAATGCAAGATTGCCCAAGTCTGACTGGTCGCGATATGTTTTGCCTTCACCGACGGATGAAGGAACGTCGGCTTTTGAGTGTTGGAGTCGACAGGTCTGAAGAAGGGTAGTTTCTGGAGCAAGCCCCAGCGATGGGTGTGTCAGTGGTGCTCGAAGTCATTCGCTGGGGCACCTGGCCAGTGCAAATAACACAGGACGGGCCAGGCCTATCCTAAGGAGACAGCGAATTTCCAATCATGCAGTGGCGATGAGTAGCACGCCCACACACCGGTATGGCGTCGGTTTTTGGCACGCGCACGGTTTAGAAATTAGAAAAGTGCCTTGATGGGAATTCCACCTGCTGCCACGGAGTGGGGCCGGTTGAGCGGATCCAGTATGCGTGTGTGAGGAGCGATGCCCATCGCTTGGTAGATGGTTGCGACCATATCCGAGGGGGATACTGGATCTTCTTCTGGATAAGCTGCCAGTCGATCCGAACGTCCATAGACGGCTCCTGGTTGTATACCACCTCCGGCTAAGAATGCACTATAACATTGCGGCCAGTGGTCACGGCCTTGGGCATCTGCGCCCGCAGAGGAGGTGATCTGGCCCAATCGGGGAGTCCGTCCGAATTCTCCCATGGCTACCACTAACGTATCATCGAGAAGGCCGCGTTCGAACAAATCGTCGATCAGTGCTGCGAATGCCCTGTCGAGGTAAGGAGACAGCTGTTTCATTTGTTGGAAATGTTGCGTGTGGGTGTCGAATGCTTGGTGCCCGGCCCATACAGTAACGAGACGAACACCGGCTTCGATCAATCGGCGAGCCAGCAACATCGACGCACATAAGTGAGAAAGTTTGCTTTCACCCTCGACGAGTGCCTCTCCGATTCCGTATTTTCGTCGCGTCGACTCTGACTCTTTTTCCAATTGGAAAGCCTCTCGAGTCTGAGGAGACGTGACCAAAGAGTAGGCTTTTTCGTAGTATTCATCTAACCCCATGACCGCATCATCTTGTTCTGTGACCGTCATGCCACGATATCGTTGAAGTAAACTGCGCCGTTCGTCAAGACGCTGCTGTGATAAACCATCCAGTGGCGCCAAACCGTGAACACGGAATTCGGGTTGGCTTGGGTCGCCCGTGATTAAGGGGTCGTAAGCGTCGCCGAGGAATCCAGCGAGTTGAGCCGGAATGAAATTTCCGCAGTTGAACATTCGTTTGGGAATGTGCACAAAGTCAGGCAATGGGCGTCCGGTAGGACGCAATTTAGCCAGTACCGAACCGATGGGCGGTGCATTGTCTCTGGATGGTCCCCGTATCAAGCTGGTACCGCGCAACGGAGAATGGCCTGTTAACGAGTAGTAGGAGCTGGCGTTGTGGTCGACGATGTCGTGGCTTACTGAACGGACCACTGCTAAGTGTTGCATGATGGGTGCCCAAGAGGGCAACTGGTCACTCAATTGGAAACCTGGCACCGAGGTGGCAATGGGTTGATAAATGCCACGAATTTCTGCAGGTGCGTTCGGCTTCATATCCCACAAGTCAATGTGCGAAGGTCCGCCTTCCATAAAAAACAGAATGCACGATTTGGCAGGCTTCCGCCCAGTCGAGGACTTGTTTTCTGAGGCGGGACGCTGAGATTCAGCTCGTAAGAATGACGGCAAAGACACACCTAGAGCCGTTAAGCTACCTATGCCCAGGAATTGCCGACGTGAGCGGATGTTAACTTCATTCTGGGATGCCATGGTACCATTCTAGATCTAAGGGCTAACCATAGCAATCCTTTTTGCCTACAGCTATTTCTTTGTTGTGGTTGTCGGACGAATGCCTCGTTCTTACTTGGTAGCGACGGGTGGGTGCTGGCGTCGGATGTTCTTTGGGGATCGCAAGAGGGCGAGCCAATTATTCGTAGTCCCACTTGATAATCCAAGGGTCGTTCGTGTTTCGTTGGAACGCAATCAGTTTAGCCTTGAGTGTTTCAAGAAGGTCGGCATGCTGCGGATCGTCGGCAAGATTGTGGCCCTCGTGAGGATCTGCCTCCAAATCATAAAGCTCAAATGGATGCCGGTGGATATAATCACCCACGGTCTTCGCACCAAATGGCGCGTCCATTCCCAGCTGATACTGGGCTTGCCATGTTGGCGACGACCACAGGTCGGAGGCGAACGGAAAAGGAAGTGGGTGTGCGATATTCCATATCAATTTGTACTTGCGGTTTCGAACGACACGCATAGGGTAATACATTTGAATTTCATGGAACGTATGGGAAGCGTAGACTTCGTTCCATTCCGAGGGGTGCTGTTCGTCAAGAATGTGTAAAAAAGACTTCCCGTGTAGTTCACCCAGACTGGTATCACGGGTTTGCTGTGATCCTTTGGGAGGAGGTGTGATCGCCGAGGTCAATGCATGTCTTATTCGCCCTGTTCTAGAATCCAAGGCACCGGCGTAATCTAGAATGGTTGGCGTGATGTCTACCCAACTCACCATCGCTTCGCACACAGTGCCTCGCTTTGGGAGGTCTGGATTCCGTACGATACATGGAGACCGCATGCCTCCTTCGTACAACGTGGTTTTAGCACCCGGCATGGCGATGCCGTGGTCAGAAATGAAAACGAAAAGTGTGCGGTCCCAATGGTTTGTCTCACGAAGGATTTGAATGAGACGTCCCAACCCCTGATCCACACGAGAGATGGACTGGTAATATTGTGCCATTTCTGCTCGGCAAGTGGGCGTGTCTGGCAGAAAGCCAGGCACCACAACTGCGTCCGGATCGTAGGTCACCTCGGTAATGCCAGGATATCCGGGATCGCCCGGGTTAGGGTTACCAAATCGATTAGGGCGTTCAGCTATTTCACTAGCCTGTTTATTGCTTCGATGAGGATCCGCGGTACAAAAATATAGGAAGAAGGGTTGGTTTGACTCTGCTGATATAAATGCTTCACAATAGTTCGCCATTTCTACCGGATTGCGTGCATGACCGCCAATCGTGGTCTGAAACTGATAGACCGATTCTGGGGCGACGTGGTATTTTCCACAACGAGCCGTACGGTACCCGGCCTTGGCTAAGTACACGGGCAAGCTGGAAATGTTCGTGTAGCTGCTGAATTTGTGATAATTGTGTTTATGTCCGTAGTGTCCGTTGGCGTGATTGTGCAACCCAGTCAGAATTACGGAACGACTTGCCGAACAACTCGCGGTAGTGCAAAACGCATGTGTCAATACGGTACCGTCACGAGCGACGGAATCCAGATGAGGAGTTTGGATGACGGGGTTGCCATAACAGCCGGCATCCAAACTTTGGTCGTCTGTTACCACTAATACAACATTGCGTTCAGCCGCGCGGGAATCCCTAATGAATGTGGGCAAGACACAAACGGCACATAAAATGAATCGGATCATAGAAACTACTGTCTGGGGTGAGTGAATGTCTGGACAATGAGCCCGTTCCGTTAAGTGATCATAACCTCTGCTACTGCGTGACGCGATGCTTTGCCCATTCAATTTCGCTCGCTCTACGAATGTCGTCGCTGAGAATCATTCGGGTTCAAGTTAGAGCAAAACAGAGTCCATGCAGAAGCCACTCCCATGCGATCAGGCCAACGGACATACCGCTTGATGGTTCGAGTTGTTTTTCGCAACCGTTGTCTTTGTTTTTCAGCACATACGGTCCTTAAAGGCTATGTGTAAGATGCGTATTTGTGGCGTGTCATGGAATACACCCCTGGCAGCAGGAAGGTGGACCTGTTTGGTTACCGTGTTGTTGTCCTGATCACCAGCAAACGACGTTTTTTCTGCAACACTCGTAGCATCATTACGTGCAATTCAGTGCTTCCATCGTCTGTTGGGTTTACTCGTTGAGCTATGGTTGCTCCAGTGATGGTTGCATTTTCAGCAGTGTTGGTCCGAATTCACAAACTAAGACCGTTAACATCGTTGGGGGCATCGTGAATGACGGAGAGAAGATTTCCTCTCGGATGTGCTAGATAAGCCTGCAGAAGCTACGAAAAAAGATGGCCGTTCACGCACGATTGAGTGTGGATGCTCTTGAACCTTATCTCTTGTTGTCATTGTTGAGTAACAATGGTGGATGAATCAACTTAGTGACGAAGATGTCGATGGAAGTCTTCTGCAGAGGATTTTCGGGTCACGGTTGTAGCGTGAGCTCGAGCATCAACTCATCAGTGCGAAAGGGTTTCTATGTAAGTATGATTCGTCTTGCATTCTAGTCCGCACTAGTCGACACTTTATTGGACATCTATGGAGCAACTGGAATAGACTGATAGAACTTGCTTGTTTCGAAGATGCCGAGATTTGCTCGGTTTTTTCAACACTTGTGATGATACAAAAACCGATACAAACCGTTAAACTGCATCTAGGCGACCCGTTTCGTCGGAGAAAAAGGTGGCGAATTCCTTAAGTCAATTGATTGGGACACGTAACGCTTTGGTCGGCATCGTCGGCTTGGGTTATGTGGGGCTACCGCTCATGAAAGCGTTTGTCGAGTCGGGCTTTCGGGTGGTTGGGTTTGACGTGGATCAGACAAAAATTGACGTGTTAAACGAGGGACGGAGTTACATTGGCCACATAGAATCCGAGTGGGTAAGCCGTTGTTTGGAAGCAGAGGAGATCCAATTCACGGGTGACATGAACCGCTTGTCGGAGGTCAACGCAATTTTGATTTGTGTTCCGACTCCGCTGAACAAGCATCGTGATCCTGACTTGCAATTTGTTCGATCGACAGCGCAACAGATCAGCGCTAATCTAGTACGGGGTCAGCTTGTTGTATTGGAAAGTACAACCTATCCGGGCACGACGCGAGACGTTGTTCTGCCGATCCTCAGTCAATCCGGATTAAAGGTTGGTGACGACTACTATTTGGCATACAGTCCGGAGCGGGAAGACCCGGGGAACCTCGATTTTTCCACCCAAAGAATACCCAAAGTCATCGGTGGATCAGACACTGAAAGCTTACAGCTTGCGGATGAGCTGTATTCGGCAGTTGTGGAAGAGACCGTGGTGGTTTCCAGCTGTGAGGTAGCGGAAGCGTGTAAAATATTGGAAAACACCTACCGCTCTGTAAATATCGCCATGGTGAATGAATTGAAGACACTCTTTGATCGGTTGGAAATCGATATTTGGGAAGTCATTGAAGCTGCTAAGTCCAAGCCTTTTGGGTTCCAAGCGTTTTATCCTGGCCCCGGGCTGGGTGGGCATTGCATACCGATCGATCCTTTTTACTTGAGCTGGCTTGCTCGAGAGAACGGTTTCGCGACGCGATTCATCGAATTGGCGGGAGAAGTCAATGCTGGGATGCCGGAATATGTGGTTAAACGGACCGAAGAGGCGTTGAGTCAGCGTGGGAAGGCGCTATCGGACTGTGAGATTGGCATTTTAGGAGTGGCCTACAAGCGAGACATTGAGGACCCACGAGAAAGTCCGGCTTTTCGATTATTTGAGTTGCTTTGCGAGAAGGGGGCGGGCTTGAGTTATAATGACCCGCATGTTCCTCAATTGCCTGAGATGCGCCACTATGACGTGCCGGACTTGACGAGCGAAGAGCTTACGGAGGCCTATCTGGCGTCACGAGATTGTGTGATCATTGTCACAGATCATTCTGCGTACGATTATCGGTTCATCGTTCAGCACGCTCAGCTGGTCGTTGACACCCGCAACGCGACGGGACAGCTAGACGAAGGTCTCCACAAGATAGTAAAAGCGTAGCTGGTAAGTTTGAGTCTGACCGGCATCGTCTTGGCAACGGAACAGGGGCTGATATGTAATTCCCCGTTTGTTAGGGCAGGCTAGAATGAGATTTAGGGACGAAGAGCCGGCACATAAACTAAGGGGCGGCTACTATACCGATCCTGACATTACCAGTTTTCTTACTCAATGGGTGCTGGAAAATAAACCAAGAACCATTCTTGAACCTTCTTGTGGTGATGGTCGTTTTCTGGAAGCGGTTCAGCAATCGACTGACGGAGGCCGAATCGAACGGATTCAAGCCTTTGAGATTGTGGCGGAAGAAGCTGCCAAAGCACGAAAGGTTGGTAGAAAGTTAAGACCTACCAAGGTGGTGGTGACGACTGGCGATTATTTGGAGTTCGCTATCGACCAAATGCATTCGCCGCCAATGTTCGATGCTGTGGTCGGCAACCCGCCTTTTATTCGCTATCAGTATCTTGCCAAACCGTCGCAGGATTTGGCACAACGTTTGTTCGCTGAGTTGGGATTGCGTTTTACTAAGCACACGAACGCTTGGGTGCCGTTTGTACTTGCTGCATTATCTCAACTGAGACCAGGTGGTAGGTTGGCGATGGTTGTTCCTGCCGAGCTATTGCATGTCCTTCACGCCCAATCTTTGCGTGAATACCTGTTGCAACAATGTTCACGAGTCCTCTTGGTGGATCCGGTTGATCTTTGGTTCGAAAAGACACTTCAAGGCGTCATGTTGCTGCTTGCGGAAAAAAAGCCACAGACGGACACCGAATCTGGTAGGATTGCTGTTGTGCCAGTCAGGGACCGGTCATCCTTGACAACGACAACCGCAGGCACACTCTTTCAAGAATCGACGTTCACGTCCGAGGAATCTTGTAACGGGAAGTGGACGTTGGCGCTTCTTCCATCCGATGAGCAGCGTCTTTTTAGGCGGGTGATTCAAAACGATGGCATTTTTCGGTTTTCGGAAATCGCATCGGTAGACGTGGGGATTGTGACGGGAGCGAATAAATTTTTTCTCGTATCCGATGATATTGTCGAGCGTTACGAACTTCATCCGTGGGCTCATCCTATGTTTGGTCGTAGCGAACACGTCAACGGAGTCGTTTACGACATGGCATCTCATCAGGAGAATCGGCGTCGCGGGCTGCCTGCAAATTTTGTTTGGTTTGGTGATGAGCCTATGGAGTCTTTACCTGCAAAAGTGCGAAAATATATTCGTATTGGGGAATCGCAGCGGCTGCACGAACGGTACAAGTGCCGGATTCGTTCGCCTTGGTATGCGGTGCCGTCTGTCTATGCGACGCAAGTCGGAATGCTAAAGCGATCTCATCATTTTCCTCGCCTTATTCTGAATCGAGCGAAAGCATTGACTACGGACACGGCCTACAGGATTCGTCCCAAGAGAGTTGCTGCGCGTGATCTTGTTGTTGCATTTGTAAATAGTTTGACGGCGTTGTCTGCAGAGCTCGAAGGACGACACTATGGCGGTGGTGTCCTGGAATTGGTGCCCTCCGAAATCGAAAAACTTGTGATTCCCACAAGTACTCCAACGACTCGTTGCCTGAACGAGTTAAACCGACTGGTTCGTACCGGAGCGTCTGCTGATCAGATCATGGAAGAGCAGGACGAACAAATACTACGACCGTTGGGAATCAGTAGGCAAGCATGTAGTTCACTTCGGCAAGCTTGGTTGAGATTGAGAAATCGTCGACAGCGAAATTAGGAGACACCTACAATGAATCGAATGTGGTCTTGTTCACTGGTTTTTGTCCTGGTGTGGTGCGGATACATGATCCATGTACACCAGGCAGATGCGGAACAAGTGATTGTGGGTATTGATTTGCCACACACTAAGTTGACGTCAATGGATGAATTAGATCATGGTTTATGGGATGGATTGTTAAAACGCTACGTCGACAGCCGCGGAAATGTGGCTTACCAACAATGGTTGGGATCTGTCGAAGACCGGCGCGGACTCGATAAATATCTGGCAAGGTTGTCGGTGGCTGGCCCCCAGCTTAAGGCAGACAAGTCGGCGCAAATTGCTTTTTGGATCAACGCCTACAACGCGGTCACTGTCCGGGCGATCCACCATGTCTATCCGACCACCAGCATTCGTAACCATACGGCGAAGGTGATCGGGTTCAATATTTGGAAGGATGTACTTCTGTTTGTTGGCGGGCAGAAATACACATTGCAACAGATGGAGCATGAACTACTGCGAAGAATGGATGAACCGAGAATTCATTTTTCCATTGTGTGTGCATCACGTGGTTGCCCGCGGTTGCTGAACGAATCGTACACGGCTGAAAAACTGGAGCAACAGTTGACGAAGGCTACACGAGAATTCTTTGCAGATCGCAGGCATTTTCGTTTTGACCCAAGCGGCAAGCGAATGCAAATGTCGGCAATACTTGATTGGTATAAGGAAGATTTCGGGGACGAACCGGCTGCCGTTCTCGACACGATTTCTCCTTACCTACCGACCCTGTGGGCCCGTAGAGCGGCGGAAAGAAACGAAGTCGTTATCTCTTATTTGCCATACGATTGGTTGCTGAACGATCAGGCGACCGCGCGCAATTTGTCTCGTCAATAGTCCGATCGTTCGTATTTGTCGGTGTTGCAAAGATTTCGGGCGATCTGATGACAGGGTTACGCTGGCTGGAATCATTAGCCTGTTGTATAGTTGATTTTGTATAGTAGCTGTGTTTTCACAGTTTGTTGCGGCAAGTGGTAGCCTATCGATTACAGTTGCCTTGCAGTGATTTACATTCAATTTTAGGTGTCCAGTCAGACCGACTCGGACAGTGAATCATCGGTTGAGCGACAACCATGGATGTGTGGTCGTGGTCAGCGAGGGAGAAGCCATGCGGTGCAATGGTCTTTATCCAGTCTTTATCTTTCTGGCGTTGACGATCAGTTCGTGTGCGTTGGTAAGTCACACTTCTGCTGCTGACTTGCCGAACGTGGAAGTGTCAGATGATTGGGCCTACTCGCCGATGCAGAAGGCCTCGATTCCGGTGGTGGATGATGCCGAGTGGCCAGCATCGGAGATTGACAGTTTCATTTTGCAAGCATTGGAGGGGAAACGCCTAAGGCCAGTGGCTGACACAGACCGTCAAACGTGGCTTCGGCGCACCAGTTTTGATCTGTCCGGCCTGCCACCGACAGTTGCGCAGATCAATGAATTCATGATGGACTCGTCGCCTGACGCCAGGAGTCGCGTTGTGGATCGGCTATTGGCTTCTGCTTCCTTTGGGGAACGTTGGGCCCGGCATTGGTTGGATTTAGTGGGCTACGCCGATCAGATGGGTACGTCCAACAATGTTTTTGCCCGTTATGCTTGGCGCTATCGTGATTACTTGGTTTCTGCTTACAACGATGATTTGCCTTTTGATCAGTTCATCCGGCAACAGATCGCTGGCGATTTGCTTCCATCGGACTCCATTGAACAACAAAGGGCCAACTTGACGGCTACTGGGTTTCTAGTGTTGGGAGACGTCGAGGTGGTCGAATCAGACAAAGCGAAGCTCCGAATTGATTTGGTAGATCAGCAGGTCAACAAAGTTGGCAAGGCATTTTTGGGAATGACCTTGTCATGTGCTCGGTGCCACGACCATAAATTCGATCCGATCAGCCAGCGCGACTATTTCGCAGTCGCTGGGGTGTTTTTTAGCACGGAATCGCTGTACCGGACCGAACAAGGTGTCTGGAGTTCGATCATCAATTTGCAACTTCCCGAGACAGCGGATCAGCAAGCACGTCGTGCAGCCTACACGGAGACATATGCCGAGAATCTGGCCCAAAAAAAGACAGAACGAGACCACGTTGCGGCTGAGAAAAAGAGTTTGGAAGAATCAACTGACGAGCAAACCGACGTTGCGCAAGATGGAGTCACCTCATCGGCAGATCGACAAGCCAAAATCGATGAGCTGACAAAGCTTATCCAACAGCTTGACGATGAAATTGTTCATGCAGAGTTTTTTACGCCAAAGGTACCGCAGGCGTATGGGGTGCGCGATGTGCAGCAGCCTGCTGACATGCAGATTACCATTCGAGGCAATCCACGTGCCTTAGGAGAGGTCGTACCGCGAGGTTATATTCAGGTGGTCCATCGAGGTGGCTCCAGTGAAGCGACCATTCCCACTGGCGAAAGTGGGAGGCGACAATTGGCCGATTGGATTGCGAGCGCCGACAATTCGTTGACGGCACGCGTGGCAGTGAATCGTTTGTGGTACAAGATCTTCGGTGAAGGCATTGTCCGTTCAGTCGACTATTTTGGTGTTCGCGGAGAAACCCCGTCGCATCCTCAACTCTTGGATCATTTGGCGCTGGATTTTATAGAATCTGGCTGGTCCCAGAAGCGTTTGATTCGCAAGCTCGTGTTGAGCCGAGTTTATCGCTTGGGCAATGAACGTTTGGAGTCCGCCATGGCTGTCGACCCAGAGAATCGGTTGCTATGGCGCATGGTGCCGAGACGAATTGATGCGGAGGCGTTGCGAGACTCTTTGTTGTCTGTTTCTGGAACGCTGTGTCGCTGTGGAGGCGGTTCGGCGATGCCTTTGGAGTTCCCTGAAAACGTAGCTAACCTCGATCCGAAGAGTGTGAATCCACCTTCGTTTCGATTGAACAAATATCGTGCAGACCAAGAATATGTTCGGACAGTCTTCTTGCCCGTGATTCGTCATGAGGCCCAGCCCGGTCCGGCCGAACTGCGCGATGTGTTTGATTTTGCACAGCCGGCCACGTGCGTTGGTATGCGATCCGTTACCGCGGTACCAACCCAGGCACTGTTTCTAATGAATAGTAAGATGGTTCGACGACGGGCTACCGATTTGGCGTCGAGGGTCTGCGGTCATGCGAGTGATGACGAGTCGGCACTGAAATACTTGTGGCTGTGTGCACTCAATCGCGAGATTACCATGGACGAGTTGCAGGATGCTTTGGTATTTCTCAAATCGATTCGCGAACGTGTTACAAAGGATAGTTCTGATCAATCCACAAATTCGGCTATTCCTCCCGGTGAATGGGTGGAGCTATGCCACGCCGTAGTGGCCTCCAATGAATTTCTCATGAGGTTATAATTAACGTAATTGATAACGACGCATTCGTTTTCACGGTGTCGCCATGAATCACATTCCTGTTCCGCTGCAAAACTGTCCGACGCGGCGTCAATGGTTGCAAAGTACCTCGTGTGGTTTTGGGGCTGTGGCGCTGCATGATTTGTTGGCGCGAGATGCAGAGGCATCAACGAATCCGTTACATCCTACGCAACCACATCATGCGCCCAGGGCACAGCGAGTGATTTTTTTGTTCATTTCAGGTGGGCCTTCGCAGCTAGACCTATTTGATCCCAAGCCCTGGATCGCTCGTCGACATGGGCAGAAGATCACCCTGCCAGTTGATGATGTACAGATTCGCGTGGGAATCAATGAGTCGATGGCAATGGCACCCGTCGCACCGGTCCGTCCGCGAGGTGAGTGTGGCATGTTGATGTCGGACCTGCTGCCACATTTGTCCACCGTGGCAGATGAGCTTTGTCTGTTACGAGGCATGCATACTGACAATCGAGCTCACGCACCTGCTTCGTTGCAATTGCACACGGGAATGTTATCGGATGTTTATCCATCCATAGGATCGTGGATTAGCTATGGACTGGGAACCGAAAACCAGGATCTACCGAGCTTTATCACGATTCAGCCGCCTGCTGATGGACGATCCTATGGTGCTTCATTTTTGCCCGCCGTACACCAAGGCACGCCAATGAAGGTGTCGAGTGATCCTAATCAACCGCCCATTAAATATTTGCGGGACACAACTGGTTCTGATGCGAGCATCACGCGTGAACGGCTTGACTTTTTGCAAGGGATGAATGATCGGTTGTTGGCAAGGTTGGAGGCTGATTCTCAGGTGGAGGCGATGATTCAATCATTTGAATTAGCTTTTCGGATGCAGCGAGAAACGCCCGAATTGGTGGACCTTACCAGGGAGTCGCCGGCAACGTTGGAAATGTATGGTATCAATGGAGGCCCAACAGATCAGAATGGCCGAGCTTGTTTGTTGGCCAGACGGATGAGTGAAGCTGGGGTGCGTTTCGTGCAAGTTACGATGCGCGGTTGGGATCATCATGGGAACATACTGACAGGGCTGCCCGACCGATGTACCGGGTCAGACCAACCCATTGCGGGATTGATCAAAGATTTGCGTGCACGTGGATTGCTCGACGACACATTGGTTGTGTGGTCGGGTGAATTCGGTCGGACACCGTGGAGCCAGGATATTACTGGAACATCTCCGTTCGAAAAGCACGGTCGCGAACATCAAAACGAAGGATTTTGTGCTTGGCTGGCCGGAGGTGGCGTGCGACCTGGGCTCGTCCACGGAAAGACGGATGACTATGGTTTTCGGGCTGTGGAGGACACCGTGCACTTATATGACTTACAAGCAACTGTGCTACATCTTCTCGGTCTGGACCACGAACAATTGACGTATCGGCATGCCGGCCGTGATTTTCGATTGACGGACGTATACGGCCAAGTTGTTCATGACATTCTGGCTTGACCGACGCCTTCTGATGCTTCTTGAATCGGTCTCTGAGATGATATTGCCATCTTCCTCGTCGATGCTATTCCGTTTTCGCCTGTGGCGATGATGGACTTTTTCCTGGAAAAGATTCGTTCGCCTACGAATTCGCCACGAGCCAGCTTTCCATCCTTCTTACAGGACATACACCGAAGCGTTGTGACTTGTTACTTTTGATCGCCGGTTTGAGGGCCACCCATGCCAGCAGGATGGGGAGATTCATCAACGTACGATAGAATGAAAAGTTTGGTGCAGGGTCGAGAGGAAGCTGAATCTCATTTGTGACACATGGAATGCTGAGGTAGCAAATTGACGTACGGCGACCAGTCACAATCTGACTCGGAACGACTTGCTGCCGATCAGCGAATTGGTGCTGTTTGTGATCAATTTGAATCCGAGTGGTGTGCTGGACGACGACCCAAGATTGATGCTTATCTCTCGCAGGTTCTACTTGCAGAGATCCCTGTCTTGCTGAAAGAACTGATTGCTCTGGACGTCAGTTATCGCCGACGTCTCGAAGAGGATCCTCGTATTGACCAGTATGTCCTGTGGTTTCCCCAGAATGCTAATTCCGTTCGCGAAGCTTTTGCTGAATTGGAAAATCAGTCTAACCACGTGCCGGAAGGCGCAACCATCACCAGCGTATCTAATGACGAGTCACCTTCGACCATTGAGCTGGACGGTCGCACAACACCAGCTCGAATTGGACCATATAAAGTTTTTGGCTTGCTTGGCAGCGGCGCAACCGGCTTGGTGTATCGAGCTAGAAATGTGCAAGACGATACGATCGTAGCTGTAAAAATTCTATCGGAGGCAGCATCACGGCGGGAAAACACGCAACGGCGTTTCATTCGCGAAATGACCGCCATGTCCAAATTGAACCACCCCAATGTAGTTCGCTATTTAGACTGTGGGCTTCACGAAGACCAGTTTTACTGCGTTATGGAACTAGTAGGTTTTCAAACGCTCAAGCAAAAACTAAGTGAATGTCAGCGTTTCCGTTGGCAGGAGGCTGTAGATTTTGGCGTCCAGATTTGCGCAGCGCTGGAACATGCACATGCGGCGAACATCATTCATCGCGATCTCAAGCCGGCCAACTTGTTTGTGTCTGAAAAAGGACTTGTCAAATTGGGCGATTTCGGACTGGCTCGTGACAATAATGAAGTCACCATGACGCGAGAAGGCCAAACGATGGGGACGTGTCTTTATATGGCTCCTGAGCAAATTATGGGTGGACGCGACATATCCACAAGCGTTGACCTTTATGCACTTGGTTGTTTGCTGCACCAAGCTGTAGATGGTAAACCTCCCTTCTGCGGGGATTCTATGATGGAGATCATGCAGCAGCACTGCTCGGCAGAAAGGCCTGATCTGAATGCCGGTCAAGCCGATTGTCCGCTTGAGTTGGCGACATTGATCAAGCGTTTGATGGCGCGCTCACCCGATGATCGTCCGCTAAACGCGGCCGCGGTCAAACAGGAGTTGATAAGGGTACAAAAGAAGTATCGAAATCAAGATGAGCACAGCGTTTTTGTAGATCGACAGATCTGGTGGGCATTTGGATTCGCTATCCTTTTGGGGACGCTATTGATCGCGGTACTTATGTGGTTCCAAGTCATTTCACGGCCATTTTAACACCTATTCGATAGGGCCCTTGTGAACCGTTGGAGCCTCCATTATCGTGCCAACATCTTACCAGCCGAAAGTTTCATGAAAGGTGGAATTGAGGGCTCGTATGCATTTGTGAGAGTCGATAAAAAAGTAGCGTAGGGCAATGTGGCGATCCACCCGCTTACGTCCAGCTCCGGATGGACGATGCGGACGGAGTATCAAGCTGCTCAGCAGAATGGTAGTAGTCGGGAGCAAGCCCTCTGGTCTTGGTGCAAGATGGTGGAAACAGACGGCTTGCGCCTAATATTATTCGCATTGGTTTCTCCCTTCCAAAGGGGAACTGAATTGTTGCAAGTAAGGGTGGATTGTCCTATACAACTGTCTGTAACTTTAGCACCTGTCGTTGCCGCCCAGTGTGTGGTCGCGACTGATAGCAACCAAACTGGGCATGAGGAGAACCAACGATGAAAACAAACCACGTTATTCTGGCTGTTCTTGTCGTCATAGCGCTGGCTGGTGCACGGATGTTGGAGTCGGCGACTACTGACGGGGCAAGGTCCCTGAAGAAATGGAAACAGCATCATGGTTGGGGGTGGGTATGGGGCAAGGATGACGAAGTGGGATCCCTCAATGAAATGACAAATGCATCGCGCTTAAACGCCGTGAACCTGGTCAAGCATGGAAAAGTGTTTGATTTGGGAATCAGCTATAACCGCC
The DNA here is from genome assembly GCA_022448645.1 of Pirellulaceae bacterium. The sequence goes on from JAKVBZ010000043.1 coordinate 28,387, forward strand.
AATCCTACGCATGGCCTGGTCACAGTCCGGGTGAGATCATGAGTTTTCGTACTCCAGAGGGTGTCAAACGCCAAGCTGACTTGGGTTTTGTCGTTTCAGACGCGCGCCGTACCGGCTGGCATAGTTGTGCGATATTCATGAATGACAACGTAGCCACACAGATTGACAGTTTGTGTCATGCCACTGAGGGTGATGACAACCATTGGTACAATGGATTTACGGAAGCCGAGTGGGGTGGTAACTGGGGGCCTCGTCGATGTGATGCTTCCACCATTCCTCCTATTGTGGCTCGAGGAGTCTTGATGGATGTCCCGAGAGTGAAGGGGCTCGAGGTGTTGCCAAGTCATTATCCGATTTCGGTGCAGGATCTTAAGGAGACATTGGCGAAGCAGAAAGTTCAATTGCAACCGGGAGATGTAGTTCTAGTACGGACCGGAACGCTGCAATTTTGGGGCGAAACTGGGGCTGATCACGAGAGCATTGATATGTATGATTCTGCAGGCTTGACACTGGAATCAGCTCGTTGGCTAGTGGAAGAACATGGAGCCATGATGTTGGGTACGGATACGAGTGGGTTGGAATACAAGCCTCATCCGTCCGAAGCAGATGACTATGCAGAAAAATACAAATCATTCATGCCCGTTCACAATTATTTGTTGATCGAACAGGGCGTGCATATTGCCGAGTTTCATAACTTGGAAGAGTTGGCGGCAGACGGAGTGTATGAGTTTTGCTACATGTGCACGACTGCCAAGATTAAGGGGTCTACAGCAGGTTTCGCATTGCGACCCATCGCGCTGAAATAGACTGGACACACAAGGGATCGTTATTGTTTGCTTAAGGAAAATAATTATGAGTGATACTCCACAATCTTCTGACTACATGAGCCGTGAAGCTCGGGACCGTTTGACTCCTCAAGAAGTGATCGACATTTTGACCGATGGCAATCGGCGTTTTTGTGAGGGGTGCTGCACGGATCGAAACTTTCCCCGCCAAGTGCAAGCCACAGCCCCCGGCCAGCACCCTCTGGCGGTTGTGCTCGGCTGTATTGATTCTCGGGTTCCCATAGAACACGTGTTTGATTTGGGAATTGGAGAGGCTTTTGGCGTCCGGATTGCCGGCAATGTAGTGGGTACCAAATCATTAGGTAGTATTGAGTACGGAGTCGCCGTAGCGGGCGTCAAGTTAGTGGTGGTACTGGGGCATACGCGCTGTGGTGCGGTGACTTCGTCCATTCAATTACTCGGAGAAAATCAAGATGTTCAAAGCGCCACGGGGTGTGCACATTTGCCGGCGATCGTCAGTGAGGTCACCGAGAATGTGGGAGTCGCCGAGTGTGAACAATGGATTTCTTTGGAGGCCAACGAGCAAGAACTATTTGTGGACGAAGTCGCCCAGCGGAACGTGAAGCGAGCCGTGGCGGAATTGGTCCAACGAAGCGACGCAATTCGCTCTGCCGTCGAAAATGGCCAAATCCAGGTGGTGGGTGCCATGTATGATGTCAGGACGGGTAAAGTAAAATTCCTCGACAGCTAGTCATATGAATTTGTCACAACTCAACAACGTCGCCGTTCTCGGTTTGGGAACCATGGGGCATGGAATCGCCCAAGTGTTTGCCATGGCTGGCTACCAAGTGCGCTGTTATGACATGCATCCTGGCATACGGGAGGGTGCCTTGCAGCGGATTCGCGGAAATTTGGACGAATTGGTTGCTGCCGATGTTGTCCGTCAGGATTCCGTGGATGAGACACTGAGTAGAATCACTGTTGTCGACGACGAGTCGATGGCAGTGGAAGCGGCCCAATTCGTGACAGAGGCCGTGGCAGAAGAACTGCCTGTCAAACAAGAGATGTTGGTTCGCTTGGAGTCGTACGTGTCTGAGGACACCATTTTGGCGAGCAATAGCTCTAGTTTCACCATCACTCAGTCGGCAGTTCACATGGTTCGACCAGAGCGCGCGATTGTAACGCACTGGTTCAATCCTCCGCATATCATCCCGGTAGTCGAAGTCGTTCCAGGAGAATCAACCTCACAGGGAACGACTGAGGTTACCATGCAACTGTTGAGAAAGTGTCGCAAGCAAGCGGTGCACCTAAAAAAAGAAATTCCAGGTTTTCTGGTGAACCGAGTACAAATTGCTATGTACCGAGAGATTTGGGATCTGCTCGATCAAGGTGTGGCTTCTGCCGATGAAATCGATGCTGCCATTCGTGGCAGTATGGGGATGCGATTGGCCGCGATCGGACCGTTAAAGGTACATGACTTTGCAGGCATCGACATTGCCTTGCAAACCTATGAAGCACTGATCAAACACATGCGCAGTAATCAGGAGATTCCTCCGTTGGTGAAGCAGCTTACAGATGAGGGGCATTACGGAGCCAAAACGGGTCGTGGATTTTATGAGTACACACCCGAGTCGCTGAAAGCCGATTTCAACGTCCGCGATCAACGATATTTGCAGTTGATCAAATTGCTGTATGACGGTAGTCAGGACGAATCAGCGTGAGTCAGCTGTCCGTGTTGCGATAGTCTTTGGGTAGAGTTACCCAAATGTATACCGCAAACAAAATCACATTGGCAGCGGAGAACAGACTGAGCCATTGGAAGACGGTGCCGTAATTATCGATATAGGCATGGTCCTTGAGGTAGCCGACCACAGGACCACAAAATCCGGGGGCGAAAGCAAAGACGTTGAGCATTCCTGTAGCCGTGGAACGCACAGCTGGATCGACAACATCAAAGGTCGTGGTCCAAAGATTGGCTGTATAAATGCCAAGTCCCCAGCCCCAGGCCACCATGGCGATCCGTAAGTACAACATGGAGTCGCTTGTGCCGATGACATAAAGTGCTGGAATCCAGAGGGCCATACCAATGGCTGACAAAGCCCCCCGTCCCCCCTGCCATTTTCGCGACCATCGATCGGCGGTGAACCCACCCATCAAGGTGCCGACGAATGTTGCCGTTTGGATCCACAGCGTGGAAAACTGTCCCGCCTCTGACAGAGACATATGAAAGCTGTCGTGAAAGTAGCGAGCCAGCCAGAACTCCCGCGTATTGGTGACACAGCTAAACAGAATAAAGATGGCCCCCAAGAGCAAAAAAGATGGTGTTTTGAGAACGCACAGGATGTTGGCCAACCAGGATTGGCCGAGCCGAGAGGCTGAGGTGCTTGGTTCCCGTTCCGTACGTTCTGGTTCACGGAGTAGAGCGATCAAGAGAACTACGATGATTGCTCCGAATAAACTAAATCCCAAATGTGCCAATCTCCAGCCAGACAATGTAATCAGCTGGCCAAACATGGAGAATGTCCAGGCCTCAATGTCAGCCAGTTTTCCACCGTACTTGCCGGCCGCCAAAACAGAGAAGCTGAAAGAAAAGAGGTAGACGGACACCGCTGTGGACCGATTCTTTTGCGTAAAGCAATCCGCCATAATCCCCGCAATGGCAGGAACACTGGCCGCTTGTGCGAACCCCAGCAATATTCGGCAGGAACACAGCTGCTGAAAATTTGTCGACAACCCCATTGCTGCCAAGAAGATGACGCTGGACGTCAAGCTAATAATCAGAATGGTTCGACGGCGAAAACGATCGCCTAAGTAAGCTACAAACAACTGACTCAACGCATACGGCACGATGAACGCCGGCTGCAACCAGCCCATTTCCTGTTCCGTCAAACCCAACTCATCGATCAGTGGATTCTGGATAAATCCGATAACGGATCGATGCAAATAGAGGACGAAATAATTCAGTGAAACCAGTGTTAGAATGAACCAGCGATCTGGCGGTCCATACAGATTGGACGATGGCGGTGAGGTTTGACGTGTGCTCATGATGTGCCGAGCATATCCGCCTGATCTTTATCTGAACACCGGTCTAGAGAAGAAAAGTGTGAGAGTTTTAGGCGAGGCGGAACGTTTCGTGTGTAATCGCACGTTTGTCGAATGTACCCAGGTTTAATAGGGCAGCCAGGGGAACGTGTTGGGGATGCCGGATGTGGAATGATTCACCAACTGGCTGGCCTTGACTATCCACAATTTCGGGATTTACACCTGATTCGCTGTCCAATCCCATACGCGACACGCTCGGCCAGCCTCGTCGAGCCCGTTCGGCATCCACAATTTCCCAGCCTACATGGTCGAGTGCCACTGGGTCGGTGGCGAAAAAAAGTGACTTGTATTCCCATGTCGAGAATGTTTTACACCAGTTCCCGGGCCCTCCTTCATAGGTGCCAACCAAGCCGTCCAGGATCTGAAGTACGCATTTCTCACGGATTGGCGGGAGCGAAACGGCCGCCGGAATAAACGTTTGGCAATGATTCATGGTCGAACCACGCTCGACGTTCTCTGGAATCGAAATGTGGGTGCGAGCGACGTTGTTCACCAGCCCATGGGACATGTTTTTGAGTGCCATGGTGATGCCGGCCGAACGGTGATCTTTTAGCACAGGCAACGATATGACCTTGTCGACCTTCTGCGTAAGGATTTTCGTGAGATGGGAGCGAAAGCGGCGATCATCGTGGGGGTCGTGAGAAGGTGGCGGTAGGCAGAAGGGCAGCTCACGAAACACATCCCGGTCATATCCGGCGATGTTTTTTTCGCGCGGTTGACCTCGAAGCTGTCCATCAATTTCCAGTTGTTTTGCCTCGGCAAAAACAGAGCAACATTCCCAATGGACACCCTCCGGCAACATGGCCCGATAGCCTGCTTGAATGAACTGAACCAGATAACGATCAAAGACGAGAATGTCAGAACGTTTGATTCCGGCCGATTCCAGGCCACGGACGACTTCATGGACCAATTCGTAACTGGAGATAGATCCGGGACGTTCGGTATCTACAAGCTTTCCACGATCGCTATGGCTCAGGCCGGGTTTGACGCCCATACCAACCGGAACGACTTTGATACCCACTCGATCGCCGGGTTGGAAAAAAAATCTCCAGGCATCTTCAGGGCTTTCCGCTTCAGGAATGAGTTGTTGCATGCCGAAATCGACCATGGAGCGGATCGCATGGGGGTCTCGCTTGCCCAACTGTACGGAACCTGCGTGACCGACTTCGACCACGCGTCCAGGAAACGGTCCGGGTAGCGCCAGGGGACCTCCTTCAGAAACAAACGGTGATTGGACTCGACCTTGATTTTCGAATACCGTTTGTCCTCCAGGTCTGGCACCGGAGCCACCACATCCAACCAGACCGCTGGCTAGCAGCCCCCCACCTAGGGCGCCCGCCGTAGCCGAGTGCAGGAAAGAACGGCGAGTTGTCTTGCCAAATGCCGCAGCTGATCCTGGGCATGTGCGAAAGTTCCCACTAGAGTTGGAAGAATGCATAACAGTTTTTCCGGTAATTAGGCCGTTGACGTTGATCAGCCGGAAATCGAGGTTGTCCACAGAAGTCTATCTCTCGATTATAATAGGTAAACTGTGATTCGGACAGAGATGAGCCCGGGAAGAGCAGAAGCGGCAGCAGTTGGAAGTCTATCCATGGCGAGGTGCAACCGGATAGGATGCACTTCGGTTGCGGTTCCCCATCTCGAATAGGCGGAGAGCATCGTGCGAGAACTGAAGCTCCTGGTAGCGTCTAGCCGACGCACATCAACCACTGTAGCCGCTTGTCGGTTGGTATTTCTTTGCATAACGGTTCTCCCATTGGGAACTGGTTGTGGGTCATCGGACCCTGAGCTGCTTCCCGCCGCACCTGCACCCGCAGCGCAAGCTCCCAACGTAGCTAGTACTCCCTCCCCCAACACACCACCAGCCGCTACCCCTCAATCCTCCCCGGTGGAACCACGGCACCCACAACCTGGCGGTGCGCCACAGGATATCGGCCCCTTGGCAGAGAACGCATCGCCTCAAGGAACGAGTGGTAACGGCGCAGCGGCAGAAAAGGAAGAAGTTGCGAAGGCTCGACCGGAAGATGTTGCCCAGTGGAGCTTTGAGGATTTTTCGACTGCTCGAGTGGATGGTGATGAGCGGCTGTTGGAAGCCGTAGAACACATGGTGACGAGCCGAGGTGATGAAGACGAAGTCATCCACATGCTGGTTTCTTTGTTGGCAATCGATCCGCCCGAGGAAAAGGACGAAAATGACGACGCGAATCAGCAAGCTGTGCCAGGGCAGTCTCCATTTACGCGCCAACTGAGTCCTGGACCGCAATACGGGAGGCCTGGTGCATCCGCACAAGAATTGCCACCCGTAAAGCATCGGTTCGTTGTGCCCGAAGTAGCAGCTCGAATCATTCAAGGGTTAGGTCCAAGCAAGTCTGCGGTTGCAACAGAAAGTTTGAAGAACCTGCTTCTTGGTAAACAAGTTGCTCCTCTTGGTGAGCAAGATATTGCCGCACTATCGATTCGATCATTAGGTGCGAATGTGGATTCGGCTCGTGAATCATTGCTGTTGGGATTGCTAAGGAATCCCGCGGTTGCCAAGCCAGCAAAATTTGATGAGCCGAATGTTCTAAATCGTAGAGGTTTCGGTGGGCCGGCAAATCGAGGTGTTACCTACGGAGGCCCCTTAGGATCCACACCGATCGTGCCGTCCAGAGGTGCTCGACCCGGTCAATTCAGAAACGTTGCCGCGCAATCGAAAGACGGCGAACTGAATCCAGAGTGGATTCAGGTAGAAGTCATGGGAGTGGCAGGGCAACAGTTTTCGCGTGATTCCCGCAATAAACTTGCCAAGCATCTGAAAAGCTCGGATGTCGTTCTTGAAACGGCGCAGATTGTCGAGCAACTGCTTCTGGAGGACGATCCACGAAACGATCCCGCGCAAATCCTGTTGCTGACGAACCCCTATACGGAACAACCTACACGAGACCAAATCGAAGAGGTGCTCATCGAAAGTAGCAGTAAAAGTCTTTTGGAGATGCTGGATCTATCGGAGTCCAGTCTCACGGATCAGTCGTTTGGATCTCGGGGTGGAGGGCGATTTGGTGGACGGCCGTTTGGGGGTCCCAATACCTTCAATCGCTCTTCGGCTACTCAGCCTAATCAACGTCAGTCACGTGCCAGCCGTAATGCTCCATCGCAGACGCAGCCGATGCAGAATACCAATCGTCCAGCGTCGCGGATTGATCCAGAAGAGCGTCGCAAGCAACAGCGACAGTTGATTTGGCGAGCGAAGGTGGTGGGGCTGTTGGCGAAAACACTCGAGAATAAGGAATTGAAAAACGCTAATTCGCGACTACCTTTGTTAATGGGTACGATACCGCTCGTTTCGGCTCGAGAGTCCTTTCGTTCAGTGCTCGCTGGCTATCAAGGAAAAGATCCAGATTCTCTCTTTAAGATGGGCGTTTTTTCTTCCACGACGATTGATCCAGCGTCGCTGATTTTCGCGAAGCAGCTGTATCATGGGAAAAAACAAAGTGGAAGCGACGCTGGGCAAAGGCAGCCTAGCGATGCCTGGTCTCAAAGATTGGAGCCTTTTATCGCGGACATGTGCGAAAGACTGCAAGAAGCCTCTGACGTGGGTGATGGCAAAGTCAGCCGCAAGAAATTTCCCGTGCGCCTGCACAGTGGCGGTAAAGCAGTTGCACGTTATGATCTTGTTTGGCCCACTGACGTAGAAAAGCGTTGGAAACGATTCAAGATCGCTCCTCTTGAACTGCACTACATACGATTAGAAGAAGAGAGTACGGCTAACCAAACGGTATATCACTATCGGCACCACAACAAGGAATCTCGAGAAACCAAGATCAGTGACGGTGTCTGGTTTGACGGTTTTGATTCCCGCCATGAAATGTCGATTGATGTAAGGATTACGACACCGAATGGTGATCTGGGAGTTCCTGTGGGAAGTGAAAGCCAAAATGGGCAACGGGGAAATCGTGGGCGGGCCGGAAAACGCGGCGAACGCAAAACGATCTTCATCGAAGTGCTTACCGTTGCTATTCCTCAGCCCGAGGAGACTTCTTAAACCGCATCGCTAGTGTCCGCTGTCGTTTGCCCTGCCAGGTAGACCGTTTGAGACGGGAATGCGAATTCGATGTGGGCCTCGTTGAAGCGCTGCAAGATCTCCATGTTGACGCGTTGGCTGAACTCGCAATATTTCCACCATTCTGCGGGATGATACCAGTAGATCACAAACAGGTTTAAAGCTGAATCATTGAATTCGTTAAAGAATACGCGAGGCGGCAGATCAGGGTTCTGGCCTTCGTGATCATGAAGTACATCTTGTACGATTTCAATCGCTTCGCGTAGCTTTTCGACGGAAGTATCGTAGGTGACTCCAAGATTCATCACACGGCGAATGTTGGGCCGTTTGGCAACGTTGCGAATCGACATGTTGGCCAGTTCACCGTTGGGCATGGTGACCAAATGACCATCGGGTGTCCTTAGACGAGTCGAACGGAATCCTACTGTTTCGACCGTCCCATCGAAACTGCCGGCCTGGATGCGTTCTCCCATTTCGAACGGACGGTCGCTGAAAATCATGATCGAACCGAAGAAGTTCTTGATCATGTCTTGAGCAGCCAGGCCAATGGCCAAACCTCCCACCCCCAAACCGGCAATCACAGAGGTCATTGGTTTGTTACTGAGAATGGTGGCAACCTGGACTAGGATCAGAATTACCACGGTGACCCTGAGACTGGTCTGAATCATGGGGGCGAGCATGTCATCCAGCTTGCTTTCCGTCTTGGCGGAAAAACGGCTGATCCAGACATTTACCACATCGATCAGGCACCAGACGGCATATCCGAGAGCCAGCGCGAATAGAACGGATAAGGTAGTGTCGGCTATTTCTTGAACGATGTCATTCAATACCAGAAAGCTTAGACCAATTTGCAAACCGACAACCAACAGCAGAGGTACAGATGCACGTGAAAGTGCTTCGCTGAGAACTGTGGCATACTGCCGCCCGCGCTGCTCCATGGTCTTACCGGTGCGCAGTAGCAACCAACGAATCACGCGCCCCACGATCCAACTCAGCAAAATCGACAAGAATAATGCTGCAATACGCCAAATCTCGCTGCCGATGGGCGTCATCTGTCGATACCACGGAGGTTTCTCGGTGACGATGCGCGGTTGATCCTTGTAGGCCTCATATAACTGTCCTATCCGTGTCACCGTTTCTGCTGTGAATCTCCATGTTCCATCACCCATCTGATTGATGACAATAGGTTGATCATCTGCATTCGGTGGAAATTTATAGGCGCTGCCCGAGTGATGGTCTGGGATCTTGGCAAAATCTACCCATGCCATGCGATCCATAATCGCCTTTAGCTGATTGGCCAACTGCTCCTGTTCCGCGTTGGACAAGGTTTCTTGCGAGAAATCCAAGCAAGCAGTTGCAGCCGTAAGATCGTCTTTGTTGACATGTACTAAGAAGGTACGCATCGTGGCCCGCGGGCTTGCCAGTTGCTGAGGTGCATCCTCAGGAGACGCATCTTGGGCTAGAGTGATTGGGCACAAGGATCCACTGGCGAATGCCAGTGCGATGAGAAAGAGTGAGAGCAAACGTCGGCGAATCATCTTGATCTCCGTGCGCGTTGTAAATTGTGATGATACGTTGGTCGCACGTAACGAACAGCTTCTTGGTAGAGCCGTCACTTGTGAAGTCACAGCAACGGTTAGCTCATGAAGTTGCGATTTTTCGTAACACGGTCACTTCAAAGCTGATCACTCAGCAGTTTGCTGTGTGGACCCGAGTAGTCTGGCAAATCTAGCAAATTGGGGGAAGATCGATATCGGGGCTATCAAATTATCAGCTGCGCGCCAGTTTTAAGAGGACTCGAATCCTAGCAGGAATGGTCGTTAGTAGCATGATTTTCCAGACGCCAATCCCCAACCATTTTTTTAACGTTTTGGCTTCGAATACGATCGTGGAAGTGGCTACCTATCCCACTGATCGATGTCAGGTTTGCAACATGAGGAATGTCGGGAAGCCCGACGTTTCAGTGGTGAAGTTGTGCTTACGCGTTTTTTTCGGAAAATCGTAACCCAATGCGTCAGCGGGGATGCTATGAAAGGCAGTGTTTGCAAACGCAGGCGCCTGCGGCTTGCCTTGAAACGATTTTTTTGTCGTCCTCAACGTATTGTGCAGCCTCTTCAGCACAAGGCGTTGGGTCTCCAAATTGCCGAAGCTCGACACTTCTAACGTAGTTTCGTGACGACTGTAGATATTTTTGTTGGTTGTCCCGTATTGCTCGAAAACACTTTGCGCTGAACTTGCAACACACCGGCTAACGCGAAAAACAGCACGATCGCAACCAGTACGAAAGAGGTCATCCACGAATTTTTGAATTCTTTTCCAATCCGAGTGGAATGGCCATTCAGGAACCATAGCACGATGGCTAGTAGGGGAACGAACAGGGCTCCCACGACAGCATATGTCTTTTGCATGGTTTGAAAGTCGAATGCCAAGAGGCCTAACAGAGGTACAAAAGCCAGCCCGTAGAGATACCCGCAGTAAGGAAGGGAGCGGGTGTTGACACGTGACGCTTGATTGTCAGACACGCGATGCAAGGCCCACACATCGGCAAACATATATGGCACACTTTGCCAGACTCCCAATAGGCTGCTGAACACGGCTCCCCACGCGCCGATCAAAAACAGCCATTTAGCCATGGGTCCTACGGAGCCAAGCGTTGATTCCAGCTGTTGAGCAATGTTGACGATCAGTTTAGCTCCTCCTCCTTCGATCGTTTCCAATGAATGTCCTATGATCACCATTCCCAGGCCAAACACGGCGGTGACGATATAGCCTGATGCCAAATCGAGGCGACAAGTATTGAGTGCCGCTTTCCCTTCACGTCCTTCTTCGCGGATCCAATATCCGTAGCTCAGCACGGTGACGGTTCCACCGACACCTCCGATGAGTGCGATAGTCCAGGAAATACCTCCTTCGGGAATGCGAGGGACGAGTAAGCCAGTTGCCAGATCTTCTATGTTTGGTCGAAGTGCACAGGCGGAAAATACGACGATCACGAACATCATCCCCACACAAGCGCTCATGACTTTTTCAAACAGCCAGTAGCCTCCAAGTCGCACCAGGACAACGGCCAAGATACTATGCAAAACTCCGTAGACGATCTTGTTGGTTTGCACGGCTTCTGGTCCGAAAATTGGATAGATTGCGTGGCAAGTGACACCGATGGCACTCGTCAAGGCGGCCGACACGAGAAAACTCCATACGATCAGATAGGCGAGAAAGCCAATTCTGGCCGATGAACGACCGCGTGTAGATCCTTCGCGATCGGCGAGAAAACCTTCGAGTAAGGTCGATCCCGTGGCCAGTTGCCAGCGAGCCAGCCCTTCGCTCAACACAAATTTAAAGAAAGCTCCCAGCAAAACGGCCCACAAAATGGTGAGTCCCAGTGCACTGCCGGTGAAAGCCGATGTTGCCAAATCCCCGGCTCCCACACCAGTGGCAGCCACGAGGATTCCGGGCCCTAACATGGTCAACGGATTTTTGCTGTTGTGTACCATGGGTTTGGTTTGAGTTGATGTCTCGAGGTTGCTTGGTGAGACTTCTTTAATCTTCGTTTCCACGCTTTGCGTGGAAACGAAGATTAAGCCTACCGTTACGTATCGTACCGGGATGGGAACCTCAGGTGTAGGGACGAAAAGTCACAACCATTGCGAGCTACTCAAAAACTAACATCGCTGTTGTTTTTTTAGCCAAATAGCATCTGGCGAGGACTGGTTGGTTTAACGTGAATCGTCTTTGGCGACAACACACTCATGTTTTCATGAAACGGACATTCATCAGTATCTTGCCTAACTTGGTCGATAAGATCTGGTTAGGAACATTCCGCCATCAGTTCAACGCGGATGTCTTCGTGGTGTTGCAGGACTAACGTATGAGAGATTTCGTTATCCTGTTCACGACAAGAGAGGAAGTCACTTAAGACTTGCCGCATGCGCCATAGGTACCAGGTGCGTGTCGTTCCCAGAGTTCGCTAAGGTTGCGCGCCCAGGGCGTGCCGTCAAAAATGTTTTGAAATACGTTCGCGACAGCTGTTTTTCACTTCGTGCAGAGTTCAAAGACGCAGGTCCCCTGGTTTCGCGTCCGATTCGCGCGGAAAGAGAGTGGAGCGAGGGGAAAGATGAAGGAAGCATTGTCGCATCTACAACGCAACGGATGAAAAAACTAACGAGTCGTACGGCTGGTTAGCATGCCGCGTTTCAGGTTCCCGTCGACAGGGTTTTCCGAAAGCCAAATATTAAATAAGGCTTGTTTGAATTCCATTCCGGAAATCATACCTTTATATTCGCCGTTCTTGTTGACGATGACGCCGTGTTCGGGAAGATACACGATATCGAATACGTCTCCCGTTCTAATTGGATCACGAAAAAATCTTCGAAACTGATTGATCTCGTTTCGGATGGTTGTCGTGTTTCCGCGAGTCGAACGATAAAAACCATCCGAAAGTGATGAAATCAGCCGCTGTTGAGTTACGAATCGAGATGTAATGTTGATGCGAATTGCCATGGGGGCGTTGGCCGCCACGATTTCTGCTGGACGATTGTTTGGCTGAGTTAAGTAGAGTCCGGCGATGTACAATTGTACGAATGACCTGGCTCGGGTTCCCCAGCCGTTGAGAATCAGTTCGTCCTGACCTGCCTGAATCTTGGGTGGCAGTGTGACGGCTTGGGACTTGTGTGCATGAATCAGAGTGACCACAGTCAGTACGAAGGTAACAGCGATCAGGCGCGATAGGTGACGGAACATGACGGACTCCTCATTTACGGACCACTTTGTGTGGTCGGATATTTTTCCAGTCTGATGAACGCTTCTACCTGTTAAGGCGGGTACTCTACCGGTTTGTTGCAGATTAGGACAACTCAGTTTTCTCACAGCCCATCGTGTTAGGGGGCTACGCACATCCGGAGCTCCGTTGATTGCACCAAATTGGCGTAGATACAGGTATTTGCACCTGCCTTATCTGTCTATTCACCGTCATGGGGAATCGGCGAAGCCGGCTATTCGAATGATTGCTAGCGTTGGGGCGTCGTGGTCATGACAGTCGTTCTTAGTAGCTCGATGGATACTCGTGTGAATCAGTCGGTTGATTGAATCCGCCAGAGCGCTTGGTCTCTACGCTGCCTACTGCCTCGAATAGAATTTCAGGCTGAAAGTTGTGTGTCCCGGTCTGATACAGCGACAAGATGATCGACTGTGTCCATCTCGGCTACTGGCCAGGGGCCGGCACGTCGTGATAGATTCG
>JAKVBZ010000044.1 GCA_022448645.1 Pirellulaceae bacterium
GGGAGAAATTGACCGTTAGCTGATGGGTACTTCGTGGCGGTCCTCAGGTTGTGATTTCCTGGAGAGTGGACCGCAGAGGGCTGTTTTTTCTGGAAAAGTAAGGCCGGCAAATGGCTGGTCGCCAGAAAACATGGGTTCGGGGGCTTGTCGTTATCGGATGCCTTGTGACATATTTCACAGTCTTGTGTGTGGCGTCGCAAAAATTGTGGCGTGGCGTTATGTTTGGGGGCAGTGATATTAAGTTAATAGTTTTGTGGGTGAGTCTTTGGTGGCCGCACAGTGTTTTTGAGTGGTGAGCTGGGGGCTTGGAGGTTCGTCCGAGAGAGTTTGGGGTGGGTCGGATGTTGGAGTTTCATCTTTCTTTTTGTGAGACAAGGTTGGCACCGGCGTGGGTGAGTTAATTAACGGTCTCCTGGATTGGGGATTATTCTGGGTGGTTCCTGTGTCTTGGGAAGCGCCAGGGTACATTCTGGCCGCGCTGATTCAAGCGGTGTTGATCATCCATGTGCCAGCGGTCGGAGCTCTGATTTTCATTTGGATGGAGCGTAAGATATCGGGCCGTATACAGGATCGTCTGGGGCCTACGAGGGTGGGAGGCAAGTTTGGTTGGCTGCAGACGTTAGCTGACGGCTTAAAGCTGATCACCAAAGAGGACATCACGCCTGGTAAGGCAGATGTCATGTTATTCAAGTTGGCTCCTTATTTGAGTTTTGCTGCTAGTTTCGCTGCCTTTTTGGCATTGCCATTCGCGACTGGTTGGGTGGCGCAGCATGTGAACGTGGCGGTGTTTTTTGTCCTGGCCGTTTTGGGTCTAGAAGTCTTCGGCGTTATTCTGGCTGGTTGGGCGTCCGGTTCCAAATGGTCGTTGTTTGGTGCCATGCGTGAAGCAGCCCAGGTCGTTAGTTACGAAGTGCCGATTGGACTCTGTGTGATCGTTCCCGTCATGATTTGCGGGACTATGGATCTAACCACCATCGGGAACATGCAGGCGGGTTTTTTCACGAATTGGTTGATCTTTCATGATCCGTTTACGTTCCTTATTTTTTGGATCTTCTTTACCTGTGCAACGGCCAGCGTGAATCGAGCGCCATTTGACTTGGCAGAAGCCGAAAGTGAATTGGTGGCTGGTTTTCATACGGAGTATTCAGGTTTGCGCTGGAGTATCTTTTTTATGGCTGAATACGGATCGATGTTCGTGGTCAGTGCGTTGGCGGCGATCTTGTTTTTCGGGGGGTGGAATGGTCCCATTCCAATCTTCCATGTTTTGGGTTGGGCCTACAGTAGTGCGGGTGAGCCATATTACTGGCTGTGGGGGTGGTTTCCCGCCGGCTGGGTCGCAAATCTATTTGGCTGTGCCAACCTGATTTTGAAGACGACTGTGGGAGTTACCGTGATGATGTGGATACGCTGGACGCTTCCACGCCTCCGCATTGATCAGGTTATTACGACTTGTTGGAAATATTGCGTGCCCATGTCGGCCGTCTTTTTCTGTGGTGCTTTGGCGTGGACGACGTTTGAATTACCGTCGCCTAATGACCTTGCACCTCATCAGTCCCGCAGTGAAGTGCGTGAAGGGTGGGCCTTCGAAGCGCCCGTTGCTAGTTCGGAGGATGCAGAGGACGAGTCGGCCGAAGAATCAGCCCAGGCGGCAGATGATCGTTTGAAAGATGGCAGCCTGGAAATCAGTGCTGCCCGGACGGTCGTGGAAGGGGGTGTGTGATGATGCTTATAGCGGTTCTCAGTTGGCATTTGATGTTGTTTGTGGTGTTTGCTGTACTGGCATGCGTTTTCGCATTGCTTGTTCTGTTTACGAGTAATATCGTTCGCATGGCTTTTTATTTGACGCTTGCGCTCGGGGCGACAGCCGGTTTGTTTATGTTGGCCGGAGCTCATTTCGTGGGTGCTATGCAGCTTATGATCTATGTTGGTGGTACGCTGGTGTTGCTGATCTTCGGAGTCATGCTCACAGCACAAGAAGGCTTCGTCACGATGAAGACACGTGGGGGGGATTGGGTGCTGGCGGCGGCAGCTGGTGGTACGCTCCTTTTTCTCCTGATCGTGACGGCACTTTACATGCCTGGTGCGGGAGAAGCTTTGGAAGCTCAGAAACAGCTGGTCAGGGATGATACCGCAGTCACGACTCCGATTGGTTTGGCGCTGGTAGGCGCTCGTGTTGATCAATTGCAAGAAACGGACGAGACATTGGCCGACGGTATGTCGGGTTATTTATTGCCTTTTGAAATTGTTTCCGTTCATTTACTGGTTGTTTTGGTGGGGGCTGCTTATTTGGCGCGTGCCAAACGTCATGCCGATTCGGGTGGTGCGTGACGTTAGTCGTTGTGTCGACAGGTTGTCGGCATTAGGTCGGAACTTCTTCGGAAGATGGAGTGCGGCCATCAGGTGGAGTGGATGGAATTTTTTTTAGAAAAATGAGTTTTGCGTAGAGACACATGAAATGGATCCGCTGACCGTTGGAGTTTCGCATTACATGATTGTTGGTGCCGTGATGTTCGTCACCGGCGCCGTATGCATGGCCACCAAACGGAATGCACTGGGGGTCCTGATGGGAATTGAGTTGGTTCTGAATGGAGCCAATGTTAACTTTGTGGCACTGAGCAGCAAATACCTCCGCGTCGAAACGTTAGGTTTGGACGGGCAGTTGATTGCATTATTTGTGATCGTGCTGGCGGCTGCAGAAGCAGCGGTAGCTTTAGCAATTGCACTGAATTTTTACAATAACCATGCCACGATTGATGTCGATCGGGCGGATGAGTTAAAAGGCTGATGGCACCTTCGGTTTCTTTGCACGTATTGTTGGGATGGGCAGTGCTGCTGCCACTCATTTCATTCGGGCTCATTGCCCTGTTGGGGCACCGGTTGCGCCAAGGTGCCGCGCTAATCGCGACTTTTGCCATTGGTTTGGCTTGTGTGCTTTCGATGATTTCTCTGTTCGCTGTCTGGATTCCAGCGCATGGTGTCGGAGGCAGCCATGGCGAAGAGCATCATCATAGTGAAGAGCATCATGAAGTCACGCTGCATGAGACTGCTGGGGATGTGGGGGGCGTTCAGGGGCCGATCAAGCTAGTTGCGCACACCGAAGAGCACCCGGAGAGTGATCACCAAGCCCATGGTGACGATCATGCGCACGGTGATCATGGTCACGCTCACGTCCCGGTCGAATACTACACAGGGTACTGGTACCGGTTGGGCCAGTTTGGCCAACTCCATCTCGATATCGGATACTACATTGACTCGCTAACCGTTTGCATGTTCTGCATGGTGACTCTTATTGCCACCTGTATCCATTTTTACGCGATTGGATACATGCATGATGAATTGGTGGACGAGTATGTTGATCATGATGTTACGTTGCGGGACGGTGAGCACCTGAAACGTCCAGGGCGATTTTCACGCTTTTTTCAGTATCTTTCACTGTTCTGTTTCAGCATGCTAGGGCTGGTTATTTCCGGAAATATTGCTCAGACGTTTGTGTTTTGGGAGCTGGTCGGCATCTGTTCTTATTTTCTTATTGGGTTCTATGTCGAGCGACAAAGTGCATCAACCGCTGCGAACAAAGCGTTCATCGTTAATCGGGTTGGCGATTTTGGGATGATCATCGGCCTGATGGTCCTTTGGTCCGGTTTGGGTACATTTAACTTTGGTGACGTACCTCTTCTAGGCGACAACGGTGAAGCTGTCGTCGATGCTCATGGAGAACCTGTAACCGAGGTAGGGATCTTTAGTCTCGTGCGGCCGGAGGAAGTGAACTACGCTTTGACTGTGCCTGATGGCATGGTCTTATCGAGTAAGCGAGAGGACGTTGCCAAGATTGTTGCCCAGCACGCCGGTGAACCTAATGGCTTGGAATTGGCCAAAGGTGTCATCGAATCAAATCTTCCTGGTTGGAGAGAAGAGGGATTTGGTTATGGTTTGATGGTCTTGGCTGGCATTGGCATCTTCTGTGGATGTGTCGGCAAGAGTGCTCAGTTTCCATTGCACACATGGTTGCCTGATGCAATGGAAGGTCCGACGCCGGTTTCTGCCTTAGTGCATTCCGCGACGATGGTGGCGGCGGGTGTGTTCTTGGCCGGACGATTTTTTCCGGTTTTTGTGCCAGAAGTCTTGTTGGTGATTGCTGTGGTCGGCTGCATTACACTGTTCATGGCTGCCACGATTGCGATTACGGCCACCGATATAAAGCGTGTGTTGGCTTATTCAACGATAAGTCAGCTTGGTTATATGATGTTGGCCTTGGGGGTTGGTGGTTGGTTGGCAGGCATGCTACACCTGTTTACCCATGCCTTTTTTAAGAGCCTGTTGTTCATGTGTTCCGGGTCGGTGATTCATGCTGTGCACACGAACGAAATGACGGAGATGGGTGGCTTACGCAAAAAAATGCCGGTGACTGCCTACACGATGTTGGTGGGGTGTTTGGCAATCATAGGAGCGGGGATACCTTTGCTGATCGGTTTCAGTGGGTATTACTCTAAAGATGCTATTCTCGAGCAGATTTTCTCTTTTTGGCGTCACGATACTGCGAATGCGACGTTAGGCCTGATTTTCTTTATGATGGCTGCTGGAGGTGCGTCGATTACGGCGTTCTACATGTTCCGACTTTGGTTCATGACGTTTGCCGGTAAGCCACAAGATGAGCACCGTTACGATCACGCGCATGAATCACCAACGGTGATGTACGCTCCGTTGGTAGTCTTGTCTGTGTTCGCTGTCACGGTAGCCTGGAAATTCCTTCCTTTGAATTTGTCAAATTTACTGGAGGCTTCTCGGCCGGTAGGAACGGCAGCTACCGTGTCGGGCCTGTGGATTCGCCAAGTTTGGCCGGATGAGCACATCGCACATTTGGATGCCAATTACATGAAGGTCGTGGTGCCCGTGACGCTTATTGCTTTCTGTACGGCGTTAATTGGTGTTACGTTTGCCTGGTTTATCTATGGCTCGAGAAAACTCCACGCTGACGACATTCGTCGGCAGTTTCAGCCTATATATGCGTTCCTGCGGAACAAATGGTGGTTCGACGAGCTGTATGACTTCCTCTGGGTGCGTCCAACTCTGTGGATCTCTGTCTGCATTTCCTGGATCGATCGGCGGATCATTGACTGGTTGCTCGATGGTCTGGCCAGAGTTGTTGTTGCCATTTCGAGTTTAGGAGATCGCTGGGTTGATCGCGCCGTTGTGGATGGATTAGCGAACGGTCTTGCGAATTGGACGTATCGGACTGGAGTTGGGCTGCGACGAGTACAAACTGGCCGACTCCGGCAGTACGTGATGTTTATTGTGGTAGGCACTGTTGCCATTTTGATTTTGATCACTTGGACCCGCAGCATGGCGGGGAACTGACCCCTCGTTGTAATCATGGACAATCCGACTTTTCTATTGAGTTTTATCGTGTTTGCTCCCGCTATAGGGGCGCTCATTCTGGCATTTTTCCCCAAAGGCAATGCGGATGCCATCCGGTTGTTTACCTTGGTGGTGACTGTCGTCGTCATGGTTCCCGCGATTATTTTGGCTTTGCCGAAAGGCGTGACTGGGTTTAGTGGGACGAGTTTCGATTTGGCAGCGGACTCCATGCAAAACGTGTTTCGTTACGAGTGGATTCCATCTTTCGACATCGAGTACTTCATGGGAATAGACGGAATCAGTTTTCCGCTCGTTCTGTTAACGGCAGTGATTAGCGTTTTGGCGATGGGGGCCAGCTGGTCGATCACGAAACACGTCAAGGGATACTGCATCCTGTTTTTACTGCTAGAAACAGGCATGTTGGGTGTGTTTATGTCACTCGACTTCTTTTTGTTTTATGTGTTTTGGGAAGTCATGCTGCTACCTATGTACTTTTTGATTGGTATCTGGGGTGGTACTCGCAAAGAATATGCGGCTATCAAATTCTTTTTGTACACACTCTTTGGCAGTGTACTGATGCTGATCGCCATCCTCATGCTGTATTTTAACAGTGACTTGACAGAGTTAACGGCGGAGCAGTTGGTGACAGCAAATGTCGTCGAAATGGGAGAGTTCGGATCTGCGGAGGAAGCTTTCGAGGAGTGGACGAAGTCAGAATCTTTGGGAATGGACTTTGCCGAGAAGTCGGCAAAAAAAGCGAGTCTCTTTGCAGAGGGTCATGCAGATGCGGCAGCAGAAGTGAAGTTGCATACCTTCAATGTGCTTGCCATGCAACAGATGGGGCAGCACACCGAACTGTTTAGCGTTCCGATGTTCGGTTGTACTTTGCAATGTTGGGCATTCATACTGTTGTTTATCGGCTTTGTGATCAAAGTTCCGTCGGTTCCGGTGCACACTTGGTTGCCCGATGCCCACGTCCAGGCTCCCACACCAATATCCATGATTCTGGCGGGGGTCCTGCTGAAAATGGGCGGTTATGGGATTATCCGAATGTGTTATCCCATTTGTCCCGCAGCCGGATTAAGTCTTGCTCCGCTGGTGTGTGGCATCGGAGTCGTAAGCATGGTGTACGGAGCCTTCGCTGCCATGGCTCAAAAGGACTTCAAACGACTTGTTGCGTATAGCTCGGTGAGCCACATGGGATACGTTGTCTTGGGGTTAGGTGTGTGGTCGGCTGCGGCTGGGAATCTGTTTGTGAGCGACTATTGGAATATGGGTGTGAAAGGTGCCATGTTCCAGATGATTGCCCACGGCATCAGCTCGGCCGGAATGTTCTTTATGGTGGGTGTACTTTATGACCGCGTCCACCATCGAAACCTTGCCGAGTTTGGTGGAATTTACGGTAAGATGCCGCTCTACACCGGGTTGGCGATTGTACTTTTCTTTGCCGGATTGGGCCTGCCTGGGCTGTGCGGATTCATTGGTGAAGTTCTGGTTGTTTTGTCTGTTTGGGAATACAGCCACGTCTTAGCGATCATTTCGGCCGCTGTGGTGATTTTGACCGCCGGGTACATCTTGTGGGCAGTGCAACGCGTATATCTAGGTGCCGAGTATCTTGGGCCTCATGAGGAAGCGTTGACTCCACTCAAAGGCCGTGAGTTCGCGGTGGCTTTTCCCTTGGTTGTTTTGGCGATCGTACTTGGCATCTTTCCCGGGATCATACTTCAGTACATGGACCCTACCATCGATCGACAAATCAACGAACTGGTAAGCTGGCAAGAACGAAATCAAGAAAAACCTGCGAGTACAGTGGCTGTTGATGAATTAAATTCTGTTGATGAATTGGATTCTGTTGAGGAAACCAAAAAGAAGCTGTCGCAAAACGCTCCACGACCAAGGGATGACGTGTTTTTTGAAGCTAGTTCGAGTGTGGTAGTCGATCAGGTTCAAAATGACCTCATCGAAAATAAGAGGCTGGCTGGCAATTAGACGCGGAAGCACGTGAGCCTTCGTTTCTCGCGTTTTCCTATGCAAAAGAACATATTCAGAAATTGCAATCGAGGATACTTCGCTGGTGGAATTCTACGACCTGATACAACGCGTTATCCATGACACCTTGGATACGAGTCTGCCATTGTTCTGGCCAGAACTTATTCTGTGCTTGACGATTTTTGTGCTCTTGGCGGCTCGTGTGGTGTCAACTCGGATCGAGATGTCGTTTCCTCTCGCGATCGCTGGGCTGCTCTTGGCACTATTGGTGCCTCAAGGTGGTCAGCCTTGGCGTATTCTTTTGGCTGGTGACGAACTAGTACGTACCGAAATTTTTACAGGGATGCTGGTGTACGATGGTTTTACATTGTTCATGCGTGGCCTGTTAATTTCTTTTGCCATCTTGCTGCTAGTCCTGACTCGGATTACCAACGTTTTTGATCGACGTGACGGAACTGATATCTATACGCTGGTGATCGGTGCTACGTTAGGAATGTGTCTGATGGCGTCGGCCAATCATTTGCTCATGGTTTTCCTGGCCGTTGAAATCGCGAGTGTTCCCTCATACGTATTGGCTGGAATGCGAAAGACCCAGCGGTTGTCTAGCGAGGCAGCTTTGAAATATTCGGTATATGGTGCGGGAACAGCAGGAGTCATGCTCTACGGTATCAGCCTGGTTGCTGGGGTAGTCAATTCGGTGCACTTGCCGACGATTTCTGATCGACTTGTAGAGATTTGGCCCACGCTGGGAATGGAGCAGTCGTTCGTGTTGGCCTTGGGTGGGCTGATGATCATGGTTGGGTTGGCATTTAAATTGTCGGCTGTACCGTTTCATTTTTGGTGTCCTGACGTCTTTGAAGGCGCCAGTGCCGAAGTCAACGCGTTCCTGTCCGTTGCCTCCAAAGCTGCCGCCCTGGCACTCTTGGTTCGGGTTTCCTTCGGGATTGGAATCGCTTCTGGTACGTTGCCTGGGGCTGAGAGCGTGCATCTCACACAGGAGCGTGGCGGTCATTCTGTCGCACAGGAAACGGAAAGTGGCAATTTGTTGTCGGTAACTGCTGCCGTCCTTCCCGGGCAGGGAGACGAGGCCGTGACGGAACGTGCCAGACGAGTCACTGAAACCACTGCGACATTGGTGGCAGATTCGACTTCGACGGAAATCGACGAGCAGATTGCGAGTTCTGCTAAGGTGTATCCTGTTCCTGGATTCATCGCTTTGATGATTTCGGTGTTGGCAGCGATTACATGTACGTTCGGCAATTTGGCTGCCTACGGTCAGACCAACATCAATCGGCTACTTGCCTATTCCACAATCGCCCATGCAGGATACATGATGATGGCCGTCCCAGCGGCGTTAGCGGTTGCTCATTTGCAACCCGAATCGGCCGAGACAGCGATTGCTTCCATGGTGATTTATTTGGTCATTTACCTGTTCATGAATCTGGGAGCGTTCGCAATCGTGGCATTTTTGCGAGAGGCTCTCCAGAGTGAACGAATAGACGACTATAGAGGCTTGTTTTGGCGGGCGCCGGGTCTCGTTGTGTGCTTGGGGCTCATTTTCTTTAGCCTAGTCGGTTTGCCGCCATTGGCTGGATTCGTTGGAAAGTTTGCCGTGTTCGCAGCTTTGATGGACGGGTATCGGCTGACCGAACACGGGTATTTGTTCGCACTGCTAATTGTTGGTGGTGTGAATACAGCCATCAGCTTGTTTTACTATTTGCGTGTTGTCAAAGTCATGGTGATCGATCCCGAGCCTGAAGATCGTTCTCCGTTTGAATTTTCGCTCGTTTCACCTGCGGGTGTTTATGCCTTGTTAGTGACGGTACCCGTCGTGTTGTTTTTCCTGCGTTGGGATTGGTTGAGCCGACTTGCAAGGTCTGCGGCCGACCATTTGCTGTCATAAACCATGGTGTCTTTTTTTCAGTAGTATTTCCTCCACCAAATTTCGCTACTTTGCCGATCATCAGAGCGTAGACTATGAGTTCCGAGACCGTCATTGGTACGTTAAACCGGTTGTTGGCGATTCATTGTCAGTCCATTCCCAACTACCTCCGTCAGACAAGCCCCTGGTCCGCCGGGTCGAGCGATCAAGCGAAAGAGGCACTTGATCATTTGGTCAATGATCAGCGGTGGATGATAGGACGTGTAGCGCGGTATATCGATCGCTTGGGAGGCAGTCCAGATGCTGGTCAACCGCAAGATTTGACATGGATGAATGATCTGTCGCTCGAATTCCTTATTCAACGAGTGATCGAGTCACTGCGGGATGACATCGACGTGATCGAAGATTGTGTCCAACGGCTTTCCGTGGATGCTGAAGCTCGCGCGCTTGCTCAAGAGGCTCTGGGGATTGCAAAAGGCCATCTGGAAACATTGGTGGACATCTCCAGCGAGAATTCTGGCGCTTCCAGTTTGAGTCAAAGCGAAGATTAATCTACATTCTGGGCTTGAATGTGGATAAGGTGACATGCCGCTTTTCACAGGAGCCGGAGCTGGTTTCACCAAGCCTTTGGCCAAACGATGCAGTTATTCGATACACATGCCCACCTGGACGATCGATCTCTGCAAGAGATTTTGGGGCCTTTGGTTTTGCGCGCTAGTGAGGTGGGGGTGGTGCAGATCATTGCGGTAGGCACGACAGCGGATTCAAGCGAACAGTCCATAAGATTGGCAGAGTCTTATGACTCCGTCCGTGCCGCAGTCGGTATCCAGCCGAACTGTTGCCATGAGGTGAAGGAGGGCGATTGGGATCGCGTCGTGGCACAGGCTGAACATCCGCAAGTCGTTGCAATTGGTGAAACAGGTTTAGATCGATATTGGGATGATGTCCCATTTCCGCTGCAGCAGGAATATTTTCAACGGCATCTATGTCTGTCCCAAGAAACAAGTTTGCCTTTCATTGTTCATATGAGAGACTGCGAAACAGATGTTCTCGAAATGTTGCGCGAAGTAAGGCGTTCCGGTGTTCTGTCTGGTGTGATGCATTCTTTTACCGGGTCGTTGGAAACGGCCGAAGAGTGTGTGGAACTTGGGATGTACATAAGTTTTGCTGGAATGGTGACATTCAAGAAGTCGGACGAATTGCGTGCGGTAGCGGCTGCTGTTCCAGCGGAGCGGTTGTTGATTGAAACCGATTCACCTTATTTGTCACCCCATCCCGTACGAGGCCAACGCCCTAACGAACCCGCTTTGATCATACATACGGCTCAATGTTTGGCTGAAGCACGCGGAATTACCGTTGAGCAATTAGCAAGTGACACCACGGCCAACGCTCAACGGTTGTTTCAGTGGAAAAGGGAGGATAAGTAAACGGAATCTCAGTGACACAAAGAGATTGTTTGAACGATACTGATTGAAAATAACGGAGGTTGCACGATGGTGAAGACCGCTAGTACGATGTTGACGCTGGGTACTCCAGCACCAGATTTTTCATTGTTGAACGTAGATGGCAAATTAGTTTCTCGCGCGGACTTTAGTCAGGCACCAGCTTTGCTGGTTATTTTCATGTGTAACCATTGTCCGTTTGTGAAGCATCTTGCCAGCGAACTTGCCAGTTTGGCGAGGGAGTATCAAGGTAAGGGAGTTGCTGTCGTCGGAATTAACTCGAATGATGTGTCCAACCATCCCGGTGATTCTCCGGAACAGATGATTCACGAAGTTGAAGAACGTGGATATACGTTTCCGTACCTATATGATGAAACGCAGGAAGTAGCGATTGCATATCACGCTGCATGCACTCCTGATTTCTTTGTTTTTGACAGTGAGCAAAACCTGGTCTATCGCGGCCAATTCGACGACAGTCGCCCTGATTCGGGGATTTCTGTTACGGGCGCTGACTTGCGTGCCGCTTTGGACGCGGTCCTAACAGATCAGCCGGCTCTGGCTGACCAGAAACCGAGTATTGGCTGCAACATCAAGTGGATGCAAGACGGCGAACCGGAGTATTTCGATCCCGAGGGTGTGTGTTGATCGTATCTGGGACCGTGTGCCTGCGAGTGAATGAAAATCCATTGTACGAAGTCAGGCACCAGCAGCAGTCGGTTCATTTTGGTCGCATTGGCAGCCTCCGCTGGAGAGTCTCGCCAGCCAAATAGCATTCAGCTACAATAGGCGACTGTCAGGTACTGACCTTGAAAATTGTCTTCTGTCGTCGCATGGAAGGCTCGTATGAATCCAATTTGTAGGACTTAGAGAACGCACGACAAAATGAACGCTCCCCGCACAATGTTCCGGAAAATCTGGGACGAACATGTGGTGCATGCTGAGGATGGTGCACAAACGATCCTCTACATCGACCTGCACCTGGTTCATGAAGTTACTAGTCCTCAGGCGTTTGAAGGCCTAAGGCTTGCCGATCGTCGGCTTCGACGTCCGGAGTTGACAGTCGCCACGCCGGATCACAACGTTCCCACGACGGATAGATCTCTGCCGATTGCGGATGCCATTTCTCGGCAACAGGTAGACACGTTGCGCCAGAATTGTGTCGAATTTGGCGTCAAACTATATGATCTAAATGACATTCGTCAGGGTATTGTGCATGTCATCGGTCCGGAACTTGGTTTGACACAGCCAGGCATGACAATTGTTTGCGGAGATAGTCATACGGCGACCCATGGAGCGTTTGGTGCGTTGGCTTTTGGGATTGGTACTAGCGAAGTGGAGCACGTGCTGGCGACCCAAACGTTGTTGCAGAATATTCCTCAGACCATGGAGCTTCGGGTGGATGGGGATCTTCCGCGTGGAATCACGGCCAAAGACATCATCCTTTTTTTGATTGGGCAGATCACAACGGATGGAGGAACAGGATATGTCATTGAGTACACCGGAAGTGCCATCCAGGCCTTGAGCATGGAGGAACGCATGACCGTATGTAACATGACGATTGAAGCCGGTGCACGCGCCGGCTTGATTGCACCGGATGATACCACATTTGACTACGTGAAAGATCGTGAATTCGCACCACGCGGAAAAGCCTGGGAGGAAGCGGTAACACGTTGGCGTCAACTTCCCAGCGACAAGGGCGCGACTTATGACGAATCGTTGGTTTTTCAGGCTGAGGATATAGCTCCCCAAGTCACCTGGGGTACCAATCCGGGGCAAGTGGTTTCGGTACATGAGACGGTTCCGGATCCGGGACAGTTTGACGATGAAGATGACCAGAAATCTGCATCAAACGCGTTGGAGTACATGGGGCTAAATCCGGGGGTCCCTATCACTTCACTCGACATCGACCGTGTGTTTATTGGTAGTTGTACCAATTCTCGCATTGAAGATTTACGACGTGCTGCGTCTGTGGTCAAAGGACACCAAGTTGCTTCACACGTCAGTGCCATGGTTGTGCCGGGAAGTGGTCAGGTAAAATTGCAGGCCGAAAAGGAGGGACTGGATCAAGCCTTTACCCAAGCCGGATTCGAATGGCGAGAAGCCGGTTGCAGCATGTGTTTAGGTATGAATCCAGATCAGTTGTCATCTGGTGAAAGGTGTGCATCGACGAGCAATCGGAATTTCGAAGGAAGGCAGGGTAAGGGGGGACGTACCCATCTCGTTTCGCCGGAGATGGCTGCAGCTGCAGCCGTTGCGGGGCACTTTGTTGACATTCGTGATTGGGAATTTAAGTGAAGCACAGCTGAACCGACATGTGAAGCTGGTTCATGTATGTCGAGTACGGTGGCCGACCAACTGAAAGAAACAACATGCAGGCATTTACTCAACACACAGGTCTCGTCATCGCATTGGATCGAGCTAATGTCGATACGGACCAAATCATTCCCAAACAGTTTTTGAAACGGATCGAAAGGACAGGTTTCGGTCAGTATTTGTTTTGCGATTGGCGATTCCACGAAGATGGTACGGAAAACACGGCGTTCGAATTGAATCAGCCGGAAGTGCAAGGTGCAAGTATCTTGTTAGCTCGACGGAACTTCGGTTGTGGTTCTAGTCGTGAGCACGCCGTCTGGGCTTTAGAGGACTATGGCATACGTGTCCTATTCGCGCCAAGTTTCGCTGATATCTTCTACAATAATTGCTTTAAGAACGGTGTGTTACCCATTCGCTGTGATGAGTCGCAGATTGCTGAACTGTTCCAGCGAGTTGCCACACATACAGGTTACAAATTGACAGTCGATTTAGAGCAATGCTCGGTCACTGACGAACATGGGCTGGCTTTTTCGTTTTCAATCGACGATTCTCGTCGACATAGCCTGCTAAACGCGCTCGATGACATTGCTATGACGCTACAGCATGCTGACAAGATTGAAGCTTACGAATCTGTGCATGGTGTGGGTGGCACTAAGTAGCGTTGATGGTCTAATCCCAGACTGCACGTCTTGGCTTAGCAGTGATGGGAGATGTCTCAAGCGGCCGTACGAAGCAAGGTGGGCGACGAGGAAGCACGTTGTTGAATCGTTTCGTGATCCATTGGAGTCAGTTGAATGTCTTCGCCTTCACCATCCACCAGGAACACCTGTGTGTTGCGGTGTAGCATGCGAGGAAAATAGAACCATGCAGGTTTCATTCGTTCGTCGTCGAGTGAGCTGTTGATCAGAATCACATCTGAGTGAACTAACCTGTTGGCACAATGGCTCAGCGCGGCATATGGCTCACCTGGAACCAAATGTACCTTTCCTGCCAACGGACGTAATGTTCGATGTGCTGACTTGAGGGACAATGGAGCCTGGTATTCTGTGCGGGTGTCGAATAGGTCAATGCCTGTATAGCAAAGAGCTTCTATTGGATGAAAACGATTTGCGACTGCTAGCATGCGCGGGCCGCGGCGAACTTCTCCCATCCCAATTTCTACGAATCGACGTGCCTTTTGACGAGCGATAGCACGAAAAATGACCCGTTCCACCGATGGTTTCGAGCAGAAACGCAAGTATGCATAGGAGAGCCAGTGTGTGCGTTTCATGACGACGATCCTTGGCAATGTGCTATCGTTATGGGAAAAGTTGGAAATCCAAAAGAGGTATCATTGAATTTCGGTTGTGCCTGGACACAGAGTCGACAGAAAATCGACTCAGCAAGAAATCCGTAGCATCGGAGAGGACGTATCCAGGTGTCGAGTCATCATTTCTTTTGCAAGATACTGATCAAGCTGCTCGTTGCAGCCGGTCTGCCACGATTTGGGGCTTGGGATGACTCATCAGGACGGCTGGATCGTTTTCTGCAGGTTGGTAGTCGTGCACACGGGACTCGGGCGAGCGGGAAGTGTCTGCAGGCCAATGCTCGGTGATCACGTTCAATATCCGAATAATCTCAGCCATCTGTCTGCTAGCTGGCCGTGAGTTCACACCTCCGGATGCCGACATAGTGACGCAAACATCATTTCCTCGCAGTTGGCTTCGTGTGACGTGCCATACAGGCGTCTCATGCACCGCCGGAGAGGTACCTTGCCAGCGGACAGTGGAAACCAGGTGACCGTCCCGCTGGTCGTGAAGTGTCAGTTCCAAATCAACTCCACACACTTCTGCGATGTTCGATTGAATTTCGTCTTTTACTTCTAGCCAACTATTTTGATGAGGACTGGATAGTTTTTCTGCCAGTAACTCAGCTTTGACGATGCTGTTTACGCTTGTCAACACGGAGTGTGCTGCCCGAACGTGATACAGGAAAAGGTTTGTTTCTTGTCGCGCAAACACGCGAGCACCAACCAATATCGCCAAGATGGTGATGCAACCAACGAGAGCTACAAGATCGGTTTTGAGTAACGCAGAGACGACCGCCGTCATGCCCATCAAAAGGCAGATGCCGGTAAGAACCAGCAAGGTTTGCGACGAAGACAGACCACGATCTTGTAGCTGGTGGTGAATGTGGCACCGATCCGGGTGGGAGATTTGTTGTCCTTTCAACTTCCGGCGCACGATCGCCAAAAATGTGTCGAAGAACGGTACGCTCAGAACGACCAATGGCATCACCAAGGTAAAGCCGGTAGCGGTTTTAAAAACGCCCCCCACAGAGAGGGCGCCGGCCAAAAATCCGATAAGCAAACTGCCAGCATCTCCGAGGAATATTTTGGCTGGAGGCCAATTGTGAAGTAGGAATCCCAACAATGACGCTGCGTAGATCAGCGATAACATGGCGATCGCCATGTTTCCGTTGAGGATCGCAATGGGTGTCATCACCATCGCTAAAATGAGACAGATGGTTGACGCGAGTCCGTCCATGCCATCGATGAGGTTGACGACGTTGACGCACGAGACGATCCAAAGGACAGTGAATGGAATTCCCAGTTGTCCAAAGTCTAGTGTTGCTCCTAGGAATTCAACGTGTTCAATGCGATGCCCAGAAATGGCGAACGGCACGCAAGCGATTATCTGCAATAGGAATTTGTTACGCGCACAGAGATTGTACTTGTCATCGTACAGGCCGATGGCACAGAAAGCGGCTGCGGACGCCAGCAAAATCGTTACGAAGCCGATAGGTAGTTGCAGGTCGATGAGGCCAAATTTGTCCGATGCGACAGTAACTCCGCTGCCCACAAAAATGGCCCCAAGCAGGGCTAGCCCTCCGAGTAAGGGGATAGGAGTCACGTGTAGTTTACGCACTCCGTCAGGCAAATCTAGCATTCCCAAGCGAGGGGCTAGACCGCGGGCAATCATCGTAAACACGAAGGCAACGCTGACCGTCAGAATGAATACGCAGGCAAGGTATACAAACATATGCACGGAATTGGTCAAGATGGCTAAGCATCTCGACGGTGGCTGATTGCCTCTCCGCTATAGGATTGCGAATGGATCCAAGATTCGGGAGAAACTGCGAGACCCTAGTCGATGGCTGCGACTGGGTCAAGCGAAATGGATGATGGGGGCCGATTTGAATTCAGTGCTGTCACGTTGCTGGTGGGATGCTGGCTATCAATGATGCCATAACCTGGAGAATAGGGGAGTAAGCCGATAGGAGGTGATTCGATGTGGAAACTTGGAGGAGTTTCCAATCGCAAAGATTTTGCCGCCCAGTCAGTGATCTTTATGTAAGTTCTTTCGATTTCGATCTCACGATAAACGCGAGAGCCGAACCCGTGGTGACAGCCGACAAAGGCTTCTCGGTCAACATACAAGCACTCCGCTCGCGAGCTGTCTGGTAGCACGAACAATTCATTGGTAATGCGATTTGGTTCACGAGGAGGAATCGTATGCGGTGCATGGTGAGCCATGACGCTTCGATACCGGTTCCTTGAGTCGCGACTGGGCGTGTAGACATAAGTGCCCGGATCGGCAAGTAGGTCACAGCCATCGACCTGTAGCTCCACAGCTAGTTGATCGCAATGAGCATGTCCGCCGCGATTTCCATGGGATAATTGGCCACACCGTACTGCCAAATAAAAGCGGGCATTGTTCCAGATATAGAGACCGAATTGTGGGAATGCATGAAACCTAAGCGATTCTGCAAGGATGTCTTGATGAAATCTTATGTGACCAGTGTAGGATTGGAGCGTCTCGTCATTTTGAAGCAAGGTTTGGGTTCGCTCTCGCGAGTCAGGCGGAACCGAAATGGGGGGGGTATTTGGTGTCCTAAGAGATCTTTGATCGATGACCCTGTTTTCTAACAAACCTTGGATTACGGCGGATCCCCATTTGGTGGCTGGTGAGCTTGAATCGCGAGGCTGAGTTAATTCGTGCCACGCGTCGACAAGTGGTTGGTGATGAAGAGTATCCTCATGCCAGTAAATGTCGTCATGATTCCAATTTGTAGTGTCACCAAGGTTGGAGAACCTCGCTTGAGCATCAATGATGCTGAGTTTCACTAGCGGTGTATCAAACTTGAAAAGCCTGCCACTGTCGTTGTCACCGATTTGGTGGATTTGGCCATTTGGCTTGCTGACTGCTTTGGTAAATTGGATCGCCGACTGAAGCTGCTGCATGTGTGCTGGTGAGATGGGCGTTTGAGTATCACGCAGCACGTGGGGGTAGGTTGATAAGGGCGACGGTCCCAGGTCAGGACCTTGCTGTATCTTTGTATGGTCATATTCCTGCAGTGCACTGAGCTTGTCCGGTGGCAGCGCGAATGCCCAGGCAGTTGCATACAAAATGAATTCGGCCGAAAGCCGATGGTAGCTGGTTGAGGATTCAAAACTACCACCATCGTCCAAAAATTGTCGAGACGATTCTTTTATCAATTGGTCAATCGAAAAGGCTAGCCAGGCGTCGGTTTCTGGGTGACGAGGAAGGTAAGCAGCTGCAAAGAACAGACCAACAACGTTCGCCAAATAGTGATTACCACGTAGATGTGGTGTCCACTCCAGATTTCTGACTACATGCTGTGCATGCGCGTGAACACTGTTAATGAACAATGACTGAAACGGAGCATCAAACGAGAATCCGAAACTGCAAAGCAGGTCGTATCCCACCAGCCAATTGGCAACACGAATGGCGACGTCCATGGGGCAGCGCCATTGTATTCCAAAGCCTGGCGGGTTTTGCGAAATGAAGTCTAGAACCTGGTCACGGAATTCTCTAGCGTAGTCATCGTCATGGACCAGGCCATAGGCTTGCGCCAAAGTGATGTGGTGGTTGCATCGTCCCAATTCCCATGGGACCTTAACATCACGCCCCGGAAAGTATCTAAGTGAGCAATCTCCCTGCCAGTCGGTTTCTCGCCAACGATATCCTGATTTGAAGTCAACTTGCCAATCGATGGGAACATAGTTTTCGCTGATACATTGCCAGGCCTCCTGGCACACGGGTAGATTCTTTGGGCTGACACGGTCCGCGAGCCATTTTCCGGAGGGGTCTGGATTGACGGGGATGCCGGAGTGAAGGTGGTCGGAGTGTGGTCTCGACCAACGACGTCCGTGTGTTATTTGGACCCACCCTGATCCAAGACAATTAAATACGTGGTTTTGATACAGTTTTGCAAGTGAGAGGACCCGGTCTACGCTCGTGTGACAGTCGATGGGTGGACGCACACCGTCAAGATACCGAACGAGAGATTGTCCAGAAAACTCCGTAGAGTGAGTGCATTCTCTGTACGTGCGAAATCGGGTTCTTGCGCGTCGGATCTCTTGGCGTAGTCGGCGGATCGCCCTGACACCAAGTGATCCGATCCCCCTAGGAAGGTCATTATGTGGCCGGAGAGACAACATGACGTGATCGGGTGCCTATCGAGTGGTGGGGGGGCAAGACCCACAAGCGTGAGCATTGTAGATGTCCGCGAAAAAGATATTGAGATATCGGCGAGAAGGTCAAGCGCAAAAGGCTTGCGGAGGATTATGCAAATGATGCTATCAAAGCTGTCATAACAGATGATTGTGACGACGTTGAAGACTCATGTGCGTTGTGCCACTCAGCAATTGTTGGCACTTTTGGGACGTTTCACCGGCAAGATTCGCGACCTTCATCAGTCACCGATCCCGTGAAAAATAAGGTCAACGGCGTCCAGGTCTGATGAATCCTGTTTCCAAGAGGCAAGCATATTCTGTTCACATTCATCGTTCTCGTTGCCATTTTCGACAGAATTGGATTCAGTCTCGTGCCAATCCGCTAGAGCTGTGTGGAGATGATTCGCCGTTGCTTCAAGGGACGGATGGGCGTGATCTGGGGGTACTAGTTCCTCGAAGTTCAGACGATCTGTGGGGACTGACTCAAGTGTGGGCGAATTCGTGACATGGGTTATGATGGGATAGTTCGCACTGAACGGACTGGAATTGACATTCTTGATTGGGGACTGGCTCGAACCAGATGGGGCAGTTTGAGTAAGCGGTGCATTGACGCAGCGTGTGAAAAATGAGCCAACCACACGGAATTCGCCCACGTTGTAACTGCCGCCCCAATCGTTGGCGGCGAATTCAAGGTCACCATTCGAGTAACCTCGGGCCATGCCAAATACCGTATCGTTGACGTTTGCCAGACTGGTGACCGAGTCTCCTGTAAGGTTGATTTCCGCGATTAGTACGTCGGTTGCTCGAGGAGCTAGTTGGTGCAAGGACGTATTGTTGTCGTAGTACCAGTTGCCACCAATGTTTTGTACAGCGATCAGATGTTTGCTGTTTCCTACAAAGGGTGTGTTGTTAACGAAGCGAGAAAAAACATCTTCCTCGCTAAACATGATGTAACCTTCGCCAACGCCACCGTCGCGAACTGCGATGCCGTAACCAAGTTGGCCGACGTCGATTTGGTGAACGTCAGGCTGGTCGTTGTCGGACCGAGTGAAGAAGGTTCCGTCAATGCGAAACTCACCCGCATTTTCACTGGCCCCCCAACGGTTGGCGAAGAACGTTAAATCTCCCGCCGAAAAGCCTTGGGAGATACCGGACACAGTACCGATATTGCCTTCTAGACTTGTAATGGTGTCCTGGCTGAAATCGACTTGGGCCAGCAGCTGATCGCTAGCCTGAATGGAGAAGGGGCGCCAAGAGTGATTGTTGTTGTACAACCATTGGTTACCGTCATGTCGAACTGCGATGAGATGATCACTGTTTCCGGGAAGTGGTGAAGACTCCGAAAAGCGTGAGAATACATGTTCTTGGCTGTACATGATGTAGCCAATGCCGGATGCGTGGTCACTGGTCGCAATGCCAAGGTGGACGGTTCCTAGTGACACCTGCTCCTTTCCGGAAGCGTTGGTTGTGGATCGAGTGAAGTGTGATCCTCGCACAGTGAATTCACCTTGATTTGACTGATTTCCCCACAGGTTAGCGATGAATTCGATGTCTCCACCTTCGAAACCTTTCGCGATCCCAAACTGTGAGGTGTTCATGCCTGCCAGACTAGTCACACTGTCTTGGGAAAAATCCAGCTTGGCAAGAAGTACGTCACTGTCTCGCGGAGTGAAAGTTCGCAGTACCGAATTGTTGTCGTAATGCCATTGACCGCTCGCGTACTGTACAGCGACCAGGTGGTCGCTATTCCCGGCAAGTGGCGCAGCGTCAGAAAATCGGGAAAACACACTCTCTTCACTGAACATCACGAATCCAATGCCGTGTGCGTTGTCACGTGCTGCAATGCCTTGATTCACAAATCCTAAAGGAATTCCGGAACTGTCAGTTTCTGCAGACAAAGTAAGTTCTATGTCGTAGTGTCCAATTCCCTCGCCGTCACCGTGGATGGTGAGGGTGTACGTTTGATTGGTTATCACTTCCAAAGAAGCGACACCACCATGAAGGGTTAAAGGCGTTCCGTCGACTGCCAGGATCGGTACTAGTTGGTGTGTGGTTGATACAGCAACATCTAATGTCCCACTCACGTCAGCGACGAAAGAAAATCCGTCTTGATCGTGAAGGGTTTCGATAGATCCTTCAATGTTTGCTAGGTTGCTGATCGTGCCATTCATGCTGTTGCCAGTGGCGGTGGCAGGGTAGTCGTCTGGGGGCATTAACGTGTCGACTGCTGTTTGGACGTCAATGAGGCGGTAGGTGTCGTTGGTTGCCGGATCCCAGAAGCTCACTGCAGTATTACGTAAATGATCGTAGATCGAATCCTGAGTAATGTTGGTGTGTCCCGCGAATTCCATTGCCTGGCGAATCAGGGTACTGACACCTGCCACATACGGAGCTGCCATGCTTGTACCGGAGGCCGTGGCAAAATCATCGGTGCTCCCGTTGAAATCGAATAGGTAGTCCGGAACAGTACTCGTGATGTTTTGGCCCGGTGCTGCCAACACTTGTGATGTTCGCTGGCTGAATCCGCTAAAGTGTCCCGAGTTAGTGACACTGGCCACTGGTACCACATAGGGACTGGCGGCCGGGTAACTTAATCCAGGGGAGAAGTATTCCTGAAAGTCGTTGCCGGCGGCGACGGAGACGAAGATGCCGTCATCGTGAAGTAGTGCTAATTCGTCTTCCAGCATGGCCCATGACGGAATCGAATCGGAATTCCAACTGGCCCCCAGCGACATGTTGACCGTCGTGATTGGGTGCTCGAACGAGTCACGGTGGTTGTGCACCCACGATAGAGCGTCTTCGACCCATTCGAAGAAACCTGCTCCCTGATCGTTAAACACTCGCAATCCGACTAAATCGACACCGGGTGCGACTCCAGAGTGTACGCTGTCACTACTGCCGATAATGCCGGCTACGTGGGTTCCATGAAATCCGCCTGGACCGTCGTCATAGGGGTTACTGTCGTTTTCCTCGGTAAAGTCCCAGCCGCCGACGACTCGATATCCGTCTCCGATTCCGCCGCCTAAGGCATAGTGATCGTATGCGATTCCGCTATCGATGACGACGACGGTTTGTCCCCTGCCATCGAATCCGTACATTTCACGGGAATGATTGACCCCAGAAATGTTGTGCACGTCTGCAAGGCTAGCGTGGACGCTCTCAGTATGTGCTTCGGAAGCTTCGATCATCCTAGGATCAAGAAAGAAGTCTCCGACAGGTCGTGCAGTCATCAAAAACCGCTCTTCGACCCGTTCAAAAGTGGTGTTCCGACGTATTTTCGACGGCTCGCCAAAGTTGCCCATCAATGATGTCTCGTCAGGGTTGTCACGTTCGAGGAATCGATGAAACGAACGTGGAACCACGGCGCGAGAGGAACGACGCGTGGGATTGCTGCGATTGGGAATGTATTCCGAACGGAAACGTCGTGCCCCGATAAGGGCGGGGGAGAAAAGTCCAGTCAGATTTGACTGTCCATTAACTATAGTTCACACCCGCAGCCATGTACGAAGCGTAGCGAAATAGAGAGCCGAGTTTCGTCTATTGTGGCGGAGTGTTGACAAACGTCATCCAAGCGAACGAAGTCAACGTTGCTAAAAGACTACATGCGTGCTGCCGAGGCAACGGGCTAGCAATGGTGGTATGTGGTTTATGCTGGTCAAACATGTGAAGCAGCAGATCCCGCTCTTTGGAAAACCTGTTGACAACAGTCCTGCGA
Source organism: Pirellulaceae bacterium (assembly GCA_022448645.1). The sequence continues at coordinate 22,155 of JAKVBZ010000044.1, forward strand.
TGCACGTAATCTCCCGCACCCATGCGCCAGATTGGCCATAGTACTTTTTGACATGCGGTGCGAACTTTTATGAAATTTACGGAGGATCGTACACCATTGGCATGTCCTTTGTCGGAAGCTGTTTGCCATCGGGTATGAAGCACTCCAGAGCGAAATACTAGCACTTGCGCACCAGCGCTTGTCTTGGTGCGAATGCAATTTAGTGGCCCGTGTCCCAACGATTGGTTCGGATGAAACTGCTCATAATCAGTTACGCATATCCACCTGCGATGAGTCCCAGGTCTTTTCGGTGGGGGGCCTTAGCAAATCAATTTGTTCACGAAGGCCATGAGGTTTCGGTCGTTACGGCTTGGCAGCCAGGATTGCCTCGTACGCAGACGATGGATGGTGTCCAAGTGCAGCGAGTAGGGAATTCAACGCTTGCTAATTGGCGTTCTCGAATTTCCTTTCGTAATAGCTATTGTGATGGCAAACGAGGAAACGCTCAGCCTGAGCCGAGGAGAGGTAGTCGCTGGTTGACGCAATTAGTTCGTCCAGTGTGGCGTTTTCTTCACTGGCCGGATGCGCACGCATCATTCATCCTTCCCGCCTACCGAGCAGCGCGACGGCTAGTCGACGAAAATCAATACGATTTGGTGATCAGTTCGTCATTACCATTTTCTACTCACCTTGCCGGTCTATGGTTAAAGCGATCTCGCCCAGCAATCACATGGTTGGTTGACATTGGTGATCCATTTGCCTTTGTGAAAGTGGCCGCTGCGAACAACCGTTTCTTATATGGTCGTGTGAATCGCGCGGCGGAAACAGCAGTTTTGCGTGCTGCAGACCATGTAAGTGTCACGAATGCCGGAGCCGCGGTTGCATACGAACGCTATTTTCAATGGGACACCAAGAAACTGCAGGTAATACCTCCATTGGTAACCGTTGGAGGGTTAGCGAAACCAATACCGAGGCAAAAACAAGACGCGTCGTCAACGGTGATGTGGGTGTATTGTGGTCAATTTTATCGAGGGTTGCGAAGTCCAGTGCCTTTGTTGGAAACATTTCAGCAGATGCGTCAAAAGGATAAGTCTCATCGAAATCACGAACTGCACATTTATGGAGACGTTTCAGAGTGTAGCGACGAGTTAACCAGATCTGGTGATTTGGCTGTACAGAACGTGTTCATTCACGGTCGGGTGAGCCATGAGGAGGCCATAGACGCTGAGCGACGAGCAACGGTATTGGTAAACGTAGACAATCACAACTTTCACCAGTTGCCCAGCAAGGTCGTGGAATACTTGGCCCTCGGAAAGCCGATACTCAATATCGAGACCTATGGCAACGGAACGTCTCGTGCGATCTTGCACAATCATCCTCTGGCACTCACAGTGTCCTCGCCCCACACATCCCCAGAGAATGTCGACCGAATGAGTAGGTTCTTCGGCAAACTGCCAGCATCGCTCTCTCAGGACAAGATCAAAGATCTATGTCGTCCGTATCAAGCAAAGGAAATCGCTGGTCAGTATTTGAAATGCGCCAGAGACGGGGTGGCTAACGTGCGCCCCAAAGGCTTTCCATTTTTACAATTTCGCTGGCGTGGCATGCCTGTCGTTGGTGTGCCCGGATCACACGATGGATTGAACGACGCAGTTTGGCGGAGTTTTCGCGCTGGATCGTTGCGTCGTGAGTTATATGCTCGTGCTGTACGTATGTCTGGAAGTTGGCTGAGACAACGGTGGTGGGCACACGGTGTAGACACGCCTCTTCCTTATCTGGCTGAGGGTGACTTCTCCCGTTTTATCGACCATCTCCGACATCGCTTGGAGGATGATTGGCTGCAACCTGTCATTTCGTATCCGGCGACTATGGAGCGGAAGCGTTTTTATTTGACACTGTTGTCGGCAACTGGTGAGCCAAGCGCTTTTGTTAAAGTGGTCCACGGGAAGAAACTGCCTCATTTTGGCGAACGTGAATTACAAGCGGCTTCATCGTTGCAACAGGATTCGGTTGGATACTTCCGCATGCCGCGGACCAAAGAAATAGGCTGTTTTGAACGACTTCAGTTTCAGGTGTTTGAACCAATTCCCGTGTCCGCTCGACGTCCTTCTCAAAAACATCGAAGTCTCCTTGACGCAACGGCACGTGTGATTTCCAAGGGTACACATCAAATTCGTCAGCTTGACTCGCTTGGCTGGTGGTCTTCATTCGAAAGACTGAGAGAAAGCATTCCCGAATTGTATCGACAAGTTGACAATATCCAGGACCGTCAAGTTACCGTATGCCGGGCACACGGTGATTTTCAACGCCCCAACGCTGTGTGGCATCAGGGGGAACTATGGGTGTTCGATTGGGAGTGGTTTTCTACCGAAGCACCGTTGTGGACCGACAAAGTGCGGTTTTTTTTGGGTGATCGAACAACGTTATTGGTCAGGAGACCCGCAGACGTGTTCTCGCAACTCATGCACCGTTTTTGTGGACGCGACAGTGACCATTTCTTGACGGACTATCAGCAGGTAGCACTTGCTTTAGCTTATATAGCAAGCCAAGGTAATGAGGCAGGAGAAATTTGCGGGAAGTTATGGAAGTTTGTTCCGACAACGAAGGCAGGCGAATATGTCGATAGGTATCAGTTATCGGAGTCGCTTTCAGCGGCGTGAGGATGCAACACAATACGATGTTGACGTGTACCGTAATGGGACGGTTCACGACCTGCTGTGGCAAACCGAATGTCCAATCCTCGAGCGCGTCGTGACACGGTTGCGTGACAGATTAGGTCACTTGGATTACTTGGATTTCGCCTGCGGAACCGGACGTATTTTAAGTCATCTCGAGCCACTCGTAGACAAAGCCACTGGATTGGATGTCTCACAGGCAATGTTGGAGCGAGCTGCTAAAAAAGTAGATCAAGCGCAGCTCATTTGTGGAGACATCTCTCAATCAGATGAGTTGCTGGATCGTAAATACGATCTTATCACGGCCTTTCGCTTTCTCACGAACGCAGAGCCCGAGTTGAGGCGAACGGTACTCGAGCGGTTGGTTAGTAAATTGAAAGGGCCGGATAGCCTGTTGCTCGTCAACATTCACGCTAACCCTTTGAGTTACAAGGCCGCCATGGTGCCCTACCATTGGGTTCGGTCTTTTCTACAGACATCACCCTGGCAAAATAATTTGTCGCGCGCACAAACTGTGGCCGAATTGAAACAGGCCGGTTTGCAGGTACAAAGCGTGATCGGCATGGGATTTGTTAGTGGTAAGCTCGTGCCTTTTGCCAAATTCGATAGTTTGGTCAAGTTGGAGCGTGGATTGGCAGGCATGCCTGGCCTGCAACGGTTTGGTGTTAACCAGCTTTTTGTCTGCCGTCGTACGTGATTCGCACACACGACTATAACCGAAATGGCGGTATAGGATGATATCCGGTTCTCCCTCCATCCGGACACTCCTGGACGGGTACCTGCCTGGGTATAAGGTAGCTGGACTCATTCAACCGATCGCCAGTATGATCGAACAGGTTGTTCGTAATTTCTTGTTTCGTATGGTCGCTCGAGACCGTGTTTTGGAAGACACGAGACGCTATTCACATGGCTAATGCGGCGAACGGGTGCGATTTCATCACCTGGTAGTGATTCGCATCGCGGCGAAGCAAGTAGAGTCGGTAGAAGTGATTCGATGACGATCCCGTAACGGAGATGTGAATACCAGTATGTCCACTGTAGCTGCTGGCAATAGGTCGAAAGGCTATCGATCTTATTCGGATACGTCCGATACGACAGAGCCACTTGTTTTGGTGGGCCTGTACGGCTATTCAACAGTTTTGTTCTGCAGTGCGTTGGATGCCTACAATTTTTTATCGATACCCATTTGCTGGTTAGCCCAAATCGTTTCGCTTCTATGCGCGCTGTGGGTGTTTCTAAATGCCGGACTCCCGGTGATTCCCGGGTTTAAGTGGGCGTTGGCGCTGTTGGGTTGGGGAGCCCTAATTACATTGCTGAAAAGTGTTTTGGGGGACTATGAGCAGAGAATGCCTCCTATGGCGACGACTGCATATAGTACCTTCGTTGGACTACGATTCGTTCACTTATGCGCATTTGTGGGACAAGTCTATTTGTGCTCTTGGCTATTGGTAAAGGGTAAGATTCAGAGGGTGATCAAACATACGATTGTTGTCGGTGCAATGGCGGCAGCCTTTGCGTTGTACGTCTATTTGGCACATCGTTTTGGCTTGCCGGAACCTCCACGAACACGCATGGGGACGTCGGGTGGAACGCAAGTCGTTACGTTTACGTTTGCATTTCATCGCGCTTTAGGTTCGTTTCGTGAGCCTGGGGCGATGGCCAGTTGGATGACGGTTCCATTCTTCCTAAGTTTTTTTCTGCAACGACGCCTCATGACGACCTGTTCCGTATTGACAGGAACGGCGCTATTGTTGAGCGGAAGCCTCAGCGCTCTTGGTGGCAGTGTTCTGGGGATGGGGGCGAGCCTGATTCTTGTGAAACCATTCGAAGCTCGTCGTCTCTTAAAATGGGTGCAACTAGCGATTGTTCTGGGAGTGGCGCTGTTCGTGTTTGGATGCATTGCGATTGCAAATGACGATGGTACAACGAACTTGTTTCAGGTGATGCTTGATCGCATTCGTCCCCTTTATGAGGAGGGTATTGCTGGCACGAACCGAGGTTACATTCAGGAATTTTACCAATCGGTCCCGGCCACTTTGACGGGATGTGGGCTAGGCAATGCTAATATCCTGTTGTCTGAGTATTTTCGTCAGCCTTTAATGGGCAGTTTTCTTAGCTTTTACCGTAACGTCTTGTATTCTACGGGATGGATTGGCCTCTTGCTTCTGTTGGCCTTTCTAGTCACACCGTTGTTACATTTATGGCGAATTAGGACGAATCCGAAACACCGGTTTGACTTGTTTGTGTTGGGAGCGGCTTACACGGCCTGGTTGTTCATGTTTGCCTTTCGATCTGAAGAGCCTCCTATCACATTTGCTATAGCCTATGCGTTTTTGGCTTATGCCGTGTCCCCGGCGAGGTATAGCAAAGTAAGATCAGCAGAAAAGGTGGTTGACGTACCTCGATAGGGTATACCCACATTCGCAGTATACGTGAATGTGTGAAAAGGGTTACGATGATCTACGATCTTGTTTTAGTACCTTTTCTCCTTTTTTGATCTGATGGAATCCCGTCATTGAGAGGGTTGTATCTTGAGCGCTATATTGGTGACAGGAGCGGCGGGTTTCATTGGATTTCACGTTTCTAAGCGACTCCTGCAGGATGGACGCGCGGTCATTGGTGTCGACAGTTTAAGTGACTACTACGACGTTCAGTTGAAGATGGACCGTTTGGAACAGCTGAAAGAATGTTCGGCCTTTCGTTTTTCCAAAATGGACCTTGCTGATAGAGAAGCATGCGAGAAACTGTTTGGTGCGAACGACATTGTTGAAGTGATCCATTTAGCGGCGCAGGCAGGTGTTCGCTATTCTCTTGTCAATCCACATGCTTACGTGGACAGCAACCTCGTTAGTTTTGTGAATGTTTTGGAAGGTTGTCGTCACCGGAATGTCTCACACCTGGTGTACGCATCATCCAGTTCTGTCTATGGTGCAAATAAGAATCTGCCGTACTCAGTTCAAGACAACGTTGACCATCCTGTAAGTTTGTATGCGGCAACGAAGAAAGCCAATGAATTAATGGCGCACACATACAGTCATCTTTTCGGCTTGCCCACGACCGGTTTGCGATTCTTTACGGTATATGGGCCTTGGGGCCGACCGGATATGGCCCTTTATCGTTTTACTCGAGCGATCCTCGCGGGTGAAGCCATTGATGTCTACAATCATGGCAGAATGCGCCGAGATTTCACGTATGTGGATGACGTCGTCGAAGGCATCGTGCGGACTGTCCAACGTATTCCAAAGGCGCTTCGGGATGGGAGTGTGGATGAGACTGATCCCAGTCGCAGCCAGGCACCTTATCGCGTCTATAATATCGGAAATCACCAGCCCGTAGAATTGATCGAATTCATTACTATCTTGGAACAGACTCTTGGTCGTAAAGCAAAGAGAAATATGTTGCCTTTGCAGCCCGGCGACGTGCTGGAGACCTTTGCCAACGTGGACGAACTAATGCAGGATGTGGGATATCGGCCCAGCACCCCGCTGGATGTGGGTTTACGTCGTTTCGTCGACTGGTATCTAAGTTACCATGGCGTCGATTTGCCGTCGTCTTGAAACGGGTTGGCGGCGATAGTTTTTGGGGCCTCGACTCGAAGTGTTGACCTAGCGCTTGGTTGGTGAGATGCGTTGAGCCGTCTTTTCACTGGGAACGGAGACACGGTGGTGTTTGTGTGCTTTTTTCAATAGATGTTGGACATCTTGATCTGAAGGTTGGCGACGGAGGCACCACCTAAGGTGTTCTGTTGATTCCGCTAATTGATTGTTGGCGAACAAGCTAAATGCCAGACGACGCCGATATTTGTAGTTTGCTGGGTCTTCTTGGACAGCTCGTCGCAAACAGACCAAGGCGTGATCTGTCTGGTTGATTTTTTCGTGTAGGGCATGGGCCATTGCCCATGACCAAGCAGCTGTTGGTCCCGTCTCCTGTTGGGCTTGGTTCTTCATGGCTTGTAGATAATAGGGAGCGATTTCGTTGGCTTTTTGAGCCTGACCCGTATCATGGTAATGGCGGTAAATGTGCCCCAGTCCCTCCCAGTCTGGCTGAAAGACGGACACCAGAAAAAGTGGTGGGATCTGATCCGCCAGCGACTCGACGATGCTTTTCTGATATTCCTTGCTGCGGTGAAATGCAGATTTCCAGTGTTGCAATGCAAGTTCCAAATCACCCTGGAGCGCAGCCTCACGTCCTGCGGCAAAAAGCACGGCCCCATGATAGGGTCGGACTTGAAGGGCCTGATTGAGCAAGGCGGTGTGATATTCTGGTGATGCATTACGTAAGAACGCCAATTCCGCAAGGAACAGGTAGGCATCCCCTTGTAACGGACACAGCATGACTGAACGAGTTGCGTGCCACTGGGCAAGTTCCAAGAGTTTTTTATTCTCACCGATCGCCCGATCGACCCATTCGAGCATCGATCTGTGGTTCGGGAAATCAGATGTGAGAGCCGCATCTCGGATAGGCGCTAGCCCCATGGCATTGTCCGAATCGTGTTGTTCAATTTCAAACCGGCGTAGATATAGTGCGGCCATTCGTGCATGCGCTCGTGGGTCGTGTGGATCAGCCTCCAATACCTGACGTAGAAGCGATTGTAGATGAACCGTTTCGGCGAGAGCTCGTTGGTGATCCATAGACGAAGTCATAAAGCTACTGGAAAAGTCTGCTTCGTGATCGCGTGTTTGGGAGTGTGCCAGATAACGGTCCCAAACGATTGCTGCTTTCGCGGGGCCCCATCGGTTACAGACCATGATCGTTCCGCTGACGGTTGCCGTCAAAAATAAGGCAATCCAAACAGTTCGAGGAAGCATCACCAAGTTTTGCGGACGCGTCTCCGAACAGCGTGCAAATGTTGCTAGCCGGCAAGCACAAGCCGCTAGAATCACCGTGTAACTCATGCAGGTAGGAATGTACCAGGCAAAATCCACCACCGCGTGCAAAGTGGTGATGACCATACCGGCAAGGATGGCACCGGCGCAAGCTCGGATAGGTGCCGAGACAGATCGATTCAATGACAGCACTAACCAGCGGAATGTAATGAATAATCCGATGAGCACCAGTGTCAATCCAGGAATGCCCGCTTCCATTAGGATTTGTAAGTAGCCATTTTCCGCATGCGTGAATTCGACTTCAGAAGGTGCGGAAAAGAACGTTGGGTAGACTTGACGGTGTGAACCGATGCCAGTTCCTGTGATCAAGTAGTTTCGTGAAGCTGTCATGTCTGCAGACCAGATGTCTTCACGTCCCAGTGCCGCACTTAGATCGTGTACCGAACTGATACGAAGCGATTGTAACTGGTGAATGATCGTGGAATGCCCATGCATGGCCAAGGCTACAATGACCATGCTGACGATCGCTCCCAGGACCAAAAGTTCTCGCTTGCCAATCAGAGACTGAATGCTATAGATGGCAAAGATTACCAAACACGAAACCACTAAAATGAGGATTCCACCGCGCGAGAAGGTGAGGAGTCCAGCCAGGAATACTAATCCAGCAGATACCACTTGGATCAAAGGCAGGGCATTTCGGACGGTAGACAGTTTACGTTGCGATGGTCCGGTACTTCGAGGTGGATGGGTACGCGTGTCCTGTGTTGTCCGAGTCGTTGACCATAGCCACCATAGCAACGGACCGATTCCAAGTGCAATAAAGTGTGCGAAATGATTTTCGTTCGCAAAGCTTCCCTTGACAGCATCTGATGTGTGCCGGAAAGGATGGGCGTAGGTCCACAGGAATTTACCATTTCCACAGAGGTATTGTGCCAGGCCAAGAATTGCCATTCCAATCACAGCTATACTGATCCACCGTAAGATGCGTTCTACGTCGCCAATCCGATGAGTGTATTGAATAACGATTAGAAACAAAGAAGCAATTGCCAGGTACATCACCAAGCCACCGCGAGTAGCTTGTGGATCGAGCGACAAATTTGTCCAGTTACCAAGATGCAATGGGGCGTCCGAGTTGAACCACAGAGGGAGAAATCGCTCTAGAGCCGGTGATAGGCGACCGAGCCACTCGGGAGACAATCCGACGAGTTGTAGCACAACAAGACTGCCCCCGAGAATCAGCAGTGGTTCGATTCCTGAACGTCTCCATGGCGACTGGGACGTACAGCACTGGCCAATGACCCAACAAAGTGCGGTTGCCACGACCAGTGCCACGAACACCAGTTTGCCTAGCGGATGCCGTCCTCCCATGAATAAGGGAGCGATGAAAATAATGATGGCCAAGCCCCAATGCATCCCATGGAGTGCTTGGTTCCGCACTGATTCTGGAAATGGAACGGTGGCAGATTCCGCCTGAGGTTGCTTCATGGTTCGCTCCCGCAGCGAATCGGGTCGCCTGGCTGACGTCCAATGGGTTGGTGATTGCTTTTAGGCCGCGCGGCGTGGTGTTACTCGTGATGCCGTAGGGGACTTAGAGTTGTGGTTGTCGAGAGAAGGGTCACCTTCTGTATTAACATCACCATCGTCAGCCGATGCTACATCGGTCCCATAGTCGTACCCATAGTCGTAGGCATAATCGTAACCGTAGAATCCAAAGTTGTTTGGTCCAACCCGATTGGCGACGACGCCGATCAATTTGACACCTAAGTCAACTAAATTTTCGCCTGCCCGAATCACATGATGGCGGTGATTTTTGGCTGGTTGTACGACGAGTATGGCTCCATGGGTCAATCGACCAATGATCACAGCGTCACTGGCTGCCATGACGGGGGGACAATCGACGAGCACCTGGTCGTAATTCGCTTCGGCCCAACCGATCAATTCGGACAATCGCATGTCGCTGAGTAGCTCGGCAGGATCGGATGGCCGGTGACCACACGGTAAAAAGTCGAGTTCTGAGATATGTGTGGATTGGATCCATTCGCGAGCCAAACTAGGGACGGCTTTTTCGTCACGAAGCAGGTTTGAGAGTCCAGTGGCGCCACGCCGTTCAAAAAGCCTCGTCAATCCGGGACGTCTCATGTCGGCATCGATCAGAAGAGTTCTCTTACCTGATTGAGCCATTGCGGCACCCAGATTTGCGAGTACGGTTGTTTTGCCGTCCCCGGGAGCAGAGCTTGTAACCACGAGACAATGTGTGTCATCTTCCGCAAACGTAATCGCTGTGCGCAGTGTCCGAAACGCCTCGCTTTCGATGGAGTCAGGTGCCACATCGACTTGCAGACCACCAGTTTCAACTTCGAAGTCACGGACCAAAGCCAGCAAAGGAGCGTCCAATTGATCCTTGATCTCTTCCGGCGAGCGGAAACGATCGTCGAGAAGATCAACGATGTAGATCGCGCCACATCCGCCGCCTAATCCAATTAAGGCACATGCTATGACCACGAAAAGTGGTTTGGGGGACACGGGGATACTCGAGGATGAGGGTTCACTGACAACGCTCACACGTACATCGGCTCTTTGCTGGCTGATGTCAATGTCTGCTATGCGATCGAGAAGAGTTTCTTGTTGCTTGCCCAGTCGCTCTACATCACGTGCCGCCAAAGAAAGTGACGCCATATCGTCGTTGAGCTTCAACGCGGCCACTTGGACGGTATCGTATTCTGTCCGTAATCGTTTCTCATGGTCCCACGTGCGCGTCAGTTTTTCTTCTAGCATCGAAATTAGGATGGGGCCCAGTTGTTGAGTCCGGGTGGCGTTGAGACGACTGGCGAGCGTGCTATGAAATTGATTGTAATGAGACTCTGCAAGATGGATTTCGTGTTGAAGTCGTTCGACACGGGGATGCGTGGGGCCGAGGAAATCGAGCAACGAATCCAATTCAGCACGGTTTTGAATGAGTTGTTGCTCCAGACGGTGAAGGTTTTCAGTAAATTGCGGATTGAGACCGAGTGTGTCGGAAACGAGTCGGTTTCCAACCAGAGGCTCCAGCTGAACAAGGTGTTGTCGTAAGTCCTTACCGTTTCGAACAGCCTCCCGCACCGACGACAAGGACGCTTGTAGCTCGAGCCGCTCTTTCCACACTTCGGTTACGGTTTCGTTAAGTTCTAAAACGCGTTGTACCTCAGGATGCACTATCTGTGATCCTTCGGTAATACCAAAATCGCGCACTCGTTTTCGTAAGTTAAGTAAGTGCTGTTGCCTCTCCGCTAATGTTTTTTCAACACGTTGACTCTCTTCGTGCAAAATAGAGACCATTTCGCTGGAGTCATTACGGTGATTCTCTTCGACGAACTCAAGATACGATTCTACAATGGCGAAGATGATGGTTTCTGCCGTTTTGGGATCGGGGGCGCGGTAGGTGAGTGTGATGATATTTGTGCGGCGAAGTGCTTGAGCTGTTAAATTGCGTCGTAACGTTGCCAGGCGTTGACGTGGCGACAGGGATCTGAAGTCGACACCAGTGAGAGGAATTCCTTGCAACCGCTTGACGGCTCCACGTAGGATAATGTCGCTAGAAAAGAGCTGTTCATAAGTGGGAATAAAACCCTGACGACCGGCGTCTGCGGACGCGGGCATATTCCAAAAGTCCGGGCTGGCCTGTGTGATGAGCAAAGATGCCGTTGCCTGGTAAATCCGTGTCGCGGTGGTGTAGTAAATTGCGCCCAGCAACGTGGTGACGACCAAAGCGACATTTAGGTATACCAGTCGGTGCCGCAACATTCGAAAGAATCGCATGCCCGAACGGACCAATTCTGCCATCGACTGGCGATCGTCGTAGGAACTTGGCTCATTGTTCAGACTAGACATGACGAAGTATTAATCTTGGTTTGTGAGGTGCGGCTTAGAATCCCGGAATCCCACTTGTGAATCCGAACCTGATGAAACTTCTAAGTGTTTCTAGGGTGAACGTAGTCGGAGTTTCTTCCACGCTAACCACGTCACCGGCGGTCAGTCTAATGTTGTCGCGGCTGTTTTGTTTTGCGCTGCGGACGGACGCGGCGATTGTAATCAACTGATTGCTGTCCTGAGTGCGGCGGATGATGCGGACCTTGTCAGCCAATTGCAGCCTCCTGCCGCCGGCGAGTGCAATGGCGTCCAAGAGTCGGTATTCTTCTCCGGGTTGCAAATCGTACACGTCCGGCTTTTTTACCAGGCCGATCACCTGAATCGTTTGTCGGGATTGGGGACGGACTTTGACAACCGTTCCGTCTAGTATGCTAACGTCAACGTCGGGTGATGGGGCGGCCAGGTCGATTTGGTGTACCATGCCAGGCGAGTTGGTCGTTGTAGACGGATGAAGGTCCTGGGATGAATCAGTGAAGGTTGCGGGCTGAATAGATCCTTCATTGCTGTTGTCGGTGACGGTATTGCTAACCGGATGCCAGATTTCAACGATCGTTCCAGCATCTTCGTGAAGACCCTCGGCGGCCACGATGGCTGCCAAAACGTTGCTGTTCACGTCTGGGATGTTGTATTGTCCCGGTTTGTTGACGGCGCCAATGACAGTGACCACATTCGATTGTCTATCTTCCAGGACTACTGCGATGGTCGGATGTACGTATTTTCCCCTTTCGATGCTAGTGTGTTGGATGAATTGTTCCGCTTGCGGAAGCGTCATCCCAACGACACGGACAGGGCCCACAACGGGAATGTTGACGGTCCCATTTTCAGCTACGCGCAAAGGCCAACTGGTGGGTTCTTTTTCTTCCAAGCCTGTTGTAATGGTGACTCCAATCAGATCCCCAGGTACGATCAAATCCGTTCGTTGGGGAGGTCCGGTAAGCTGACTGATGTCAATCGCACCGCGATCTGCGGTCGGAATGGCGGCGTACCTGATGGGTAAGCTGCGTGTGGTGTACATCGTTTGATGACAACCACTCAGACAACTGAGCAGTACGGTGCAAAGCATAACCGTTTGACGAGATGGTTTAGGCGCCATATTAGCTGGCAGGCTGAGCTGGATCATCCGATTGTGATGTGATGGCGATGGGGATCGCGATGGCACCTGCCAAGATGAACGCGAGTAGAAATTTATTGGACTGAATAAGTGTGCCAAACTCACGTTGCCCACGGTGTACTTCTCGTCTTGTTACGAATAGTAACTTCTGGTGAGCCTGTGGAGGCGCAGTTTCATGCTTCCAGAGGCGACAACGGACCTTTACATCGTGTACATTGATGACAGTTTCACCAGTCTTCATTTTCGCGACCTCGAACGCTCCGTCCTGGTCCGTAGTGGTCTCTCTTCGCTGGCCATTAGCCTCCAGGATGCTGACGTGAACCCTGGCTTGCCTTTGTCCTCGACCGTTAACAACGGTTCCGGAAAGTTCCGCGTGAGGGCCCAGTTCAATGTCCACGATGCGCGGCTGCAAGGATTGCGTGTTAGATGTGGGTTGGGGCTGGATGGGTTGGACCGCGTACAGACGCACTCCTGAGCAACACATCACCATGCTCATAACTAAGGTTATCGCGCGTTGCACGTTTGTCTTCGCTGGTTGTCCCACTTAATGTCTCCTGACGCAAAAAAAACAAGCGTTTTCACTCTGAGTGCTTGCAGGATTGATTGGATCGCCGTCCTAACAGCTAGTTCAGGCACTAGCTGGACGATCCTTGTTCGCGGTCCGCACGATTGTTGTGGACAAGTACAGGTATGGCAACCAACAAAGCAGCCATGCCAAAAACGAAGTGAGGGTGTGTGACTAGGGCCTGTGTCGGAGTCCATTGCCCCCTAAAAGTTTCCTTGCCTTGGATGAGGATCGCATTGGTTGCGGCACCGGGAGGAGCCGTCTGTGAAAGCCACGCTCGATACCACGCAGAACCTTCCTGTGATGAAATTCGGTAAACACCGCCACGGGGAAGTTTCACCGCAAAAGCGCCCCGTTCATCAGTGGTCGTGTTAAGTGATACTCCGTCTGCCTGAAAGATGGTAAGTTCGCAATGGGGGCATGGGTTGCCATTCGTGCCGAGAACCGTTCCTTGCAGAACCTTGTTGGGGCCCAAAGAGACATCCTGAATGGATGAAGCGACTTTATTTTTGGTTCGCGTCTCTTCGGTTGGAATAGGCTCGTTTGCCCATGCTGGCTGAAACGAAGTGGTTACGCTTAAGATAACCAAAAAAACCATCCACGGATTCTTGCTTTGGTAAGGGCGCATGCTCACGAACCTCGTAGTATGCAAAAATAAAAAAGATCTGTCGGCAAAGTTATGCCTGCCTTGTGAAGTGACTTCAACCTAGTGGACGTCGAAGAATTCCGGCAGCCGAAAAAGAATTCCGGCAGCCGAAAAGCGCGCGGATCTTAACGTAGGAAAAGCGATGGCGGAAGAGCAATCTTCGGACAACTCTCACATTGCTTCACGTAAGAAAGAACAACGCGAGGTGCGAGAATGATAGCTGCGCAGAAAGAACCCACATGTTACCGGATGGTGACATGTGGGGTGATGGTTTCAGGTGGTCGACGGCAGCGCAGTTTTACCACGTGTGGAGTGGTCAAAAATCACTTGTTTATGTGATTCCGAAGCAATGGGGACGTGCCCAGGTCAGTTTTTGCTGAGCACGCTATCAGCATTCGACGCTCATCGAGCCGTAAAGACGAAATTTATCAACTCGAGTTCCCGTCATCGTCCATGGAAAGTGGAATGATGATGGCAGCCGCTGCAATGCTAGCCAAGATCCAGGGATTGCCAAGTTTGTTGCCGAGGCCCCGTATCGCTGTCGTTCCATCGACGACCAGCACTTGTGGTTTGGCTGTAGGAGGTGCGGTTCCAGGTGCCCAAGCGCGGATGGTGCTACTACCCTCAGCGGCAGTAATGTAGTAAACGCCCCCACGCAATCCGGACAGGCGAAAGAAACCTTGTTGGTCCGTTTCTGTTTGGGAAGCGATTTTGTTCCCCATGCGAACTTCCACTTTCTCACCATCAACTGGCTGGCCGGTCGCGTTGACTACTTGACCACGAAGCTGTCCATCACCTGAAAGTACCACATCGTGGACTTGTTGTGAGATTTGTTCTGGAGCGGGTAAGGCGTCAGCCGCTTGAACGGTGTGTGGGAACGTCATGCCGAACACGGCTAGCAAGACAGAAGTTTTGCAGCAGAGTTGTTTTACAATTTTCATCATTCACCCCGGATGCGTTAGTATGCGGGCAACGAAGTTCGTGCTGACTTCGTACCGTGCCTTGAGGTTTTTCAACGACAACAGATACCATCGGCGCCCCCGGATTGTTTTCCTAAGACAAAAATCCAGCAATTTCCGAACAATGGGAACAGGGGCTCCATATTCGGCAGACTACCCATGCCTCCTGGTTGGCGGCCAACGGCGGGTTGATTTCACCAGGGGACAGATTGGTAAGCTGACATTCGTCCCCGACGGTTGAGCTGCCGGTTTTTGGATAAGCTTCTGGGGGGAGGGATAGCGAAGTTGATCCCCCATGGAGGTTAGTGACGAGCAAGCTTGACGCGACGAAAATGACGTTTGAAAGATCGATCCAAATCGGGGACGCGAGAATTAAGGCGTTGGCTCAGGTTTCCTGGTGGTACCTGGTTCTTGATATCGCTCAGGAACTGTTGAAGTTCCTGACGGGCTTCGGGTGGTCCATTGAGCATAAAGTGGACCCAGCCCCATGCGTGTCGGTAATCTTTACCACTCATGTCCTTTACATCTGAGAGGAATTCCAGTTCTGCCAAACTGGCATAGCGTCCTAAAAATAGGTTGCGTCGCATCGCAGCTTTGTGTGGGCTGCCGTCTACGCGTTTCGCAGCAGGCACCTCAAAATACTCGGCGAGACCTTCGTCCAGCCATAGAGGTACCATGACCAAGGATGCGTGGAGCAAGGCATGGGTGCATTCATGTCGTAGGTCGGTTTCAAAATCTCCGCTGGCATATGCGAAAACCATTCCAGGGCCGTGCCCTTTAATAAAAAGGGCACGACGATCAGGAACGTTTGGGAAATGCTGCTGTATGTATTGTCGATAGCTAGATTTTTTTGAGAATAGGTACAAATGGATCATTTCCTGGGGCATGCCAACTCCCAATTGTTCCAACAGGTCTTCCTGAAGATTGGCGACGTCTTGAAAAAAAGAAATGTATGGGTCCAGTGAAAAGTCAGCGTGGCAAACCAAAGGACCAATGCGCCGTTGGTCTGGCCACTTTGACGCTCGCACGGAAGTACAGGGTAGCAAGGCGAAAACAAGTACCCAGGCGGTCCAGAGCTGCCAACAGGAGATCAAGCGTGAGTGCAGCGGAGGCATACATTCCTCAAGCGGCGATGTTCTTTTGCCGACGGTTCCATTTCCAGCCAAACCACGACGAGGATAGATTGTCCATGGGGACATGAATACCTTGAGGAATATCTTGACCAAGAGAAATTTTATGGCCATTGCGAAAGCAAAGGTTCCAAGCATTTTGCTCGTCACTGAGTTGAATGATACATTCAAACGCACGTCGCATGTGCGGGCGTCGTGACTTGTCGCCATGGGCGTCGGTGGCGACGAAGTGAACCAGCCTCTGTTGGATCATCCATTCTGCCAACGATTGCGATGCTTTTCCAAAATTGCCTAACAGGCTTCCGGCGGTAATCTGCATGAGACAACCCTGGTCAACCAAAGAACGGATAGGTTTTCTATCATGTAGTAAGCCGTGATTTCGTTCTGGGTGAGACAGAATGCCGACGAATTGATTCGCTTCAAGTTCTTTCAGTACGGGTGTTAGTGAAAAATAGAGCTCATGGGGAAGTTCTAGTAGGACATGTTTCCCTTGGTCGGCCAGGGTGAGTATTTTTCCTGTGACTAATTCTGGCACCATGCAATCTTCAATGCGCACGTCGGCTCCTGGGAGGACTCGTAAAGCGACATTTTCGTGGTTCAGAACGTCTTGTGCCTCGCGGGCCAACTGTCGGATTTGCTGGCCATGATTTTGTGAATAGCTTCCAAGTTGGTGTGGTGTGGCAATGACGGTTTGGATGGTTTCGTCTACTGCGATGCGTGCCATGGCGACCGTTTGAGCCCAATCTTTTGCGCCATCGTCGAGTCCTGGTAATAGGTGACAATGGACGTCGACGTAGCTATTTGGTGCAACTTTGGTATCCATCGCCACAATGTTCTCCGGGCACAGTGAGGATTTGGTTGATGGCGGGGAGTATAGCGATGGGGCGAGATCGGTCAACATGATTCGCCTGCAACATAACCTGTACATATGCTTGAGGTGTAGTTGACCGCCCTTGGAACGCGGGGTATCGTGAATACCTCCTATTTGGGCCAGATCCCCCATCCGAACGCAGCGTCTAGACAGACGATTGTGTGGAGGCATGTAGTTGCTTTTGGGGGTGCGGTGATAGCAACGGTCTTTGGAAGGCGCGACCACGTGAAATATGCAGCCATAGGGCCAATCGAAGTTTACTTTCCCGATTCAATCGAGACGAATGAGCAGCTCCAGGCTGAGAATCCCAAATGGGACATGGATCTGATTTATTCGAAGACTGGAATCGCTCAACGCCATATTGCTGCAGCCGACCAATGTGCATCGGATTTAGGGGTGGCGGCGGCACAACGACTTTTTGAACGTCATCAAGTCGATCCGGCCACGGTGGATTTTCTCTTGTTTTGCACACAGACGCCGGACTATCCGTTGCCCACGACTGCATGTTTGGTGCAGGAACGATTGGGACTTCCGAATTCTTGTGGCGCGTTGGACTATAACCTGGGATGTTCTGGTTTCGTCTACGGAATAGCATTGGCAGATGGTTTAATACGCGCGGGATCCGCGAGACGTGTGTTGTTAATTACGGCGGAAACCTATTCCAAGTATATCGACGCCTCGGATCGCAGTCTGCGAACCATATTTGGTGATGGTGCCGCGGCTACCCTGATCGAAGCAGCGGATGAACCTTCGATGAAAGCTTTTAAATTCGGTACGGACGGTAGTGGAGCAGATACGTTAATTGTATCACGTGGAGGTGCACGCCCAGAGGCACAGTCGCACAAACCGAGGCACAGGCAACGTTGGCAAAGTGACCTGTACATGGATGGTCCGAGCCTACTCAATTTTACGGTGGCCCGTATTCCGGAGTTACTGGATGCGATCTTGAAAACGGCTGAGTTACAGGTCGAAGACATTGATCTTTTTTTAATGCACCAGGGAACTCGGAAAATGTTGGAGCAGCTGCAGGATTCGCTAGGTTTGGCTGAGCAGCAATTGCCTATTGTTCTCAAGGAATGTGGAAACACTGTGTCCTCAACGATACCTGTACTCATTAACGAACTTCGGCAACAGGAAGGTATTCGGCCAGGGACCCGCAGTGTGCTCGCTGGGTTTGGTGTAGGCTGGTCATGGGCGGGGTGTGTTTGGACAGAAGTCTGGCCGAATGCTTGAATCGCCAGATACCGAGTGCTTAGAATAAGCCTTGGTAGTTTGATACGTCATCTGCTTCAAGATGTAACCGCAATGGAATCTCTCGCTGGTAAATTGCTAATTGCATCTCCCTTTTTGGGAGACCGTAATTTCAACAAGTCGGTAGTGTTGGTGATTCAACATGGCGACGACGGTGCTTTCGGCTTGGTACTTAATCGGCCAACTAACTACTGTATGGCTGATGTATGGGAGCCCGGTTTTGAGTCTGAAAGTGACTACTCAAACACAATGATTTATAACGGTGGTCCTGTCGAAGGGCCTCTGATGGCGCTTCACACCAAACGTTCCTTTTCAGACCACGGCATTGTGAACGGACTCCATTTCGCGGCATCGAAAGACAACATTCAAGAAATTTTGGAAAGTGACCACCAGCCTTTCCGTATTTTTAGTGGCTATTCTGGGTGGGGAAGTGATCAATTAGAATCCGAACTGGAAGAGGGCGCGTGGCTCACACATCCTGCAACGCGGAAGCTTGTGTTTACTGACGAGCAATTGGATCTGTGGAAGATCGCAGCGGAACACGTTGCGCGGGATGTGGTGATGCGGAAGCTTGACATTAAGCACGTTCCGCCAGATCCCTCGTTGAATTAGAGGCGACGAGTACGCGCCAGGACGCTGTCATTCATGGGTATCCATCGTGCGTCGGTGCCAGTCGCGGATTCCTTTTGGGCTTATTGGATCGAGCTCCTTCGTTCCAGGAGTCTGGGATAGTATATGGCTGAGCGGGTCAATGATGGCTGAACGTGTGATTGCGATTGGTGATATCCATGGCTGTGCCGAAGCCTTGTATGCATTATTAGAGATCGTTGATCCTACTTCCGCCGATGTGATTGTCGCGCTAGGCGACTATGTTGATCGTGGGCCCCAATCTCGCGAAGTGATTGACCAGGTGATGGAGATGAGTAAGCTGTGTGAATTCGTTCCTTTGGCTGGCAACCATGAATTGATGATGTTGGATGCCTTGAGCAATTCGAATGCTCATAAAATCGATTTTTGGTTGCATTGTGGCGGCGAAGAAACCATGGCCAGTTACGGTGGAGACGTAGCGAATATTCCGGATTCACACGTTGACTTTCTAAAGTCATGTCGGCGTTATCACGAAATCGAGACATTTTTTTTCGTGCATGCGAATTATTTGCACCATCTGCCGTTAAGCCGCCAGCCGGACGACGTTCTGTTTTGGCAGCATTTGGATGACGTAC
>JAKVBZ010000045.1 GCA_022448645.1 Pirellulaceae bacterium
CCGAGATTGGCGGAACTGACGGTCTCTACTGTATGGGTTGTCACACCTAAAGCCACCACGCCATTGCCCGTGTTTGTGGGGGTCAGGCCCAGTCCCGCAGATGCAACGGCAGCTGCGATGGCATCTGCCACCTCAGCTTGCGTACTTTGGTCACTGATGGGAATGTTGACATCACCCGTGTTGGGGAACCCATTTTTCGTAAATTGGAAAATGACATCTCCACTTTCCACGTTGTCATTGATGACGAATTGGTAGGCCGCATCGATCCCTCCGCGAGACGAATCGCCGCCAGCTGGTGGGACCAAAATATCGAGGCCGGATAGCAGGTTTAAAGTACCGGTTGTATCCACAGTATGGGTCAATCCCCCTACGAGAACGCGTCCTATTCCCAGGTTTTCTGGTGCCAGATTCAGACTGGCGGCCCCTTGGATGGCATTCACGACGAGGTCTGCGATCTCGTCTTGGGTGCTCGTGTCGAGGATTGGAATGTTCACGTCACCGGTTGCCGGTATCCCGTTTTTAGTGAATTGGAAAAGGACGTTGTCACTTCCAGCACTGTTGTTTAATACAAACTCGTCGCCAGCTCGCAGGCCGCCCAGCGTTTCGTCGCCACCTACCGCCGGTATCAGCAACATGAGTGCGTGTCCCAGGTTCGCAGCCCTGGTTGTATCTGCGGAGCCGTTGAAGGTGGTCGCAATATTACTGATGGTGAAACTTTCGCCATCCACAATCCCGGCTCCACCGGTATCCGGAATGACTAACGAATAGCCGCTATCAAATTCGACGGTCAACGACGACTTGTCGTCGCTGATGGTGATCGTATCTCCCTCGGACAGTCGTGATCCATCATGGGTCACGATTTGCAATCCAAAACCAAGGCCGCTTGCAATGGCATCCTTCACCAGGACAGCCACTTCATCTGCGGTCAATCCAGGGTGTACTGGGATCAAAAGTGAATCGAACGATTGGGCGCCTATTTGACCAACGATCCCAATGTTGGCATTTGTCGAGATATCGACATTGAGTACATCTTGTAAGTTGACATGGCTACCTGAGACGTGAGGAGTTACATCAAGAATGGTCGATTGGATGGCGTTGCCGGCCAAGGAAGCGAGTTTTGCCGAAGTGTCCTGATCGGAAAATGGGATGGTCGTACGATCGGTAGCCCGAAATGGTGACGATCCCGGAATGAACTGAATGTTATTTCCTTCCAGTATCACCTCGTTGCTACCTGTTGATGCCACGACATCGAGCCCCGATGCGTTGATGGCAGCAGCAATGAAATCAGCCAAATCAGATGGCTTGAGATCAGGTGTGGGAGCAAACGAAATGGACTTCCCGTCATTTTGTGGAGTGGGCTCTCCTCGGTGTCGTAGAAATGCCGATCCAGACGTGTCTATTGAATGTTGCATCGCACCAACCGCTATTTTTCCTGATCCCAGATTTTCTGGTGTCATACCCGCGAAGCGCAGGGCGTCCATGACCCGGTTGGCGATTTCTTCCTGTGTGTTGGTATCACTGACTTCGATGTTAAAGTCTCCGGTTCCAGGCAAGCCAGCCTTGGTGAACTGAAAGACCATGTCTCCGCTGCCAGCGTTGTCGTTGATGACGAACTGATCGCCAGCTGCAATTCCGCCGGTTCCTTCGTTTCCTCCGGCGATGGGGATTACCACGACGTCGTATCCTTCATGGGTGACGGCCCCCGTGGTGGAAGTCGTATGGACGATGCCACCCAGATGGACCACACCGTTGCCGACATGGGTTGGTGACAGTCCCAAATCGCTACCTTCGATTGCTTCCACAATCAAGTCAGCGATTTCATCTTGGGAACTCAGGTCGCTAATATCGATGAGCACATCGCCGCTGGCTGGTAAGCCTTCCTTATTGAATTCGAAGACAATATCACCACTTCCGGTGTTATTGTTTAGGAGAAAAACATCTCCGGCTTCGATACCACCAAGGAACGGATTGCCGCCTGCTGGCGGAACCAAGATCGAGAATCCACTGTCGAACTCGAAACGTTGTGTATTCGTGCCGTCACTGATTTGGAACGTTTGGCCATCCAGGAATGTGGACACGTCACCTACCAGCAGCGCACTTCCGACATTTCCATCCGAATCGAATTCGAAGTACGTCCTCCCACCAAGACTGTCGATGGAAAAGTAATCTCCATCGTTCAACAGCCCGCCACTCGATAGGTTCAACGTGATGCCAGATTCAAACTCGAACTGCGTGGATCCGACGGAAAAAGTGTCTCCGTCCTGTAACTCTGACCCGGCCACGACTCGTAATTCGGAGCCAGTATTGTTTGGATTACCCAAGTCCAGCGTTCCGTCGGTAGCGAACTCAAACCGTAGTCGTACGTCCTTTCGTCCTGCAAAATCATGTAAAGGAATGCGTGCTTGGCGCCAGGTTCCAGGCGAATCGGTAAAGTCGTGAAGTTCTTGAACCTCCACGGCCAACGAACTAAAAGCATCGGCTTCGTCGTATTCACCTTCATTGCGAAGTGAGTTGTTTGTGGCCAACAAATGCCACTCTCCACTGCCCAATAGACCCGATCCATCAGTTCCGTAGACGCGGAAGGAATCCCGCATCGGAGTGTCTTCAGAAGCATCGACGTTTTCCGTTAACGCCAGGTAATTGAAGTAAGCAAATGGTTGGTCGTTCGCAGAATACTCTGACAAATCGAAGGGGTGTGTTACTACAACGCCATGGGAACCACCTGGCATGTCATAGTCGGGCAATTCTGGTTCTTCCACACGTCGGCCAAAGTACAAGCTGTTTTCCCCGTCGATGGCCTCACGCGATAAGTCAAACGGTTGCGTAACTCCATGTCCAGGATCAGTACCGCGCTGGTCGGTTTCGTGCCATAAATTTTCTTCCAGATTCGAAAATGCCAGCCCTTTCACTTCCAATAGCCCGGTTTCGACGCTGCTTTGGGCGTTCACCAGGACCGGCTTTAGTATGCCAGAAGTGTCAAAGGCAACTAAGGTTCCGGATGACGTGATGCCGAAAAGAGTGTCAGCATATAGTCCATCTTCGACTCGTCCTGGGCCTGCGGTCAGGCCAGCGAATTCCAATCCCACCAAGTCGGCTGCCGAGTCCTCTAGATAATCAGCAGCTGGTCCTTCGATGTCCAACTGCCACAAACCGCCGGTGGCACTCACTGC
This sequence comes from Pirellulaceae bacterium, assembly GCA_022448645.1. Next base: position 3,171 of record JAKVBZ010000045.1, read on the forward strand.
GAAGGTGGCTTCACTAACATCACTGGACAGGGGTGCGTCCACAGTGGGAGCACCTAACATGCTGGGGATATGAAGGATATTGTCAGCATCTGCCCTGGCAGACACTCCGAACTCGTCGCTGATTGCTGTGGCCACGGCATTAGCGACAGTCGCAACGTCGTCAGTAACGTCAAACGGGACGAGAATCGAATTTGGCTTATTGGTTCCAGAAGCCGAGGCGATATCGTTAAATTCGAACTCCACTTCATCTATCAGAAAGGTAACGCCATCGCTAAGTGCATCGCCACCCACCACTTCCATGGTCACATCAATCATATGGGCCAACCCGGTGATCATACCGCCAGGTCCGCCGTCGCCCACAGCAGCAAATGGTGCGTCGACTACGGCAGGACCTAACATGCCGGTGATTTGAACGAAATTGTCAGGATCTACCTCGGCGGCCAATTCGGGTCCCAAAGTATCATTGATTGCTGTGGCGACGGCATTGGCGACAGCCGCAGCGTCGTCCTCAGCGTTGAGCGGTAGCAGAATCGCCGATGGGTTGACGGCGCCAGGAGCATTTTCGATGTCCTCAAATTCGAATACGACACCATCGATCGTAAAACTTGTGCCATCGACAAGCGCGTCTCCACCAGCTACTTCCATGATCACATTGGTGATGATTTCGCCAATCTCGATTGCGTCGGTCGCTGCGTCCTCCACGCGTTCTTCTGCCGGGTTGGGGTCGGCTACGCCATCTCCGGTGAATCCGTAAAGGATGTTGCTAAGCAGTTCGACGCCTGCAGGTTCGCCCATGGCGTTACCAACAGCAATCAATTTGTCCTCACTCAAGAAGGTCATCGCTTCGAAATGGATGCCTTGGAGCCCTGGATCTTCAGTGCCATCTGGGCGCGGCTCGGGATCACCGGTCTCTTCGTTGACTTGGAAGGTAGCGATACCATCATCGCCCAATAGGATGAAACCGCCTGCGTCTTCGTCTTCGATTGCGGCTGCGAAATCAGCAGTACCTGTGTCGATCCATAAAAAGTTACCCGCTTTGTCGTCTTGACCGCCATCGTCATCCTCTAAGTCCAACTGAAATGCGCGTAGCTGACCGTCCAACATCGCAAGGTCGCCGATGTCGGCCCCGAATTCGGGATATTGGATTAGAGGCAAGCCGGTAAATGGATTTACCGAATACAATTGTGATGTGTCCACATCGACATCGGTAGCAACGAACAGTCGCACGTCGGGTAGTGCGAAGGGGACGATGCTGGCTTCGTCAATGAGCACGTCCAGTACCGGTTCATTCGCAGTACTAGATATCCCGCCGAAATGCTCTTCGGCGATGCGCTGGACAGAATTGATCGGTTCGACCCGCACCAGAGCATTGGTGGGGGTCCTGCTGGTGAATTGGTCCAGTTCTTGGGCGAGTTGCGAAGCCCCCATTACCGCGACAAAGTATTCGCCCTCTGGCAAAGCCACAGTTCCAATGTAGGGGTCCAGGGGTCCTAGGCTGCCTCGTGACAGATCGTCGATGTCACCATCTGTACCGGCAGGTCGGTCATCGACGACGTTGCTGTCATCGGACCACAGGATCAGCTCTCCATTCGCGTTAAATACGAACAACAAGGTATCTGGACGCGAAAAACCGTCACCATAGTCGACGTCGATGACAGTGCCGGCATAGTTAGCTTGGGTGTCGTCAAAGGTGTCTTCGTAACGGATCTCGAACTTGTAGTAATCGATGTCTGTGAGATCTAGAAGATCACCGATTTCTCCCAACTGTCCATTGACACTGATCACTCCACGGTCGGTCAGAAGCACATTGCCCAGGTCCTGTGCGGATCTCAAAGTGTTGTTTTCGCTACCATCTTCGATAGCTTCACCCAGCAATGGTGTGTGATAGGGTTGGCCGATGACTTCGACGCCGTTGATGGCATAACGAATGTCAGCATGTTGTACGACAGAACCTGGTATTTCGTCCATTTCCCGCAACCGTACTTGCAGCTGATAAGCGCCAAAAGTCTCGCCGTCGCTGCGAACCCGCACATGGTACGTATTGTTCGTGCCTTCGGCTTCGGGAAGGGCGACTCGCATGCCGGCGTCTTTTGGGTTGCTGGCAAAATAGTCTTCTCCACCAAACGGTGGCAGCTTTTGCATGACCATTGCCTGATTCTGTGCCAGGAGATCAGGGAAATCGGTCAACGTTGACGAGTCAGTGGACTCAAAAACCGAGTTGTTGCTGCGAGCTATCACATTTCCGTCGCGATCTATCAACTCGAGTACGGTATCTAATGAAGTCGTGGAACGGTCAATGTCCAACCAGACTTCGGTGCCCGCGTCCGCTTCAAAGGAGAAGACATCCATATCGTCGGGGGCACTCAGAAAACCATGGACTTCGAATCCAAGACGCAGGTTATCGTCACCAGCTTTTTCGTGGGGCGCTAACATGCCCATAAATTCCGCGTTATTTGCGGTTGCATTGCTTCCCGGTGCGTCCAATTCGGCTAGTTCTTGTTCGGTATAAACGGCCACGTTTCGATCGTTACCGTTTTGCTCGATCTTCAGGCCTCGCCAATCACCCGGTTGAGGAACCGTGCCAATAGGTTGGTCTGAAAAGCTACCTGCGCGGATAAAGACACCCGTATCCAGATACTGATCCCCCACATCGGAGACGGCGAGTTTGATGGTGTGGACTCCAGGGCCAATGTCAAGCGCCTGGGCGATCAACACATCTGTAAAGCCGTCGTATTCCAGTTGAGTTGTGAACAAAGCGCCTTCATCGAGATCATTGTTGTTGTAAAACTGTGGGTTGGTGGCCCCTGCTCCCAACGGGTTTCCGTTGTTGATGGAATTGATCGTCACCGGAGTCGTCGTACCTGGTACCAAGGCGATATTTTCTCCATCCAGGAAGAAGCCGAACACGTCGTTAAAAATCGAATTGACGAATTCGTTGTACTCCTCGGATGCGAAGACATAGCTAAAAAACAGATCGCCGCCAGTCGTCTGGAAATCGAATTGTAGATACGTCGTGTCTTGTGTCGCAGTATTGAATGCGGCGTCCAAATCTAGATCGCCCACTTGAGATGCCAGGCCTGTCGCTCCGTCATCGTTGTTGGGACCCGAGGCGAGATTCGCATCACCAGAGGTAAGTATGATACCGTTGGGAATACCGATGGAGTCGCTGCCGCCTTCAAAGAATCCGGCCGATGTTGCTCCACCTACGAAGACGGCATTTCCTACCGCTTCGATACCTGGACCAATCAGGATGTCACGCAGTTCGTTGGCCTCCATTGTGGTTGAAGTCACGTCAACCGGACCGGGACTTTCCTCTATCGTTCCATCGTCTTCACTGATTGTCGTGAACAATCCGTCATTGTTTGTGTCGACTTGAGGTGTTCCGTCTGGTTCAAATCCAGCTCCCACCGTGTCATCTGCCAGGCCGGTCAGGATGACCGGTTTCCCTGGCTGGCCGATGATTTGGACACTTCCACCAATCCGATCGTCGATTTCCAGCGGGCGTCCTGAAGCTGTCAAGCCGGCTACTGGACCGGAAAACTTGACAACCAAGCTTTCATTGGGGCTGCTTTCCAAACGCACGCCGCCAAACGTATGAAAGTCAGGCACCACAATTTCGTCCAACACGACGTGGACAATGTCGGTGTCGTCCATGACGACTTGCGTCGTCAGTGTTCCTCCACGGACTACCATTCCGTTGATACCGTTGTTTGCCAGTTGGTTCCCGCGAACTAGCGCTCCTTGATTGTCAGCATAGCCTTCGAGCAGGTCCGCGTGTCCGGTGCTGCGGCCGATGTCGGTCGTGATGAAATGGTTCAACGCATTGGCGTTGATATTGATGGCGGCTACCTGATTGTTCCGCACGATGTTGTCGGCAATAATGGGCTGCGCCCCGCGCACGAAGATAGTAGCTTCGTCGTTACTGAGCATGCCGAATCGATCTTCCGGAGCCTGTCCGCCTTGTCCGGCAGAATTGTGTTCGACAATGCTGTTGGTAATCCGGACGTTGGCTTGCTGGATCTCGATCACGTTGAATCCAGCAAAGCCACTTTCCAGGCGAGTCACGCCGCCCCCGTGACGGACTCGCGCGTGATCTAGACTTCCTGTGGAAACGTGTCCGAAGTACAAGCCACCCCAGTCACCGGGATTCGGGACACTGTCGTCTCCGTCTCCTGTTGTGTCAAAAATGCCACCGGCGCCAAACGTGTCGTCAGGCAACGAAGTAATGATGACGTCGCGGCCTTGGACACCCTCTGCGACCAATTGAGCACCAATTCCCACGACGATGTTGGCGCTGTCCAATTTTACAACCACACCGGGGTCGATGACTAAGCTCGCATCCAAGCGAGCCGACATTTCCTGAGTCTGCTCGTCCAAAAGATGCCCACCGGGTGTGCCTTGAATGACCAGATTTTCTGAAAAAGTATGCACGACGTCGGTATCGTCCAGGCGTCCCGCAACCTTCAGCGGCTGCAATTCGTCACCTGCCGGAGTACGCACGCGAACAAATAGCGAGTTGAACGAGTTGCCCGACAGTGAGTTTCCATAAACGTCCGGACCAACACGATCGTAATCGGAAGTGAATGGGTCTTCTTGGAACTGTGGTGCGTTAAAATTCGTTTCCTCGAAACTATTGGGACTTGCCGAAAGTGCGGCATCGAGGCTGGAGCTAATGGAATTGAATGTCACTGTGGGGCGAGCATCCAACATCTGGATTGGTGTAATGATCTGCTCACGAGACGCGACTTCGACCAAGCCTCCCCCAAACCGCATGTCGGCATGGTTGATATGGTTTAAGAAAATCCCGCGAGCTTCCCAATCCAGGCGGTCCGGCGATGCGCGATCCAAGTCGTTTCGGATCAGTATCCCACCCCAGTCTCCTGCCATAGGAGATTGAGTGATGTTTGGATTGGTGTCCTGCCCTATTTGTTCGTCGTTGTAGGATGTAAAGAAAACTGGCAGGTTTGGTGTACCCAACACCTGCAGCACGCCTCCACTGCGGTCGATTGTGGCAGCGGAACTTCCTACTTCAATGACAGCGTCTTGAGACTTAATGATCGTACCCGCATCGATCATCAGGGTGACGCCACGTGGGATCTTGACGGTCTGACCGTCCTCCAGCGGGTTGTCCAGTTCGTCAACACCAAACAAGTATGCTTGACTGTTTTGCGTAGAGGTAAGGTCGGCTGGGTCGAATCCTTCTATTTTGTTTCCGACGATACGTACAATGTCTCCTGGGACAGCAGCCGCAAACGCAGAAGAAACATGAGTAAATGGATTGGCCAGCGAGCCTGTCTGCAAGGAACCCAAAGCTGATTTGTCGACAATCAGTGTCTGTGATGGCGTCTGTGTGCGGAACCAGAAATTATGAACACCCCCTGGTACTCCATCACTGTCTCCGTCGAATATGGTTCCTCGCTTGTCAACGTCGATGGTATGGATATCTACTTCATTCAGATTCACTGCATCGATGTCGACGATGGTGGCTGCTTCCAGTGGTCGGAAATTTAGTCGCAGCTCATATTCACCGTCACTCGTACCGTAGTTGCCTGAATCGGGAACCGAAGGATCGAATGATGTGTTTCCGCTGGCGCTGACACCGACGATGTAAGTAATGTCAGGCCGCAGCTCCATTTTGAGAAATGAGTCTTCGCTAAAGTAATTGTCGTTTCTTGAAATTAAGCGAAAGCCACTACTGTCTTGTTCGTAAAGGCTGATGACCGTATCTAGCGTACTAGGTGAATCGAGCCGTTCGGCAATGGTCTCGGCCGAAAAGATTCCTCGTTGGTCAACGGTGAGTTCGTAAAGATCGATATCATTGCCTTCCGGACGGTAGAGATGCCGGCCATGCACGATGTCGTGATCACCAGGAAATACCGGTTCAAACATCTCTGAGTCGTTCAGTTTGCCGTCAGGAACGAGGTCCAGATCGTTCCCCTGAACGGTGAGCGGTGGAAGTTCTTCGGAATAACTACCACGCAAGAGAAAACTAATTCCGGTAAAAGCGGCTGAGAACCAATTGCCACCGAAAGTATCGTCCCACTGTTTGGAAGCGTTTAAAACCGCGCTTCCGAAGATGGGTTCGGTGCTCAAGGCGTCGGAAGCGGTTGCCAGATCGGGGCCATTGGGGCCAGAATCTGCGAGCGGATTGATGGCACGCAGGTCACCAGTAGCCACGGTCACTCCCATGGTGGCCGATTCGACGAATTCAACGCCAAGGTAGTGACTGTAGATCTCAAAGATCTGGCGAGCTAAATCCTTTTGCGAGGGGGTGATTACGTTGAACAGAGGATTTCCGTCCGGATCACGACCGTAATCGCTACGGAAGTTGTAAAAGATGGTCGAGATACCAGCGACGACATCAGGGCCTATGGAGGTGTGTTTATCCATGACGATTTCACGATGACCGGGCTCTGAAATCGCACCGGGAAACTCCATGGGAAAATGTGTCGGCTCGATCGCACTCGAAATAATCATGCTCTCGGCGCCAAAATTACCGAGTGCGTGCGCGGAATCAAAGCTTGATCCTGGATCCTGCGCTGCAGGAAGATCAATTCGTGTTGGAGCTTGCGGAATGTCTTCATTAGTACCGACTCGTAGGCGATATGTTCCAGGACCGGACGAGAGGAGTGCGATATCGCTGGCAAACGTCAGCACGGCCATGTCCGTAGCTGGGTCGTAGCTGACCGACGTGGGATGGAAGACTTCATCGTCTGTGTTGTTGACGGTGTCGTTGGTGAATATCAGCTGATAAAACTGGGGGTCGACGACCGTTGGATCCGTAGGTTCCTGGCCCGTTTCGACAGCAGTGGTATGCAAATCGTCTTGGTTAAAATAAACCACGATCTGGTCCCGAGCCTGACTCAAACCACCCAAGGGCTCGCGGATTGTCGGTTGAGGCACCACGGAAATTACTTGCGCGCCCAGATCCAGCTCGAATTCGATTACCTGGTCCGACCCGCCGTTTAATGGAGCACCATTGGCATTGACCAATGGAGTCGCACCGGTACCAAAAATTGTGATGCGATAGCGATCGTCGGGCAAATCGTCGGCGAAGCGGATAATCACTTCGTTGGGGAATTCGCCGATGTCAATAAAACCGGGAATGATCACGATATCATTCCCATCGTCAAACACGGGCTCCATGTTTGGAGCGACCGGTCCACCCGCACGGATGATTTGGATGCCATCCGCGATGCTTTCAGGGTCGATTTCTTCGCCTTCGTTAAACCGAAACAATAATTCCTGCATGGCTACCGACCGTAAGTCTCCATCCAGGAGGACTTCGCCGGTGTTCGGATTGATGGCTACCAGCTCCGGTCCCATCGTGCCGGTACTCAGGCCAAAACTGACGACGTTAAGAGTGTTTTCTGTTCCAGTGAAACCTTGGCTAGAAGCAAAACTGTCATCGCCGAAATCAACATCCACTTCGTCGCCGTCTCCCCAAAACGGTCCTGACAAGCCGATGATGTTCGCTAGGCTGCCTTCTTCATCCATGATGTTTGGCAGGCCATTGGAAGCGTCCGTTTCCCAGTTGCCAAACAAGTGGCCCGCTTCACGCGATACAATATTGCCCACGCCCACGCCGACCAAGTCAATCTTCGACACTCCTGGAGCCAGCGTAAACTGGTTTAAGGAGTTCGGATGTGTACTCGCTTCACTCAATTGATCCAGTAGAGTGATCGCGGTTTCTTCAGTTTCAAAGTTGCCGACGTCGATGGATTGGGCAAAGCCAATCACGGGGAGTCCGAGTTGGTCTACCGTTCCACCAACAATGACCCGACTTACATGGGACTGGCCAAATGTGTCGTCATGGTCACGACTGTTAAGGATTTTAATGTCGAATTCACCTGGAATATCCGAATCTGGATAGTCCCCGTTGTTGCCGAACTGACGGACGTCGAAGGAGAGGTTTTCCTGAACCGTCTCCACAATCGTGTCGATCAGTGCATCTTCATCGGTAGTACGTAGGCCCCAACGGCGCAAATAGTGTGAAAACGGAGACAAAGTGATTTCGGCGGAGGAGCCCATGACCGGGGTGTTTAAAGTCGCCCCGTCGAAGTCCAGGAACAACGTCTGACGTGTACCGACGTCTTCTTTTTCCAACGCTGGCCGGAACAGACGAAGGTTTAATTCATAATCTCCAGCTCCTCCTGAAACGCCAATAAAATATTGACCGGGAGTGTCGACGACCCAGGACAAAGCCGCGTTCCCGCCACCGGGTAACGGCGAAGCATTGGGATGCAGTGCTGTTGAGTCCTGTGTCGAACCGATGAGTAGGATTTCCACAGGATTCAACCTGTGGAAAGTCAACTCAGTTCCGGCTCCAGATACGTTGGCGCCAAAAATGTCGCCAGCGTCCAACATCATGCTGAAGAAATCGCTGTCGCCAGCCAGGGTACCCTCGATGTCGATTTCGAAATCTTCGCCATCGTCAAAACCGAGAGGTACCGGTTGTGCGGTAGCCAGGGTGTCGTTGCTCTCGGTTTCCGGAAGTCCTAGCAGGCTACGAGGTGAGCCCAGAAGTTCAGGTTGTCCCGCATCTCCCCAGCCATCTGTTACTGAAATGACACTGCCCTGCGATTCGAGCAGTTGTTCCTCGATTCCCGCTGAGTTGATGCTTAGCAGCATACGGACTTCGAGCGGTTCAAAATTCAATTTGCGCGGCAGTAGATCTCCAGAAGCTCTAGCCCGGAGGATTTCCGCCCGCTTCGACAATCTCATGGTCATTCTCTTACCCCTCACACGTTCCAGCGTAGAAAATCCCCATTCGTTGGTCCCCCAACTACCTGCATCATAATGGTTTGGCGCGCAAACGGCACAAAACCAATCAAATAGACACATTCCACATGAGGTGTCTATAGTACCAGTCGGATAAATTACTTTGCAAGAAAAAAACGGGTGAAATTCAACCTGGATTCACGGTGAACTTGAACCGAAGGTGGACAGACCTAGAACAGGTTCGGCCTGACCGTGTCGCGTTTCAGCGAAATAACACTCTGTTTGTGTTCGCTCTAATCGCTGATTTGTCACAGATTTGTGAAGAATTCGTCGTGCCTTTTCCGTCTTCCTGTCGTACGGTTCCGGAACCTGAAGTAATCTGACCCTCCAGGTGAACAAGGCAACTCCGGTGCCTCTTCCTTTCTTGACGACGGTCAGAACTTCATCAAGAGATCTTGCAACCATCCCAGGAACTGTACCCACAACATCAGGAACAGTATCAAACCGTAAAAAACAGCGAATACCAATGCCATGATGGTTAGGGTCGGATGTAATTCAAGTACTTCGAGCCCTAACGCCAGTCCGACCATGCCAGTGAGCCCAGACATTTGCCTTGCAAACAATTAACGGGAAAAAGATGATCTTGAACGTGAGAATCAAGACCTTGTCCAGCAAGTTCCTTTCCTCGCGCATTAACCGGCGGAAGAGGAAATTGAAGAGGGTTCCCATGAACAGAAAGCCCACCAGCAAGGTCCATCACAGCGTCTGATTAGCCTGCGATTCAACGCCAGACTCCAGCACAGCTAGATGGGGCTTTCTGGGATCATACGCCACCTCCACTGCGAGTCCGACCGGGTAACGTCCTACGGTCCGGCGTGCGTCATATTCATGTCCACCGAGTACCACCCCATTCGACTGATACTCAATTCCCTCGACCGTGTAGACATACTCGATTTCTGACGAGTAGCTGGTCTGCCCCTCGTCGTTGGTGTGCGAATCCGACAATCCGTCCTGGGGCGGTTGGCCATTCCACGCTCGCCTGGGCCCGCTTTAACTTGTACTCACCGTACAAGATTAGCATGATCCCGATCGTGCAACCGACTCCCAAGACCAACAGCACCGCATTACGCTGCTGACGTGCTTCTTTTAATTCCTCGTCCGATATGTGCGTCTTAGCGTTGGGCATCGTAGGGGACCTCGTGATGGTAACATCTTCTAGGGTACTTTCTCGGGTTACACACGAATCGTTCGTACCGACGAATATACGGTAACGACCTTTTCTCTAACAACTTCTCTGGCAACCGTTTTGAACGGTCCCACCGGGGCTCCATTCACTTGAACAGTGACAACAGGTGCTCGCGGGTGGCATGTAGGGGTGGGCTAGAACTGTCCCCTATCTGATTTTGGCTATCAGGCCGCCCGGGTCGAGAATGGAGACCGGGCGGCTCGCGGTGCTGTGTCTTGGTTTTCCGTGTTTTCTTATGCAGATTTCTGTCTAATCGTCCTATCTGGCATAATTTGCGTTCTAGAAAAAAAATGCCTAAATGTTTGCAACGGTGTATTCCTCCCATTACACTGAATCTTGATAGACTTCCTGGTTGTTTCGCCGTATCGACTAGTGGGCTAAGGGCTTGGGATCAAAACGGCGTCCGGAACATTCGCAGCAATCTGCCATTTTCTTTCCCGTTTTCGAGAAGTTCATCGATGACACGACCAGCGCCCCGACATTCACACGGCCGAGGCCGAAATTGTGGTCTTTCTGAATATCGTCGTGGTCTCAGCTTTCAGTCATTTTCTGTGGAGGCATTGGAGGATCGCATCTTGTTGGCTGGCGATATTGTCGCGTGGCAGAATCCACTGATTCCAGCCGACGTCAATGGCGATGGTTTTGTGGCCCCCAACGATCTCTTATTCGTAGCCAACGCTCTCCTTCGAAATGGTTCTCGGTCTCCAGGTGCGATTTCTGGGGACGCTGCCGGTGAAGAGGATGGCTCGTCTCATTATTTAGATGTGAACGGAGATGGTTTCCTTAGCTCGGAAGACGCTCACATCATTGCCATGGGTATGGATGGTGCTCATACAACCCAAGTGATGCAACTTCGATTCGAATTAACCGACACTTCGAACAATTCGATCGAAACAACGAATGTCAACGACGAAGTTTTGCTACATGTGTTCGTGCAAGACATACGTCACGATGACATACCGAGCCGTGGTGTGACGGCTGCCTTTTTGGACGTGGCCTTCGATGCTTCCGTTGCCAGTGTGTCCGCAGATGTGACATTTGGGGACGAGTACCAACTGATTGGTCAATATGATGGCTGTGTGTCTCCGGGGAGATGCTTGGGGTTAGGGAATGGTGTGTCGGATTTGGGCGGCGGGGCTCCCCTAGGCCCTGACGAATTCCTGTTGGCAAAAATTCCGTTCAACATCGATACGGCGCCCGTCACTGCTATTGACGACGATGCAACAACGGACACTGCCCTAAATGTATCAGAAGACGGACCAGCGACGATCGTGGAGGTTACCGCAAACGACATGATGGGTGGCGCGACCGTATGGCGTGGTGAGCCGGCGACGACACTAGGTTCTGATTCATTTTTGTGGGATGACCCAGCAATACCAGTGCCCACACCAGACATCATCTACGGCACCGATTCCATTACGATCAATGGGGTGGGGGCACTGCAGATCACAGCATTGGATACCGTAGGAACGACGGGGAATGTCACGAATCATGGCAATGGTACGGTGACGTACGATCCCAACGGTCAATTTGATCATTTGAAGCAGGGCGAATCGACGACCGATACGTTTGGATATACGGTTGCCAGCGGATCCGCAACCGATACGGCGACGGTGGTTGTTACGATCGAAGGTAAGAACGATCTTCCCGTTGCGAATTCGGATAGCGGGTTTTACTTTACGACGGCGAAGAACACTTCCTTTACAACCGCCAACGTATTGGCCAATGACGAGGATGTCGACGGAGATCCACTCACGATATTGTCGTTGGATACCACAGGTACACTCGGAATTGTTGCCAATAATGGTGACGGTACCTTTGACTATGATCCCAACGGCCAGTTCGACAATTTGCCAGTGGGTTCCACAGGAACTGACACCTTTACTTATACCGTCAGTGATGGTCACGGTGGTACCGACATAACGACGGTGACCATTGACATCGTTGGCACACGTCAAGTTGTATTCCGTTTAGAAACAAGCGACCTGGACGGCTTGCCGATTTCGGAAGTTGTTCAATCAGATTCATTTTTATTGAATGTGTATGTGCAAGATGTTCGGCAGGAGGAAGTGCCGGAGGACCGTGGCGTGTTCCAAGCTTATTTGGACGTGACTCACGATCCTGCGTTTGGAATAGCAACTGGGCCATTTATTCACGGCGCCAATTTCCTAGAGGAAACATCGGGAAGTCTTTCCGTGGGATTGATTGATGAAGCTGGTGGTACACAAACAGGTTTTGGTCTGGATCCTGTCATTAGCGGTCCGCTCGGTCCTGCAGAAATCCTGCTGTTCAGTGTCGTCATGGAAGCGACCGCACCTGGTACCCTGGCGTTTTCTAGTGATCCAGCTGACGTTGCGGATCTTCATGATGTTGCACTGTTCGCACCCCCTGTGTCGGTGCATCCGGATAACATCACCTATCATCAGATGAGCATTCTGGTGACGCCTGCGCCTGTCGTGGCGGATCCTGATGGCGGTGCCGGATTCACTACTGATGAAGATACGCCGTTCAGGACCGGTAATGTTCTTGATAATGACACGGATCGAGAAGAGGAAACTTTATTCGTTTCTTCGTTCGATGCGAGCAGTACGATAGGCATCGTGACGAGTAATGGTGACGGAACGTTTGATTATGATCCGAACGGTCAGTTTGAATATCTCCAGCCGGGCGAGTCGACTACCGACATGTTTTCCTACACAGCTACGGACGGGGATCCAGACCACATGAATTCGGCCATGGTCACGATCACCATCTTGGGTGTGAATGACTCGCCGGTTGCCATGGATGATGGAGGCGTTGGTTTTACGACCGATGAGAATTTAGCGTTCACCACGCAAAGTGTTTTCAGTAATGACTCGGACATTGAAGGCGACGACATCATTCTGTTGGGTTGTGATGTGTCGTCAACGGTTGGTCAGGCCAGCTGTAACCCGGACGGCACCATTGACTATGATCCCAATGGTCAATTCGGTAATGTATTGGTGGGTGAATCTGTCACGGATAGAATTGACTATTCGATCACGGATGGTAACGGCGGATTTGCCGAAGCGACTGCGTTCATTACTATCGAAGGATCACCACCATTGCCTGGTACGATTGGCGGATTCGTATTTGCGGATGTCGACCATGACGGTGATAAAGATGTCGTCGAACGAGCTATTGGCGGAGCTGAAGTGCGCTTAGTTGGTGAGGACGCTTTGGGGAATGCCGTTTCCCGTACTGCCTATACCAATTCATTGGGACGATTCGACTTCTTCAACGTGATCGCCGGGGATTATGAACTGATTGAAGTGCAGCCAATGTTTTTTGTGGATGGCATTGATTCTGTCGATGGTGTGATTCACACAGGTGTCAATGATCGTATTTCAATTGAGACCACCCATGTCAACATGCCTGCCTTCGAAGTTTTGTTCGGCGAGCGAAGTTTGCATCCGGACTTCATTAGCATTGAGGACTTTGTCAATACGGAATTGCGTCAAGGAATTGTTGTTGGATTCGATGTGGCTGGAAATCAGGTGTGGAACTCCGTGATGGACGGCTGGGAAGGAATTACGAGCGTCGTTGCTGATTTTTCGGCGGACGGAAATACTGCATTTCTGACAGTGACTCGCGACACGGGAGAAACGTTCAACTACGCTGTTCCAACGGATCGTACAGCGGGTTACTTCAGGGTGAAAGGCGAAACGGCCGCCGGGCGTGTTGTGCAATTCATCGGCACGATGAGCGACTTAACACCCCTCCGTACCACATCTCTTGTGGACGCAGCCTTTGCGTCAATCTAGTTGGTGCTAAGCCTCTTTTAGCACGGTTAGGTCTCTGCCAGCACGCCTAAGTCTCGTAGTGTCTGCATGGTGGACACGGCTCCTAGCAGTAAGAAAAAGCATCCCGCAAAGACCATGCATGTACGAACGAGCCAATTTGGTCGAAGTGCCGGCGGCAACAGTGTCGTGTTCGCGACCAGCGTGTGGAAGCAACTAAAGCCAAGTGCGAAATTGAACAGCAGTGTTGCCATTTTCAACAGCATGGTTGGTTCGTTGACCCAAATCGCTATCACGCCGATGAGGGAATACACCAAGAGCACGCGGAAGTAGAGATGTTTAATGAATCCTGTATCTGCTTGCCGCAACCGTTTGCTGGCGGTCCAGAACACATCGATCCACCGCCGCAAAATTCCATCAATCGTGGGTACCATGCTGGGTCCGAGCACCAAAAAACCGCAAAACAGTGTCAACGCCCAAAATAGGTTGCCTGCAGTTTCTCCAGAGAACACTTGAGACAGGCCGGTGATCGAGGCCAAGACGTTGTCGGGGGGATTGGCGACACTTTGTCCTACGCCTTCGGCGGTCAGTGCGGCCGTGTTCCACTTGTCAGCCTCCGTACCACGTGACAAGAACTGTACGGATAACATGCTTGGCAGCGCCACACCGATAAAACAGGCGGGTACCCAAGTGAGCCATTGATCACGTGCCATGTATCGATACCATCGTTTCCAACGAGGCAGTGTTTTGTCATTGACTTCGAATACCATTCCCGTATGTGATAATGTAATCCCGGCACCACCCACGATGCTTGGAATGGCGCCGACGTGATGTCCCATGCCCCAACCTTGGTCGCGAGTGAAATTGCTGATAGGTGTATTCGAAAGGCCTCCGTTACCTGCGATGGCTGCGAGTGCAGCGATCAAAGAAATTAACGTAAAATCTATATCCGGAAAGGAGCCTTTGGTGAATAAGCTTACGAATATGTTTTCGACGTTGGGGCCATCACGAATATTGTCTCCGTCCTTATCTATAAATTTAATTGGCTTGCCGTTTTCGTCGGTTTCCCAACTATCTGGTTTTCCGTCACCATTCGTGTCGACAGTCTTGGACAAAAGTGGTTCCACATCGTCGAGATGTTGATCTCCGTCCCAGTCTTCGCCCGGGTCAAGTTTTCCATTGCCATTTTTGTCTTCGGAGCATTGGACGGGAACATTGCCGATTTTGAAAAAGCCCGAACAGATTTCCAGCCATGTTGCTGAGGAGGAGTAAAAGACAGCCAGGATTGATAAAAATCCAATGACAGCGACAAGTTTGAAAGTCATCACTGCCTTCAGCGAGTTATATACCTTTCCGCCGAATATCAGGGGTACTGCACCTCCGAGGAAAATAGCGGTGGCAATCCATTTGACCATCCACCAATGTGCCGGATTTCCATCAGGGTTGGGAAGATGGCCATTGAGCAGCAGCACGGCCACGGGAGTTGCCGCCGCTGCGGCCAAGTACGGAAAAAACGATCCAAAATCCAGGCAAAGATAAACGGGTAACCAGAATCTGGGCCCGGGTAATGTGCGAAATTTACCAGTGAAAATAGGTTCCCCGGTGTAGAGGGTGTAGCGGGAGACTTCGACGTTGTAGAGTCCTTGCCCAAGAATGCTAAAGGTTGCCAGCCACATCAACGCACCGCCATATTTGGCGGTCACCAAAGGGCCGACCAACCATTCACCTCCACCAATAGCAGATGCCCCCATGACCAGTCCTGGCCCGATTAACGCTAATAGGCTAAACGATTTGCGCTGGGGCACATCGATGAGTTCACCAGTGTCCCAGTGTGGCATGTCCTGTGCACCCGGATGTGGAGCGACGAATGAACTGTCGGATTGGTTCGACGAGGTGTTCATCGTGGGATTCGAACCATGTTCAGTCTCAGCCATAATATTTCCCGTTGAGTAATGTTCCTGTTCGTTGATTCCGTAGAAGGATTCGTTGATCAGGTTTTAGATTTGTCTATCGAGTTGTGCTTGGTTGCTTCGACCCCGCGATTTCATAGTGCTTGACGAGTTGTCAACTTGCACAACGAGTAACCGAAACGATGCTCTATCGGAGCGAATCTAAGGAGCCTGCACAACCCCTTTGACTCCAAACGACAGGTCGTCGATCTTCCACCCTACTTCTGCAATGTTTCCAGATGCTTCATTTGGATGAGGCCCTATTTTTAAGGTTAATAGAATGCCTCCCTCTTGATCTACTTGAAGGAATTCGTTGGCGGGGAGCTCTAGTTCCAAAGTCCCTACAGGACTTTGCTTTTCACCTAACACGAGATCTTTAGCGTCTTGATGTCCGACGAATTGCAGGAGTCGTTGAGGTGCTTTCAAACTGATTTTTACATTGAGACTTTCCAGCTGCAACGGTACCACTTCAGATGGGATCTGGACTCGTAATTTAGCTTGGGTTGCCGCTGACAGCTCACCGACCCACTTTTGTTGTGTGTTGCTATATGCCGAGGACATCGTTCCGTCTGCGGCCGGCACGACGCGGAAACTGTTCATGACAGTTGGAATCGATACGCGGCTACCTGCTTCGGGGCGATACAAACGAACGGGCACAGACAACAGTGCGCTACCGCTAGAATGGTCTGGATCATTGAGTTGAAATGGAAGGTCTAATGGTTTTGTCCAAGCGAGCAGGGTCGCTCGTGCCGAAGGGTTCCATCCGTCTTCTGGATCGAACAAGGCTTCGAGAACCTGGCGACGCCGTTGCTGATCATCGGACACGATTGCACTATCGGTGAATTGGCCGGGCGAGAGGATGTCCGAGGAGCGAGCTTCGAACTGACCGTTTTCGCCAAGTCGAACACGGATGGGGGCGCGATGTGGGGTGATTAGGATGAGATCGGAGACTTCGTCACAAGGTCCAGTTTCTAGGCTGCCCGTCAAGCCGTCCGGTCCGAATGTCGCTTGGGCACGAACAGCACTTTGCAAGGAAGTCGAAAAAGAGAATGGAGCCAAATGGAGCCCAGACTCCATGTCCATGTTTTCTATGCTCCAATGATCACTATCGGTCCAGATCATTCGAACCGAAGTCCCCGTAGTATTGATTCCTTGTGGCAGAAACATTCCACCGACTTCGCTGCCCAAAGGTTGGTTCCACTGCTGAGGATTGTAGATTGCCAAAGCGCCAGAAGTACGTATTTCCGAAAAGGTGTCATCGGCCTCAATCCATTGTCCTACTGCGAGCGACCTTCCTATGGCGGTTCTCGATCCCGACCCGGCCATACATAACACAAAAGCAACCACGAGAGCCGCTAGTGGGCCGAGCCATCCCAAAACGGCGGTGCGATCGAGTCGAATGCACACTAGGGACATTACCACAAGCCCCACGCACAAACTTCCGAGCGTCAAGGCAACGAATCGACGCGGTAGGATTGTTTGACCGATTTCGCCAGCTGCTGATATTGTAAATGCTTTAGCGGCTGGAACGTCCGAATTTCGTGGTACGAAAAAGCGTTCAGCGATCATTTGTAGTGATTCTGAGGCTGCGTGATTGGATCGTTTTCGAAAGTTGGGATTGGGGGTATCCTCGGGAGTCCAGGAGCGATACCAACCTCGGGCCTCTAGTGTCGTTAGCAATAATTCGCCATTTCCAACGTTGCACCAGGCTGCCGCAGGCCACCCGTTCACTGACTGAGTGACTTGCATGCCATCCATGACTCCACGCACCATCCGAACTGGATTGGTGTAGGTGGCAGAAAACTCCCGTTTTTGGTCCTTGGATACCGGACGGTCGTCCGTAATCGTGATGGTGTCGAGCAAGATGTGATCATGGGGGGCCCAACCGATGCGATCTCCAATCAATGAATCCAGCAATTCAGGTTGGATTTTATCCAGCATCAACCACACGCGTCCACCTTCAGTCAGCCACCGTCGCACGGCCGACAGAGCGCGTCCATTTGTCAACAGGGTGTTGTTGGCGATGACAATTTGATCAAGTCCATCCAGCCAGCGAGCATCTGGGGGTAGTGAATTCTCTCGCAGGTCAAAAACCACCACCGTTAGATTGCGGGACGTCCGTCCAGCGGCGACCGTTTGTCGAACGTTTTCGTCATCTGTATCGTCAAACAATGCCGTCGTCGGCCGTTCCTTTGTGGCAGACAACAAACTGTGATAGTGCATTTGGTCGGTTTGACTAAAAATCAGTTTGTCGGTATCCGCGGCGTCCGTTCGGTCCATCAAAAGCGAATAGACATTGACGATGTTTCCGTCTTGCTCTGGCGATGCTGGAGGTCGGATCGGATAAAAGCTGCGACGTTTTGCGTTTTCCGGGATCCAAATTTGTTTGCCGAATTGCAGAGAGGACTGTTTTTCAAAATAGGAAGCGGCCAAAACCGAAACGTCATGTTGCGTGGGGTTGGCAACTTCAAAAGACAGCATGGACCATGTGTCCGGACGAATTACTCGAGTGCCGCTGGCAGCAGCACTTTGAATGTATCTCGGTTGAGCAGTTTGTTCGTCTGGATTCTGTGCCCATCCTCTATTCGTCGAGAAATCCAGCAGGAGTACAGCACCCAAAAGGCAAGAGGATAACAACATCCAGTGTTGTCGGGCGAATATACAACCAGAGGTGTGCAATTCATGAACTCCCATAGTGTCAACGTTTTAATTTGTCGCATTCTAGCATGGTCAAGAGAGCTGCACACCCACCTAGGGACCTGTTGCGTTAAACTGGGAAGCTCTCCCAACGCCACGCTTGGTGGCATCAATAGGAAGGCATTCAACGGAGGCTGTTCTGTAGAGGTGTGGCTCGGTCACCCGATTTGTTGTGGATTCATGTCGTTGCATGCCGGGTGGCTTGCGTTGTTTCCTTGCGAAGTGAATCGTGTTCGGCACGCGTTCGTGAGTTGTATGAGTTGCCGATCAAATTCACAATTCGGAAGATATATTCGGGGTGTTGTTGCCAATTTATCTGCGTATGATGAACGGCAAGTTGACATTTTTTTTAGCATCGGATTGCCATGTTGTGTTTACAGGCGTTTGCCGTCTCGATTCCTTGGTGGGACTGGTTGTTTGGGGTCGGGTTGAGCGTTGGGGTTCTGTTGCTAGTCGTGGGAGTGATTGCCTGTTGGCTGCTTAATTTTCTGGGGCTTCCGGGGAACTGGTTACTGCTGTGCACAACGTTCGTGTATGCAATGGTTATCCCCTGGGACGGAGATCGTCGCTTGGCCGTGTGTTGGACCGTCGTGGGTGTCTTGGCTGCGATGGCAATTCTCGGAGAAGCTTTGGAGTTCGCAGCGGGAATATGGGGGGCATCCCGTGCCGGTGGAAGTCGGAAAGGTGCGACGCTTGCATTCATCGGCTCACTGGCAGGTGGTATTTTGGGCGTTGCTGTCGGTTTACCGATTCCTGTGGTAGGTTCCGTGATTGCGGCCCTCTTGTTCGCTGCATTGGGGGCGTTGCTAGGCGGCATCGTGGGAGAACGTTGGCATGGTCAGAATTGGACGGACAGCTTGAAGGTTGGACATGCCGCGTTTTGGGGGCGATTGACCGGGACGTTGGGAAAGGTTCTTGTCGGCTTTGTGATGGTCATTCTAGTACTGTGTAGCTTGTGTTTGATGCCTGTCTAGTATTTTGCAGTGGCCAGAATGGATCGTAATCGTGGAAAAAGGAACGTCTCGTGAGACACGATCAAGGTTCATCCTCCACGCGCAGCTTGTCGGCGACCACAGTATCGAAAAGCAGTTGAAATACGTGATACGTCACCATCGGCAGTATCGCCAAACCTCCGAAATAAGTAACTGCCAGGTGTAACCCGACGACCAGTGTTTTTTGGCTTCCAGCAAAGCCAACAGCAATACAATCACCACGCTCTAAGCCAAGTAGGACACCCAGTCGAAAGCCGACCGCCAACATCAAGGCATGAGTACATGCCACGGCCAGGAACATGGGTACGAAGTTCGGTAAAGAGATGTTTTGAAGTTCGGCCAGTTCGTGTCCGGCTTTCGCCGAGCCCAAAACGACCATCGACAGAACGCCGAATTGTGCCAAGATACTCAGCATTTTTTTTCGATCTGTCGCCCATGAGGCGAATGGGCGATGAAGTCGTAGCAACTGGGCGCCGACCATGGGCAAGACCACCAATAAGCCTAGTTTTGCCACCATGTCCCACGCTGTCCCCAGGGTTACCTCTTGACCTGTACTGACGAATAACCAAAACGGTGAGACCACGAAACAACCCAAATTGGTGACCATGGTGACGAGGATGGCTACCGCGTCATTTCCTCCGGCACGGCGAGTCCACACGGCAGCGGAGGCCAGAGAACAAGGCGTCGCTGCGGCTGCCATCAATCCGACAGCGAATTCGGGAGCCAATAGGGTGGAAAGGGCCCAGCAAAACAGTGGCAACAAACCAAAGGTAACTGCCACGGCCAACAGAACCGGAAGCGGCCGACGAACTGCCATTTTTACCGCCTGGAATTCCAGGGGCAAAGCCATCACAAACAAGACTGTGGCAACGATTGTATTCCGGGTGGGGCGATCATCGGCCAATGGGAAGATGGTGGGCCAAAACCACCAACCAGAAAAAACCGCCAAGGCAAGGCATGGTAAGAACCAATTTTTTTGAATGATTTTGAGCATTGAATTCACTGCTGTCATGCGAGCATGGCAACCTATAAGAGTTAAAAGTGGTAGTCTCTATCCCGTTGATCAACGAAACGGACGTGTTACGATTGGCGAATTATAGTAGGAGTTGTATGTTGGTTTTTGTTTCTCCTAATTGACCTAGGTTCCGCTGTTCGCTGTGATTAGAATTGACAGAATGCTACGTTATCTTACTGCTGGTGAATCACACGGAAAAACGTTAATTGCTCTGGTCGATGGATTTCCAGCCGGTGTCTCTATCGATACGGATATTATTGACACGGAGCTTCGTCGACGTCAGGGGGGTTATGGCCGAGGCGGACGACAGCGTATCGAGACTGACCGCGTTGAGATCACGAGCGGCGTGTGGAAAGACACGACGCTAGGCAGTCCGATTGCTTTACAAGTGGTTAATCGTGATTACAAACTTGAGCGTCTGGAAGATTTAGACCGCCCTCGTCCTGGGCATGGAGACTTGACCGGATCGATTAAGTTTTTGGGACCGATCCGTGCGATTCTGGAACGTGCCAGTGCGCGTGAGACGACCGTTCGTGTTGCCGCTGGAGCCCTGGCCAGACAACTTTTGTCGAGATTCGACATTGAGGTCTTTGGATATGTTTCAGAGCTCGGTGGATTTCAGTTTGATCCGCTTCCTGGCGATGTGGCGCAACAACGCGCCGCGCGCGACAAAAGCATCGTCTACTCGTTGAATCCGGATCAGGATGAACAGGTCAAGGAATTGATCGACCGCACTGGAAAAGAGGGAGATACGTTGGGTGGCATTCTGGAGGTGCGTGTCGAAGGATTGCCATTCGGGCTGGGGACTCACACTCAATGGGATCGTAAACTTGATGGGCGATTGGCCCAGGCGGTGATGTCGATACAGGCGATGAAGGGAGTCGAGATTGGATTGGGTTTCGATGCTGCTCGAAAGTTGGGTTCGGAAGTTCACGATCCGATCGAATATGATTCCGCACAGAAAGATTCACCCAATCTGGGCTACGTCCGACCTACGAATAACGCGGGGGGACTGGAAGCAGGCATGACCAATGGTCAGCCGCTCATTGTGCGCGCTGCGAAAAAACCGATCAGCACATTGAGGAAGGCGTTACCATCCATCAATATGGAAACCAAGGAAACCGAGATGGCTGACTATGAACGGAGTGATGTGTGTGCTGTGTCGGCGGCCAGTGTCATTGTAGAAAATGTTGTTGCCTTTGAAATCGCGGCTGCCCTGATCGACAAATTTGGGTCAGATAGCGTGGAGGAAATGAAAGCTCGAGCAGATTTGTTCCATCAGATGGCAAAGAATCGGTAATTCAGGTGTTCGCGTGTAGATGGTTTGACGAAACCATTTTTCCCAGACAGGTTGATTCTCTCACTGCAACGCATTGCAACTCATCGAACACGGAAGTTCGTTATGCATGTCACCACCAGGCGATTGTTCTGTCGAGTTGTATTTCTTGTTTTGTGCGTATTTCCTACGTTGTCGGTAATTGCTGGTATCGTTGCATTTCAATTGCCTACGTACAAAGCATCGGTTCAAGCGGCCTTGGCGCGTCGTTTAGGCATGTCTGTATCCGTTGACCGGATTTCTAAACCTCGTCCGGGGCTGACACGACTGGTCAATCTATGCGTGAAAGACCCGGAAAATGGTACGCAGGTGGTGCATGTTGGTGAAGTTGAGGTTTCAGCCCGTGCGGATATCACGGTGGTGCGCTTGCATCGCACGCGTATGGACGGTGCGAATTTGCGTGGCTTGTGCCTTGCAATTCATAATAACCTCCTTTGCCAACCAGGCAACGCGGGAACGCCAATGCGCATCGTTGCGGACAATGTTCGAGTGTACGACGCAGCAGGCGAATGGTTGTATGATCAAGTGGTCGCTGACTACCACGGTACGGAAGCTCAATCAAGAATGACCTGCACCGTGCATGTGCGGCTGCGGGACACAGCAGAACTTTTCACGGTGATTGTCGATCGAAACCATGCCAGCACCCTTCCTACAACCTCGTTCTCTGTGGACACACAACAATGTCACGTTTCGTGCCGGCACCTGGTACCTCTTTGGCCTTTCCTGTCGGAGGTTGGGCCGGTGACCACTTTTCAGGGAAGGTTATGGGGGATGGCTCGGACTGCTTCGGGTTGGCAGGGCGAAGGTTCGTTTCAGTTATCAGGCATGGAAATACAGCCACTGATGAAGCATCGTTGGGGCCATCAATTGACGGGGACGTGTGAAGTTCAATGTCAACAGCTGCGGGTGATCAATGGCCAGGTGAAGGAATTTCGTGGTTCCCTTGTACTTGGCGAGGGTGTGATCAGTGATTCTCTTGTCCGGGCGGCTCAACAGCATCTAGGTGCGGTTCGAGATGAATCCCGTTATGACTTAGTCAACGATGGGAAATTGGCGTTTCAAGCATTGACTGTGGACATTCAATTGGATGGGGCGGGTTTGGAATTGCGCGGACGCCGACACGGAAAATACGAAGATGCTATCCTAGTCGATGCTGGTGGAAACATACTGCTTCGTGAACCTGGCTCCCGGTACCAGCCCTTGCCTGCCATGCAGCTGATCCGGCTTATTGATCCGTCAAACAAATACTTGGTGAATGCTACGACGGAAACGATAGGCTTGCTGCGATTATTGCCGGTTCCCACTGCAACCCACTACTAACGCATAACAAAGAGAGCGATTGTTTGGTCTCGAGTTTGCGAGATTTAGAAACATGGCTTTCTATCTGCGATCTTTCGTCCAATGCTGTTACCAACAATCGTGAGTCGCTGCGCTCATCTCAGGATTTGGACGAGAGGACGTTGCCGGGTGACGCCCGAATCTAGCGCCTGGGGATCAGGGTGACGGGCATTGAACTGTCGGCTATGGTGCGCGCCGTCTATTCTTGGTGGTGTGACTCTTCGTAGTGCCGTCGAAGCGTATCGAGTGCGAAATCGTCAGTGAGGGAATGCCATACAGCATGGATATGATTGGCGTCATTCTGAGTGCTATCGTATTCGATGAGAAACGTAGGTCCGTGGATACGATAATAGTGTCCGTCTCCGGGTTCCAAGCCGCCAGCCCAGGCGAAGTGAATTTTTTCTGGATGATTATGAAAGATACTATCCAATTCAGCATGGGCAAGCACAGGTCTGAGATTGGTAATGTATTCCGAGATCAATCGGACCAGTATTTTTGATTGTTCGCTCGACATCTCTGCGGCAGATACACCTACGGGGGCTCCAACGTCAATGGCTTGTCCTGGGCCCGTAATGACGTCACTGGGAGCTTCCACGTCGATAACCGCTTTACTTTTTAGTGTATCGTCAAACAACTTAACCAGACTTCGTGCCATGGATTCTTCTGCTCCCATCACACGCAATCCGGCACGGGGGCCTGTCTTGACTTCGGCAGGATTGGCTCCAAAGAACATCGGTGTGCTCACAACCAGTCCGTGGACGGAAGAGAAATTGAGCGATAGATGGTGACCTTCGATACGCCATCCCCATGGTTCTTCCAATTGTGGTTCACCAAACACAGCAAACCAGTATTTTTCTTCGTCTCGTCGTTCTGCTGCATCCGGACGATCGCTTTCCAGCTCTCGCAGGACGCGCTCCAGTGACATTACAGCAACTGCCTTGAGGTATCCTTTGTTGCTTAACACCGATCGCATGAACTCGTGCCCCGCACGACGTTGTTCTAAGGTCATTTCTTTGAACATGACGCCTAATCGTTCTTTCGGAATAAAATGCCAATCTGTCCGAACAGGATCATCAAATTTGAATGTAGCCTTTTGGCGCAGGTCGGAGTCCAAGGAGTCAAGAAACGCGTTGGCTGCCGTGACAACTTCTTCTGAAATGGCACTGTGGCCTTCGTGTGCCGGAGCGGACGCGGTCAACAGAAGGGATAGGATGACAGAAGTCAGTACGGCAGCATGGGAGCGTTTCATAGTTGTGTCTCTAGATGATGAAAGACGAAGGTAAGGTAGTTGGATTGAGTTTGGCCGATGGTGTTCATCAGGCGGGTTGGTCACGTAACGAGCATAACTTGCTGGTCGAATTACTGCAACTTGCTCCATGAGAAATCGCTGCAGCGCGTCAACTAGCCGCGCGTGCGCATGCCAATATACATACCTAGCAAAACAGCAGTTAGTCCCAACGTCAGATTGGCGGCAATGTTGAGAGCCCCTAAATGCCAATCGCCATCCTGGGTATGTGTGACGGTTTCCATGCCGAATGTAGAGAACGTGGTCAGTGATCCAAGGAATCCGCTGCCAAGTGCCAGGTGTAACCGTCGGTGGGTTTGATCGAGCCCGTGAGCGATCAACCAACCCAGTAAAAAGCAGCCGGCAACATTGACTACCAAGGTGCCGATGGGGAAACCGCTTCCCAAGAATTTTTGGCAGGCTGCGGATACTCCGGTGCGCGCGAGCGCTCCGACGGCGGCAAAGCCACTGATCCAAAGAATGTCAACGATTAGGGACATCTGCCATTTTGAATTGTTGGAGGTTGTGTTACTCGCAGCAGGCTCACGTACTGGTTCTTCGAGTCGCTATTCTGATTGGTCACTTATTCAAGATTGTGGTCCCACGCGATAACTATTCCAAATTCTGAGCGGAAGTAGACCTAATGCGATGATTGCCATGTGGAACAATACGGTGATCAATAATTTAAAGAGGACTCCCTCCGTGAATCCATACGAGTGTAATCCGACTCCGAGTTCGTTGACACCGAACCAAGACCAGCTGACTGCGATGTTGCCAGCGGTAGCCAACACAGCAAGTCCTCGATGTCGCACCATGCCACCCCAGCGCGCGTGCAGGACGAGTGCGTTCCACAGTACAATGATCAGAGCCCCATTTTCTTTCGGATCCCAGCCCCAAAACCGACCCCAAGAATCATCAGCCCATAGTCCGCCGAGTACGGTGCCAACAAAACTGAAGAAAATGGAAAAGCACAATACACCGTACGTCATGCGGGTGATTTCTTTGCGTAGCCGATCGGGCAATGGTAACAAAAGGCCTCCCAGAATGTAGACGACCCCCAAGAATCCAGCTGCGTAGGTTGTGGCATAACCCAACGTAATACAAACAACGTGTGTGGCCAGCCAAAACTGTGTGTCGAGAACTGCTTGTAAGACCTCTAGCGTGTCGCCATCCAGCGATAATTGATGGGCGATGATG
The DNA here is from genome assembly GCA_022448645.1 of Pirellulaceae bacterium. The sequence continues at coordinate 28,705 of JAKVBZ010000045.1, forward strand.
AGCGTCGAAAATCCTCCAACGCTGGCGAGTGCGTTACCGATTCCCAGGCTGTACAACCATTCCAGGATCAGTCCCAGAACGACAACCGCCCAGCCAATAAAGACTGCTGATGAGTAAAGATTGGTGACTGGAGGACGACCGGAGATGTACATGCGCGCCCAAAGAGCGAACGTGTGAATGAACAAAGCCAGCAGTACCAGCCAAACGGCGGATCGGTGGAGTGGAATGCGCCAACCTAGCCACCCGAAGGTTGTCAGCACAAACGCGACGAGGTAGATCGCCATGGCCATAAAAAACGGAGAAGCATGATTGAACAAAACCTCCATGCCAGCTTTGGAAGGTTGGTACTCGGCTGGTGCGGCCGACAAAAAGGATTCCTGCAACGAGAGGACTTCCTGGTTAAATGTCTCGCCGTTACCTACTCGGTACGCGTGAAAGGCAGAGGCCAAGGATTGTGCGATGGGGCTTTCAGGGTCTTGGATATTTCGGCCTCGAAGCGCCGCAGTAATTGCTTGTTGGAATTCGTTTTCCAGTTGAGGCAAATCGCTTTGAACCGCTTCTTTCGCACTTTTTAAAAATCCATCACGGATGGAGGGTTCCATCCTCTGAAACAGATTGTCAGCCATTTCTTGAAGTTCTACCTCGGAAGCATCTGGTTGATTTTCTCGAATGAATCCTGCGACCATACTCTTCACCCTCATTTCGGCCAATTCATTCAAGCTTTCCGGAGACATCATGCGTTCGACAAAATGTTTTGCCAGTTCGGCCGTGTCCGTCGCGTTCGCCGATGTCGCCAACTTTTTCACCCACAGATCGGTGGCGGCAATGGTAAACGGAACCCAAGAATCGTCTCCAAAACCTTGATCGGTATTAGGGATCGCTCGTGGTACCGGTGCGGATGCAAGTTGTTCGTTGATATTAGCCATGGCCAAAATCAACTGGCCTTGAAGCAAGGGAGTCTCGGTAGCGTCCTTGGGCATACGAAATGATTCACGCAACTGGAGGTACTTTTGAATTCGTTCGTCAAGTTCTAGTACTTTTCGTTGAAAGACATTCATCTTCTCGTCAGGAACAGTCCTTGCTTGGGCGACTTGTTGTCGGAAGGCTGCTATGCGAGGCTCTATTTCGCTAAATGCATAGCGATAACCTTTGCGACGTACCAATCCGAGCAGGTCGAGTACATCCAGGTTTTGGATGCGAAATACACGATGTCGTTCGGCATCAGGTGCTTCGGTGACGACATCGAGAAACCAACGTATGGCGGGTTGTTTTTTGTCATCGACATCCCGGTAACTGGTGCGATCGGAAATGACAAGCAGACTGTTTCTTGCCAAAGAATCAAACGGTTTGATTCGGCCCTTGTAGGCCAAGGGCAACTTACCAAATTCGGATAGATTGCATTGATTTACCTGGGTCGCATCTGGCCGACACTTGTTGGCTGCCCAGATTCCCATCAAGCCGACAAAGATACAGGGAACGACCCACTGCATCATGCTGTGAGATGTTGGTTTTGTGTTACCAGGTTGAAAGCGACTTAAGAAGCGGATAAGCATGACTGTGAAATGCCATAGCATGCCGGTTGCGACATGCATGCAAGCCACGTAGGGGATCATCCATCCAGAATTTTTTACGATCTGCAAGGTGGTATACTCGCGCCCTTCGATGTCGGTGTATCCGCTTTGGTAAAAGGTTTCTCCGGCATAGCGAAGCGGATTGTTCATCCAGATATGTACCGGGCGGTCTTCCTGTTTTTCCAGGTCTACCAGACGCACGTCAGATGAGTAGTTCCGGGGAGTGTCTGTGCCGACATAATCGTCTTTGCGGACGTCGGTCAGGTGCATGGAGTAAGGTTTGTAATTGCGCTTAAAACGCAAGCTCACTTCGTACGCCTGATCATCTATCTCGATCGTTTCGCCATTCGTATACCATTGAGAAATCATGTAGGTGCCAAGTGGGGTACCTTGTTCTCGGTCTTTGACGCGAACGTAAGCCGTTGCCAGATTGATTTGACTGCCTTCCGAACCACCAACGGGCTTGGTTTCCTTGGCGAAATCTCGCAATCCTCTTCCATGATTTGCCAGGTTCGTGTCAGCTGGTTCCAGGGCACGCAATTCAGAGTTGCGGTAGTAAGAGAGTATTTCTAAGTCAAACGGTAGTTCCTTGTGTTCAATATGTTTGTTTTGAAGGTGTTTTGTAGCTTTGCCATTATTTGTGGTTGGGACCACGACCACCCAGTCTTCATCAGGATGGTTTGGATGGTTGCGATCAATGACTGCAATCTCTACGGCGCGAATATCTTGTCCGTAATTGATGGTCTCGCCTTCACCAATCCGCATCTGCTCTTCAATGTCATACTGAGTCACAAAGAATTGGCCAAACATCATCAGTGCGATGCCAGCATGGAGTAGTACAATGCCGGCGCGTCCTTTGAATACGAATGCGCAGCCGACCAGAAGAATGATCGCTGCCAACAGTCCTTTGATGAGTTGCCATAGGATGCGCATGCCGGCATCGCCCAGGTAGGCAGAGTCGCCGACGGCGAACAGCCAAACAGAAAAAATCGTTAACAGAACGGATCCGATAGCGCACAACAGAATTGCTAGTTTTCTGTCGTTCTGTTGGCGCCAAAGAAAAGTGGTGCCAGTGCAAGCGGCGATCGCACCGACCGCTAGAAAAACTTTTAATGCAAGCCATAGCGATTGCCAGGAAAACGGTGGAGCCGCCTGCAGGCCTTCATGGTTGTGGCCGCTCACAACTACCAGAAAAGTCAAAAGAGTACCCACCGAGATGATCAACAAGCCAAGGATAAGTCGCGTGCCGCGGGCTTGTATTTTGAAGCGTATGGCGTGCGCAGCGAATAAATTGATAAACATCAACAATCCGATCAGCCCACCACCGGGAAACAGGAATGAGCCTCCGATGTTGTGCCAAGAAGGAAACCAAGTTCGTGGGATCAGTACACGCAACTCAATGACAGCAATGAAGGGCTTGAAATAGTCCTCCATCACTTCCCACATTCCTTTGTCCACCTGCGCTAGAGTCCCCACCAGGACGATGAAGACCGCCATGGCCAACAATGTCACGGTCAAGCGTAAAGATGCCAGCATTCGGAATGTCATCCAGGCGACCTGAGTGATCGGCAACGTGCGCCGCGTTGCGAGTTGGCCGTCACTGGAGTATTCACCCGTGGCCATGTTCAGTTCCTTGCAATTATGTTTCTTTTGTTCTCCTCCTCGCGCTCTGCGTGGGAAGGAGTGTACGAGTACGGTCTTGAGTCATCACAGCTTTCGCTGGATGTTGGTGTGATGAACCATCTTTGAATTACTTCACGAAGCTCAGCATGACGTCGATGGTTCAATCGGTTACGGTCAAATTTTATCTGCAAGCCAAGGCAATGGTGACTTATCTGTCAGGTTTGTCCCATCGAAGCGAAGCCACAAACTCGTCGAAGTGCGTACGCTCTTTTTCTGCCAAATCGCGATTTCCTTTGAGTTTGAAAAAATAGACAAACCCGTCATGTTCTGCCAATACTCCGAGAATCGTTTCTGGATCGGCAGCATCTTCATTGGTATGGATTTCGATTTGTTGAGCCGGTGAACCTGCCACCGAAATCGATTGGAAGGCGTTGTTGAGTTCTACTTGGCTCATGCCAGATAGTCCCAGCTGTTGTCTCCAACGATTGACATTCTGCAATGGACGAGCCATGGCGGCAGGGAACCGACTGACGGTAATGTCTAAACGGGCATTGTCCGTTACCACTTCGAACGCGGCTTCGAAGCGGACCGAAATGCCGCCACGGGAAACTAATGTTTGTCCTGGTGACCAACCTACCGGCACGTCGTAGGTGAGATTTGACGTTGGTGCTTCGGGTGGGGAGCGTGGTGATGAAGGAACCGCCTTGGGGGGTTGCATGTTGCCTTGCATGCCGCCCGCACGACGGCGGCCAACCATATTCACGATCAGGGCAGTGGTTCCTTCTAAAGGAATCGTCTCGGACTGGTCGGGTAGTTGTTCATTAGTGATTGGTTGTAACCCTAGTTCATTTCTCCAACGATTGACGTTCTCGATCAGATAACGTTCGTGACTAGGTAAAGTGATTGGCAACGGGGTCACGCTAACTTCAAGTGGCGGTTCGACGGTAGTAATGACCAGGGTTGCCAGGCGGATGCCGCTTCCCGTTTGTTGCTTCCAACCTGAAGGATTGGTCCATTGAAGAGAGGGATTGGCATCTGCCGAGAAGCGAACGGATTCGATCAGCTCACGAAAAGCTTCGACTTGTTGGGCCACAGACTTGCTGGGACCGCTGAGCTTGAAAAACCAGCCAGTTTGTTCCTGCAACAGAATGCCGCCCAGCGTGCGATCTGGAGGCGGAGCATGGTTTTGCTCGTAGACTACATGTGGTTTGGGGACGGCGTAGGCCACAATCTGGTCATTGTGACCATGACCACATCCACCGCTGGACAATAACCATAAGCCCGTCAACAACAAGCAAACCGGTGGCAGCAGGTATCTTGCTGGGGCCGTTCTGTGAGATTCCTGTAACATCATTGCACGATTATAGCGCTTCCGTTAGCAAATCGTACAGGTCGGAGAGAAAAACTGTCCTAGAACACGCGAGCAACAACGAGTTAACCGCCGACAAGCGTGCTGATGATCCAATCCATCAGGGCGCTGTTGATGGCATAGGGCTCTTCCCAGCTCCACATATGCCGCACGACGTCGTACATACAAAGCCCTGTGATCGACAACAGGATCGTGGCCAAACTGAGGAAGATGATGTTGGTGATGCTGTATTTGGGTTCCAGCGAGGCCACCGGGGCCGCAATGGTGGGGCTAACGGCGACGCCGCCTCCGATTTCCGCATCGGCTTCACTGAGTGGTACGTCCTCGACAGATCCCAGTAGATTCGCTGCATCTTCTTCATAGCTGTCATCTGAATCGATGGCGATCACTTGCGATCCGCTATCACTTTCTTCGTCAGATGCTTCTTCGACGGGGGTCAGCAAGAAATCATCATCGGTCCCGCTGGTTTCAGCTTCGTCCCCTACAATTCCTTCGGGCAATTCGAGTGCTGACTCAGCCGCACTCAAGTCTAATGGTCCGTCGGTCAAGGACAAACCGGTATCAGATGGGGTGTTGAGTGAGATCCCACTATCCGCTGGTGTCAATGTGACGTCACTTCCTGTACCGGGGTTTCCCAGAACCAAGTCGTCATCGTCGTCGAAATCGAGGTCGATGGATACCGATTCCGAAGCTTCGCCACCCGACATGACAGATGAACTATCGGCCAATTGAAGGTCGGATTCTCCCAACGAGAGAGATTCTCCGGCGGCCAGATCGGAGCTGCTCGAGGGTTGTAAGGTTAGCTCGTCGGACATCCCTTCCACACGACTGTTGTCGATCTGAGGATCCTGTACGGCATTGTCGGACAGGTTGTTACTGCTCGAACCTGCGGAAAGAACATCTGATGATTCGACCACCAATTCGATATCAGCACCTTCATCGTTGGAATCGTTCGTTAGTTTTTGATCGCTGTTAGGTGCATCGGCATCCGAATCTTTGGCAACGTTTCTGCCCCCAATCACGGTACTGGGTGAAACCTGTTCTTTTTCATCGGCTGGGTTTAGCTCGTCCTCGGTTACAAGGACTGATTCACCTGGATCGCCATGATTACTATCGACTTCCGACAGCACGTCCAGCTCTTCATCCACGCTGGACAAGAAAACGCTATCGCCTGCAAGCGGCACTTCGCCGGCCAAGGCAGATTCGCCGAGCGTGATGCCGCGATCCGATGCCACGCGTTGAACTTCTTCGATTTTGAATTTCCAAGTATTCCCGTCGCGGTAACCGTGAATTTCTCCGCGACTACGCATGTCGCTCAGATCGTCCTGGGAAATCCCCAGCAAGGCGGCTACTTCCTGGAATCCTATGTACTTTCGGGCCATCTGTGCAGGCTCCCTTTGGGAAAGTTTTGCTTTTGCGATTTACTGCGCCGCCTGCAACAGATACCACTCAAGGAGCTTGTATCGTACGCTATTTCACATTGACCATAGCGCGAATGTCACCGGGCGACGGACTCGTTCCGTTCCACTCATCCATCTTCAGGTCCCAATAAACGTTGCGAACACTTTTCAATTGGATTTCACCGCTTTGCGGATCGATTTCATAAACGCTCATTACTCGTTCCAGTGGATCGACAAGAGCGACGTACTCGACGTTGTTTCCGGCTGGCACGGTCAATGCCGTCAAACCTGGCCTAGCATCAAGTTGGTGTCGCGCGTGTTGAGCATGAACGTGATTTCGGTCCGATCGGCAGGCGATCACAACGATCGTCAAACCTGAAACAACGAGAAATCCCCAGATTGCCTGTCGCATCTAATGTCCTCCATGCGAAGAGTCGACAAATCCGCGAAAGCCTCGTTAACTTCCATTCTAAAAGAGGCTTCGCAGCATGCAAGGGTTAAATGGCGTAAACTATTACGGCGTTAGGATTTACCGCTTTGTAGTGAATCTAACGACGTTGACGATTACGCGCAGAAAAGAAGCCGCAGAAGTCTACTTGGCAAGTGCGAATTCAGCAATAGAGCTCGTTGGAAGGCCGGACTCATCCCTTTTTCAGGCGTTGTGCCCACAGCAATGTGAGCAGACTAACGATGAATGTTCCGGCAGAGATGAACCAGAGCACAGAAATGCCAAAGTACCTCCATGGGGCACCAATGTGGGAGTCCTCCACGTGGATCGGTTCCCCCGGCTCACGGTTGCCATCGAAGTAGAATGGAGCCTCCATGGCGGTGACTGCAAATACGGCTGCCACCATCAGCAACAGACAACCAATGATCCGTAGCTTTTGTTGACTGGTTGGTTCCAGGGTGGGGTCGTCAGTTGCCTGTGAAGTGGTGTTAGAGGGGGCTGGAAACGTGCCGCGATCCACTGATTGTACGGGCTTACGGTCGTCTACAAGGTGAGCCTGTTCGACACCTTTGTCCTTTGTTTTCTCGGCAGTTTGTTTTTTTTTCGCTCGAGCCATCGTTCGCGCGATCAATCCATCGTGAATTCGAGTAAAGATGTTGAAAATTAAGACATGTCGTGGAAAACCTGTAGCAGAAAATCGCGTGCGATTACGTTGAGTCCCGCTAGTGCACTTCCTCGAGGCCCAGCGACGTTCAAGACCTCGATTTGCTGCTCGTCCAACCAGTAGAGCACGGAGGCAGCGTCTGGTGAAGCATCCAAGTCAACTAGCCAGTGTGGCCGATGATGCTTTACACAGAGGCGGCGGGTCAGTTCCGTGCCACCGGATAGTGGACCGAGGTGCAAAATGAGGGTTCCGTCGGCATCCATGACATTGAGTTTCGTGCGAACAGCGTAGTCTGCCGACTCGGCTTCCACTAGGTGATATTGGTCAGGAATTTGGCCATCTTCAGCCAGGCGACCGTGAGGGCACCAACCGCCGTGAGCGACGCCCAGGATCATGGCTGCATCCAGGGCACCCCGATCGACGCCAGTTTGGCCGCCGGAAATGATTCGTTTTACACTCATCGAAACCGAACTCATTCAGATACCATACTCGATCTCCCTGATATAGGGCGAGACGTGTGCCAGTGAAGGCCTTCACTGGCGTTCCGCCACACGGAGGCGGGCACTTCGGCTACGAGGATTTTGTCCGCTCTCGAACTCACTTGGCCGTATCGGACGTTTAGTGACAACCGTTAAGCGGTCATCGGATCGAAATGCGTGTTTGACAAGGCGATCTTCCAGTGAATGAAAGCTAATAATCGCCAATCTCGCCCCATTTCTTAACCGATCCGGAATACGTCTCAAAGCAATTTCCAGGCTTTTTAATTCTTCATTGACTGCGATGCGCAGCGCTTGAAAGGTTCGAGTGGCTGGATGGATTCGTTGAGCATGAGCAGCGGCGGGGACCGACTGGCATATCAGATCTCGCAACTGCTGTGCAGTTCGAAGGGATGCCTTTTGCCGACTTTCTACGATTCTACGAGCGATGCGGCGGCTGTATCGTTCTTCGCCGTAGCGAAAAATAAGGTCCGCCAGGTGTTTTTCTCCGAGGCGCTCTAGCAGGCGATAGGCGGGTTCGCCTTGAAGCGGATTAAATCGGAGGTCCAAAGAACCGGTCGCCTGAAAACTGAAACCGCGACTTTCGTCCGCCAACTGGTCACTCGACAATCCCAAGTCCAGTAAGACGCCATCCACTTGGTCAACATCCATCTGGTCGAGAACTTCTGGCAGGTCGGCAAAGTTAGCTTGTGTGGTTCGGACGCAAGTGCTCCATGGATGATCCCACTCCCTCGCGGCTGTGATTGCGTGGGGATCCTGGTCCATGGAAATGACCAAGCCGGATGGTGTCACGGCTTGGGCGAGTGCTCGAGTGTGTCCGCCTCCGCCCAGCGTGCCGTCAACGATCGTCGCACCTTCGACTGCCAGCAAGTGTTCAAGGACTTCATCCAGCAATACAGGAATATGGATCGACATGAGGGACGCGGTACGTTCTGATCAGCGAGGCAGAGAAAAATAGAGCGGTAGATTGTGAGGCGAGTGCAGCGAGTCGAGTAGTCAAAAAACGGCGACAACGAAACCGTTCAACTATTCGTACCCGATTTGTCCTCCAGCTTAGCATAAAGCGTCGCCCGGCTAATGCCCAGGATCCGACAAGCCTCCGTTTTGTTCCCGTTGACCTTCCACAACACGTAGTCAATATGCCGGCGCTCTGCATCACGCAAAGGGATCATTTCGGGAGGGTCTTCCGTACCAGTGTCCAGATGTGTAATTCCCAGATCGATGGGCATGATTTCCTCGGTGCGGGCCAGGACGACCGCCCTTTCCACCGAGTTTTTGAGCTCCCGAACGTTGCCAGGCCATTCGTATCGGCGGATTGCATCGACAGCTTCTGCGGACAATCGGCGGGGCCCCCGTCCGATTTGTAGGTTGAAATGTTCCAAAAATTGGGAGGCCAAATCCATCACATCATCTCCCCGCTCGCGCAGGGGCGGCAGGTGCATGTCGATGACTCGTAGACGGTAAAATAGATCGCTGCGAAACTTGCCCTGTTTGACAAGGTCTGCTAGATCTCGATGGGTGGCAGCAACGACGCGTACGTCGACGGTGATAGATTCGTGTCCTCCCACACGCTCAAACGGATGCCCTTCCAACAACCTCAGCAGTTTCGCTTGACAGGCGGCCGTCATTTCACCGACTTCGTCCAGGAATATGGTTCCACGGTGAGCCCGTTCGAACTGACCAATGCGCCGGCGATCCGCACCTGTAAACGCGCCTGCTTCGTGGCCAAATAACTCGCTTTCCAGCAACGATTCGCTAAAGGCTGCACAGTTAACGGCAATGAAGGGGCCAGCGCTGTGGCGGCTCGAATCATGAATTGATCGTGCGACCAGTTCTTTGCCAGTGCCGCTCTCGCCTAGCACCAATACTGTGGAATCCGTTGGACCGACTCGCGTGATCTGATCTAGCACATCTTGCATGATGGGACTTGAACCGGTTAGGGACGACTGTTTAGCAATTTGCTGGCGCAGCTCTTCGTTAGCGCGTTCAAGTCGCTCGCGATGTTCTAGATTTTCCAACGCCAGTCCCGTTTGATGCGCCACAACGACGGCGAAATCGAGGTCACTGCTGGAGAACGGTTTTCGATCTGGCAGCCGACGGCATTCGATGGCACCCCGGCAGATACCCTGACCGGGAATGGGAACTCCCATCCCCAAGCCAGCATTTGAACGTGTTTTCAACCGTTCCACGTCGTCAATTGTTTCTTCTACGTCATTACTGGGTTCCTCAAGTCGAATGACCTTGTTTTTCTCGATCGCAAGGCTGGCTAAAACGTGGTCATCCCCCCAGTCCTCAGCAGTTGACCAGCCGCCCGCACGTCGCAAACGGCCATCCACTCCGACCAGCCAGATGATGACGGAATCTGCCGAAATGCCATCGACGATGGCATCGACGCTGACACTCACCAGGGAACTTGTGCTGGAACGATGATGCAATTGATTCGCCAGTCGGCAGAGCACTGTCAAGTCACGTACGACACGTGACATGGTGGCACTCATGTCCTGCTCGACGTCGGGTGACGCTTGTCCTTCCGGTGGCAAGCGTCCGAAGAGTGTCGTGGATTTGAATTGTACCGGTTCAGGTATGTCTTCATCCTCCACACCCAGGTTTTTGACGAACAAGATTAAACGCTCGCCGATACGGATGAGATCTCCGGCTTCGAGTAACGCCCGGTTAACGGGTTGAGCATTGAGACTGGTGCCGTTGGTGCTTTCGCAATCAACGACGTGCCATTGTTCCTCTTCGAAGATCACCTTGGCATGCAAACGACTAACTCGTTCGTCATCCAGCTGCAGTTCGCGCGTGTGGTGACGCCCAATGGTGACCTCCGGACTGGTTGGGTCGAGACGAACGGTCGTTCCGGGTGTGGGACCGTTGAGCAGAAGTAATGAGCAGGTCATGAGATTTTAGCAAACTAAAAGTGAGGAGGATTTGTGGGGAAACCCCAACGACTCCCTTAGCGCTAACTTGCCAATCGTACGAAAATCGGGCGCGCTGATCAATGTGGCGCCTGGATTTTTGACAGTTGAGCGGCCAGTGGATTCTGGGGTATTTGTCGTAAAATACATTGATATATGGAGTTATGGGAAATGCCGTCGTTTGGCACTGTGATTGCTTAAAACATATATGCAAATCCCAAACCTGTCGGGGTTAATCGAACTGCCTCACCCGTGTGTTCGCGTTAACTCACAGACAGCCTCTGGAGCCGCCGTCGGGTTTTCCCGCGGCGGCTTTTTTTGTGGAACAAGGCCAATGATCGACCTTGGGGATATTACCAAGGTTGTAAGGCGTTCCCTGTGTCCGTTACCCGTTTTTCAGCAAATGGTGAGACAAAAGGTAGGTTCTGAAATTTTTTCTCTGATTTTGTTTGTTTTGCTTTGAATGCAGCCATCACGACTTCAGTCAATGGGCCAACATCGTGAATGCTAACGAACAACAGGAAATCAGTGCCATATCGCACACACTCGTCCATCATCCCAAACGATCGTTGCCTAGGTTCGAACCCAGTTCGGATCCCTCCCAACGGATAGGTTGGGTGGAGGCAGAAGTTCTCAATCGCTGGTTCATACTGTCGAGCATTTTAGGAAGAATACTGCCCTGCTGCGTTCGGGAGAATCACATGATCGGCAGTTGTGCTTGGTCGACAGTCACATTCGATTTTCCGAACGCAAGTTAGATTCATGACGATGAGGCATAAAGTTCAAGTTCGCTGAGACTGCCAAACTTGACGGAATGGTACCTAGGCGTGAACAGTCATTGGTCGAACTGCGGCTGCCATTGGATAAGCACAGTTAGGATTGGCGTTCCATGGACGGGAAGCATCAGGTTCCCTGGCTGCTGCAGTAGTTTGAACAAAGGTTCCAGTATCGGTTGGAACCTCTTCCCTACTTTGAGTGAACTGGATTCCCCGAGAGTGACTGCGACGGTGTGACCAAATTGGATAATTTTGACTGCCACGATGACGCGGTGGGTTGACTGCGCGATAAGGGCTCCCTCCTTGAGGAATCACTGAACGATTTTGTACCAACGAAGGCCCCAAGATCTGTGTCACGGCTATTGGAATTCCAAGCGAAACCGGTACCGAGGAGAGCAGGGACATGCTACGATC
>JAKVBZ010000046.1 GCA_022448645.1 Pirellulaceae bacterium
TCCGTAGCCACCTGGTAGGCTTGCTCTGGCTTGAATCGTTTCTCGGCGACAGCCTCCACATTCTTGTTCGGCTCGCGACGATCACCGTCAGGCGAGTTTAGCCTCTGCAGGTCCTCGCGCTGAGCGCGTTGCTTTCCTGCCGGCTCCTCAGACGCATCGTTAGGGGAAGAAACCGACCAAGTTATGCTGTGGCCACTGGCCGCTTTGTCAGTTGCTCGGTCAGTTTGGGCAACGTTGATGTCAGGCGGCAAGGTGGCCGCCTGCGCATGATCTGTATCAATGATGTGCACTTGGGGGTTCGCAGGCGTAGCAGCCGCCAGATCGTCTGGGGTGTTGTATGTTCCTTGATGTGGCGATTTTGAAGGCTCATCGTAGTTCAACACCAGCTGGGGTGGAGCCAACTGGCGACGTATATACTGCTTATATTGCAGGCCCGTTACGAATATCAACAGGATCGCAGCCACGGCCGCGACGTATGTCCAACGAAACCAATTTCGAGAATGGGTTGGCTTTGCTCGCTCGGTGGGTGTTCCCGAAAGTGCCTGTTCGACAGCCTTGCGCGTGGCCGGCGATGTGGCAGGCTTGTCTTCCTTACTTGTTGCTTGGCGCAACAGATACGCTACCAAACGCAATTCGTCTGTCTGTCTTTGGCTACCGTCATCGCTGCCTTGTCGTGGATTCGTTGAGGTAGCGAGATCCATTCTGAGATTCACGTTTCCTTCACCGAGGGCACGAGCTGTCTGTTCGGCGGCATGCATCTCGTTGGAAGAAATGTTTTGTAAATCGTCAGGGAATTCATCATTCATGGCGGTGTCGTTGTTATTCATAGCAATATGATCTCGGGTAACAGTGCAACGATGATCTGGTTAAAGTGTTCAGGGTTCGACTCTCCAGTGGATGCTATTTCGAGCCCTGAAACCTGGACCCTGAAAACTAAAACAATGCCATTCCGTTCCAGTTGTGAATATGGTTGATTCAACCTGCACAGGAGTAACAGGAACTGATCGACAACACCCAATTCACTCACCGTATGCGGCGCGTGTGCTGACTGGGGAAAACAATAGCCGTTTAACCGCTGTTGATGGCTCGATGTTAGTGAGTGTGGCTAACGTTCCCCAATCGAACCTAGGACTTGGATTGACATGTGGAATCTGTTGGTTGTTCGATTTGATGTTTCTCAATGCTTTGCGATCTGTTGGCGGTTCTTCGGTTGGTTTCACCGATCCATCTTTGAATGTTCGGATTTTTTCGCAGTCGTTTGAGTGCCCGATGCATTAGGACTCGTACACTGGTCTCTTTGTGTTGTGTGATCAATGCGATTTCTCGATACGACAATCCATCAGCCCATAGCACAATGACTTCGCGTTGACGTTGCGGTAAATCTCTTACGATGTCTTGTAAACACTCCCACAAATCCTGTGTCTCACATGGCTTTGTGGGGTCGGTAGCGTTTGTTTCCGAGATGCTTTCCCATTTCGGAGAAACTGTTGTTCGCATTCGTTGTCTTTTCCGCAACTCGTCCAAAGCCTGATTTCGGCAGACCGTATACAACCAAGCCTCAGGGCTCTGTTCGATATCTTCTGGACTCAACTTGCATAGTTTCAAAAACGTTTGTTGCACAACGTCTTGCGAAAGGCCGAGGTCCCCCAGAATTCGCATGGCATAGTGAGTGAGTTTCACTTCATACCGATCCAGAAGTGATAGCACCCAGGAATGCTTTCTGTCGCCGTTTTGCTCAGTCACAGACGCACCTCATGAGGATTTTGACGCCGGCACTTGGTGGTTTCTAAGTAATTGACGTCGCAACGGCAGAAATGTTTCGTGAAAGTTGGACTTTTTACTGGAACTTTTCGTATCGCAAAGCGATTTGGCCAGTTATCTGTAGTCAACATGGAAAACAGGCCGACAATGTGATTACTGGCCAGGCACGATTTCCATGGCGATTGCCCTCGCCTACGAGTTTGGGCCGTAGGGCCCCTGCCTGGGTCCACCTCCAACTGTGGTTGTCGAATTATCACCATGGGGAAGACGCTCCATGTCGCTAGATCGCTCTAATCTTGACTCGAAGAAGTTGGTGGTCGTCGGTGGAGGGATTTCGGGGTTAGCAGCGGCACACCGATTGACCGAACTCGCTCCGGGAGCACAACTGTCTCTGTTGGAGGCGAGTGACAGGTTGGGTGGTGTTCTGTCAACCATCGAACGAGATGGTTTTTTGATTGAACAAGGAGCAGATAGCTTTATCACGAACGTTCCTTGGGCGACGAATCTTTCTCAGCGGGTTGGTTTGGCAGATGAGCTGATTACCACAAATTCGGCTCATCGGGGGGCAGCCGTTGTTCGGCAAGGTCGTGTCCATAGGCTGCCCGACGGTTTTCAAATGATGGCCACGTCGCGTGTCTGGCCACTGCTGACCTCTCCGATCCTCAGCATTCCCGGTCGCATTCGAATGGCTGCTGAGCGATTGGTGCCGGCTCGCGAGGACAGCTCCGACGAAAGTCTGGCTGACTTTGCTTGTCGTCGATTAGGAACAGAGGCATTTACATGGCTAGTCGAGCCGATGGTCAGTGGTATCTTCACAGCCGATGCGCGTCGATTGAGTGTCCAAGCAGCTGTACCGCAGTTTTTCGAAATGGAGCGTCGTTGGGGGAGTTTGACTCGTGGGCTGCGACAACGTTCCGCCTCGAAATCGAAAGACAATGATAGGACAGCCACGGGTGCTCGGTATGGCTTGTTTCAGACGCCCGCACACGGCATGTCGCAACTCGTCACCGCGGTGGCGGATTGCTTACCAGCTGGATCTGTCAAATTGAACTATCCGGTTGAGCGAGTGCGTTCTACACCCGATGGTCGCTGGCAATTAGAAACCGGTACGAATTCGCATCCGGCAGTGGTCTGTGATGGAGTGATCATGGCCGTTTCGACGCAGGTTGCTGGGCCAATGTTCCAGCACCAATTACCGGAGTTGTGCGATCTACTCAGCAAAATTGAGTATGCGTCATCGGCTGTTGTGTCGCTGGGCTATCGTCAGGAACAGGCGCAGCAGCCGATAAATTATTTTGGTGTCGTGGTCCCAGCAGCCGAGAATTCTCCAATTCTTGCCGTAAGCTTCTCCAGCGTCAAGTTTTCCAGCAGAGCACCCGTTGATGGTTTGTTGGTGAGGACATTTGTCGGTGGAGCGCTACGTCCCGAGCTTGTCGATCTTGAAGACCGTGATTTACGTCAACTTGTGACACAAGAGCTGGGACGACTTTTGGGTATGAATGGCGAACCGCTCGTCTGCAGTATCCGACGGTGGCATCAGGCAATGCCTCAATACCATATAGGCCATCTCTCGCGGGTGAAGGAGATAGAGACGTTGATTTCAAATCAACGTGGTCTGGAGGTGGCTGGCAACGGATATCGCGGGGTGGGAATCCCGCAGTGTATCCACAGTGGTGAGCGGGCGGCTGAGCAGCTTCTAGAGCAACTTAATGTTGAGTGACTCTTTCACCAACATGATGCGTCTTCCACCAATTCAGTGAATAGATTGCGTCTCATGATGTCGTTTTCCTGGTGTAGCACCGGTTCAGACTTCGTCAAATAGCGATGGTTTCTTTGCCGGCTACGCCTTCTCAGGGAGCGTGCGCTGGAGTGCCTCGATGCTCACCAATGTGAGGACGTTTCACTGCCTTGGTGAAAGGCGTGTAAGTGTCTTCTGTGTCATGATTTATGTCTTTCCTGGGTTTGGCGTCTCATCAATTTTGTGAGGTTTGCTTTTTACCGTTTCCGTGTCCTTTGAAGTCTCTTCTGAATGCCAACTTCCTGTTGTTTCTGGAGTTGCGCTGGGACTTGCAAATCGCGTTCTGACTTGGCACGGCGCTTGCCTTAAGAAGCTGCAGTAAATCAGACGTTCATTGACAAAGAAACCATCCATAGCAGCAACAGTTGGCGTAGCGCAACGGATGCCTAGGGGCTAAACGCTGATGGCACGAATGCCGTTTTGCGTTGCGATGAGATGCACAGTGTTAATCGCTCACATGACCGGTTTCATGTCCCGATCCTAGCGGGTGTGACTGGAAAGGTAGATACCGGAATCAGGTCGACAACATCACACGCAGATGTGATGAGACTACTTGAATCGGTGGTCATCAACTTTGGCCTAAGAGTTGCGTTCTTAGCTGGAGGCTGATGAGAAGGTTGTCAGTATGACGGAGTTACTAATGTATTCAAACGACAACTACACTTTCGCTCAATGTAAGAGTCGTTGTAGTTGTTGTACATATTTTCGGTCGGCGTTTGAGCGATTGTTGGGTTTTTGTGCTACTGCAGCAGTGCAGGCACAACCAATTGATGGCTTGTCGAGTGTGACATCGCAGCTGTCGGTAGTACAGACATTGGGTTGCTGCGTAGATGTGTCGCGTTCAGGGTGGCCATCCGGTTGGCGGGTTTAATCGAGACGCCGTGTAACAGAACCGGCAACGGTGTTCGCTATTGTTCAAGCGAGCGCGGTTGTGATGAAAGCAGTTCCGTTGGAATTGCGACTTGGAGGCCTTGCCCATAGCGGTGAGGAAAAACTGATGAGTAACGTTCACACAGATTTCACAACTTCGGTTGGTCAGGTTCAAGTGGTTCCGGTAGTACCGAGCGAGAACCAAACATCGTTGTACCGGTGTTTGGTGGTCTCGGGCAGCCAGACTCGACGAGAACAGCTGAGCGAGGCTGCGGCAGATGGTGGATGGGACTCTGCTGTTTTTGAGGATGCGGAGGATGCGCTGACCGAGTTTCAACGGTCCAAATTCCAGTTGGTTTTCATTGATCTGGATGGGTTCGGCGGGTCTCCGAGAGATGAGTATCGCGACCTTTGCCAACAGTTGGCTGAGGATACAGGAAATACCTTGTTGGCGATTTGTGGTCATGAGGGTGATGCGTTGGAAGAGATTTGGGTCAGGCAATTGGGTGTTTGGCTTTATCTGTCCGGCGTGGCCGATGAGTGCGATGGAATCGCCGAGTTGTGCGACGAAGCGCGTGGTGTCGTCGATCAACTTGAAAGCGTGGTTCAGCGGAAGAAGGCAACTCGAGTTTAAGGTTTCATCGCGCAAAACGTTTCGGTGCAAGGTTGTTTGGGTTTACAGCCAGCGTGAAGCACCTGTGTGGTTTTCGTTTGACACTTAATGATCGTAAGGGGAGAAAAAATGAACGCTGCTATGGAAATGTACGAAGAGCAAGAAACGTCCTATGCCTCGACTAATCGGCCCAGCTTGACGTCTGGCAACCGACCCGCTCGCACGAACACGAATCGTGCCAGCTTCGGTCGTCGAGGCAAAGCACCGAAGTCGTATAACGGAATGCATCGTCGTCGCCAAAAGAAAATCCGTTGGTAAACGGCTGATAGACGAAACACAGGAAGATAGATCGAGTCATTGGCAAGGATTGCCATGAGTTGCCTTCCGTGAGGATTCCAAACGGATCGACACATCTGTGGTGTGTCGATCCGTTTTTCATGCGCTGGCCGAGTTGGATCTTAGCGAGAACGAACAGTTGTCGTTCGTTGCGCAGTTGAAGGGCGACGAATGTAGACGTTGTCGGCCCCCAATGCGTGCTGATGATTTCCGTCAAATAGATAAGCTCGCACGTGACAAGGCCCTTGGGCGTCCGACGGGACTTCTAACACCATTTTGAACTCGCCGGTAACGATGTCTTTTTGTTGTGATGCCCATCGTTTGTCGTTGGCTTGCTCATGGCTTTCGTTCATTGCGCGTAGCGAATCTTCCGTTAATTCGAATTCTGTCCGGTGCTTCGTCTTGACTTTTAGCCGGTCACGACGACATACAAGTTCCAATAGCAGTTGGCCGTCAAATGGTGCCGTCCCACGAATCTCCAGTTCCTGTCCCGCTTGAGTATAGCGGGGGGTCTCTACAGACATTTGGTCAGGGTAGTGCATCGTCAACAATGGGTCGCCCAGTAGGTTAAATAGATCAAGGTGTTCACGGCATTCTTCGTCGAGCTGGTTTGGAGTGGGACTAAAGGTTTTGGCAAGAGAGTCCAACATCTTCCGTTCACCGGAACGGGTGTTAGCAATCATGCTACGCTTACTTTGTAGCCAAACGTCTCCTAGCTTGGGTGACTGAATAGAAAACAGTTCGTGAAGTAGGCCTGTGCCAAAGACGGCCATCCCGTAAGGCATGGTTGTGCGAGATGCACCGATGACCGCAACGGGGCCTTGGCGGTGGCGTAGCATGCGTTCTGCCAGGCACTCCTCAGGACCGTCAAAGGCTCCTGCATAGCAGGCCAGTAATACAGTGAGCGGCAGTGGGTGTTTGCAGTGCAATGTCGTCAACGCGTCAGCTTCAAGAACGGGAGCGTAACCGTGTGGTGTATGTACAGCATCTAGAAACGTTCGGTGTCCATGACCCAAATAGACAAAAGCAAAACTGTCGTCACTCAGCTGCTCGATGACTCGACGTTGAAATTCTATGGGGTTGGGGCAGTAAGGGCTCCGCCAATTGGCGTACGTCATTGACGTTTCATACTGAGCAGGAATCCCAGCGGTCAGGATTCGCTTGGCCGTGTTTTCCAGCACCATATCAGTCAGCAGGCCGAAACCGCTTCCACCCGCTACGAAATGTATTCGACGTTGACCTAGATGGACAGTTTTGCGTCTTTCATAGTCCAGAATCTTGTCGACCACACCAGCCAATTCTGCTGCAGTATCGACCGTCCATCTGCCCAACGCCACATCTGGAATCCGATCGTCGTCGAAGTCCGCATACCAATTGTCAGTGGCAATTTCAGGTTCCGATCCCCATTGTACGTTGACGGTAGCTTTGATCAGTCGTGTTGGTACACCCAGTCTTTCCACTTCGGAATCGGTGTTGGTATCTCCGACCAGCACGACGTATCGCAGTTTCCCGTTCTCTGCTACTCGCCGAATGCGCTGACGGATTCGCTCGGGAGAACCCGTTTCCGTAATGACTGACAGCTGGTGACCTTGCTCTTGGCGTAGCTCGATCCATGGTTGTAGAGTCGGCAACCATTCTCGGGGACAGACCACTGCCGTATCGGCAGGCGCACAGATCGCCTGTAGGGTAATTAGCAAAAGAGAAGACATCTCGACGGAATCCGTGTTTGGCCGGGTGATAAACGATCTAGGAACAGAGCTTAGAGATGAGGGGCGTAGTTTGTATCGGACCAGGTGTTGGGAAGCAACCCAGAGCATAATCGACGGGCTATCAAGTCACCGCTGTCAGTCTTTTGCTGTGGGTTGATTTGTTACCGACCAGCCGCAATACTGAAACAAAGCAGGCCATGACTAGCGGGAGTAACTCAGTGGTAGAGTGCTAGCTTCCCAAGCTGGACGTCGCGGGTTCGAATCCCGTCTCCCGCTCTGCAGAAGACCCCGGAATGCCTGTGGTTTCCCGGGGTCTTTTCGCGTTGGTGGTTGCGTCCTTGAGGTCAGGCATATTGTCGACAATGGTTCCCAAGGTACTACGGTTCCCAAGGTACTACGGTTCCCAAGGTACTACGGTTGCCAAGGTACTACGGTTGCCAAGGTACTACGGTTGCCAGAAGTTGGTGCAAATCGGGAAGCCGAACCGTCCTCGCCACATTCGCGTTATTTGCAGCAGGCGCGCCCTCCGGCGGTAGGGCTGGTAGCTCATCGAGAGCATTTGCTACGTCCAGTAACCTATCGACACGAGTTTGTTTCATTTTTAGATGGGTAGCTTGGCAGCCAACACGGCCCCAATGCCGGGGTAGAGTCGAGAGGTGCGCGGTGGTTTTAGGTATTCTGAGTTGAGGATTTTTCTGATGGTTCGCGTCGTTCCCTTCCTGGTGTGCACAACGTTGTTGGCGGTCTGTACCGCCATTGGCGAGGAGCGAGTATGGACCAGCGACACCTTCTTTGACTTGAGTGGTGGTACCTGCGCCGACGGTGGCGTCAATACCTACGTAGCGGCGGACGGGACGGTGCGGCTTATCAACCTTTGGGACTTCAACAACGACGGCAACTTTGACCTGCCGGTTGCTTGTGCACAGGATCACGACGAGCGCGTCGAGCTCTTCATCTATTGGGCTGATGAGACCGGCTTTTCCCCGAAACGCCGAACGCTCCTGCCGACCGAGGGCGCCATCGCCGCGACGGCGGCCGACCTCGATGAAGACGGCTATCCGGAGCTCATCGTGGCCAACCGCTTCGATGGCGAGAATACGAATCTCGACGCGTACATTTACTGGGGCAACCCGGACGGTTTTGATGTCTCTCGTCGGACTTCTCTGCCGGCGCGGGCCGCCAGGGCCGTGGCCGTCGCGGATCTCGATCGCGACGGCTACCCCGACATTGTGATCGCCAATCAGGGCGTCGAGTACCACATGACCTTCGACAGGTTTCGGGAGTCGTATGTCTACTGGGGGAGCAAGGAAGGATATTCGTCCAAGCGGCGCACATCACTCGCGACGATCAACTGCGCCGACGTGAAGGTCTCGGACTTCAACCGCGATGGGCATCTCGACATCCTCTTTGCCAACGAGGGACACGTCGAGTCCGACGGCGGCGTTGTCGTGTACCTCGGTAGCTCCTCGAGAGAATTTTCCGGGGAGCGAACCGCTACGCTCCCGGCGGCATTCCCATCGGACGTCGAGGTCGCAGACCTCGACGGTGACGGATTCGACGAGATCGTCGTCGCGAACCTCTACCGTCTCCGGGGAAAGCACCATCCACCGACTGGCAATGTTGTCGACACGTACCGCGTGAGTTCCTTCATCTATCACGGAAGCTCGACGGGATACGACGTGGCGCGCCGTACGGAGCTTCCGACTGTCGGAGCCAACGCCGTCGCCATCGGTGACATCAACCGGGACGACCTGCCCGACCTCGTCTTCGCAAACAGCGCTGCGGATGTCTCGTTCATCTACTGGAACGGCCCGCGCGGGTTTTCGGTGTCTCGACGGTCCCAGATGCTTGCGGCGAAAGCCCACGATTGTGCGATTGCGGACCTCGACCGTGACGGCCACGCCGACCTTGTCTTTGCGAACTATGCCTCCGGTGGCTTCTTTGACACCGTCTCCTACATCTACCCCGGTGGGTCGGAGGGCTTTCGCGACGACCGCCGCATCGAGCTGCCGACCTCGGGGGCCTCTGGGATCGTCGTCGCCGATCTGAACGTTGACGGGCGCGATGACATTGCCTTCGTGAACAAGATCGAGGGTGTGTCGTTCGGCGGTGGCACGACCGCCTCCGTAGCGAGCCTCGGACCGACCACGTCGTGGATTTATTGGGGCGATCGCAAGGGGCGGTTCAGCACCGACCGACGTATGTCAATTCCCACGAGGCGCGGCACGAACTCCTATAGGAGCGCCGACTTCAACATGGACGGCTACGCCGACATCTTCTACGCCGACGGTACCCGCTATACAGCGATCTACTGGGGTAGTCCCGCTGGCCTCTCGGTGGAGAACCGAACGTCATTTCCAGACGAGCCCACCAAGAGCGGTCTCGTCGCGGACTACAACCGCGACGGCTATCTCGACATCCTCATGAACTCGGCAGTCGTCTATGGTGGGAAGTCGGGCTTCTCGAAGGTGAATCGATTCGTTTTTGAGTCCCGCTTGCACTATCCGTCAGTTGCCGATTTTGATGGCGATGGCTGGATCGACGTCGCCAACTCCGGTCGTGGATGGGTCACGCTCTATTTCAACAGCTCTCAGGGATTTGACAAGGACCGCAAACAGGTGCTGGAGTTGCCGGGAAAGTACTTTTCTTCGATCAAGTTCGCAGATGTCGATGCGGACGGTTTCCTCGATTTCGTGGCCGTCGTCCAGACCGACGACCTGAAACCGATTGGTTCCGGGGAGGCACCCGTACACCACAGCAATCCGTACACCGAGTCGTACATCTTCTGGGGCAGCGCCGGCGGATTCTCCAGCTCGCGCCGCACGGGATTGCCGACCGTGGGCTCGAACGTGTGCGCCATCGCCGACTTCAACGTCGACGGTCACCTCGACATTTTCTTCTCGAGCTACCTTGCGGGATTCCACCGCCATCATCCCGGATACCTGTACTGGAACAGCGCCAGTGGATTCGATTCGTCGCGCAGGGACCTGATTCCGGGCTTTTCCGGCTGTGGCACGTTCGCCGCTGACTGCAACCTCGACGGATATCCTGAACTCTTCGTTGCGAACCATACCCGCGTGGGCAACCACCGGAGCGACATTTGGGTGTACCGTGGCCGTCCGGCCGGCTTTTCGCCGGACCACCGCGAGTCGCTTCCCGCAACGGGACCGCACTTCTTCTCCTTCGTCGACGTTGGCAATATCGCCGACCGCTCCGGGCGATACGACTATATCTCGCCAGCCTTCGATGCGGGGCGGGGTGCACTCTTCGAGTCGATTTCTTGGGACACCTCGACTCCCTTCCACACCGCGGTGGAATTTCAGCTGCGCACAGCCGCGACAGAGGCCGAGCTCGAGGTGGCCGTGTGGACGGGGCCCAACGGCGAGAAAAGTTTTTTTAAAGCGAGTGGATCTCGTATCCCCCCACCGCCTGCCGGTCACCGTTGGATGCAGTACAAGGCGACCTTGGTAAGTCCGAACTCGGCGAACACGCCGGTTCTGCGGGCTGTGTCGGTTCGGTATAGCTCGTAGAAGCCCTTGTTGACAAGGAACGGCATGCTTTCCGAACTCCCCGTTCGACTTGATTGCGCCTCGGTGCGCGATTTAGCTTCCATCACCGTGCTCGTGATTTGTCTTCTTCCGAATGGCCACCTCTGCTCCAGCGACTACCACAGAGTGTTCGGCACGCTCTTTTTCGCTATAGTCGCGTTCAGCGTAGGGGGCAAAAATCACCATGGTACTGTAATTATCAAGGGTGTTGCGACCATTGCACCGTGCCAGGTTGCCGTTCAGGATGACCAAATCGTTCCATCCTTCAAGTATGTCCTGAGTCTTGAATCGGAAGTTGTATGCAATATGCTTTGCAACATGCTTTGTGAATAACGGAGACTCGGCGCGGGACTTGTCGTGCACGTCGAACAGGAGCTCATCGGTTTCCTCGCTCTTCCACTGCGGCCAAGAACCGTTGAAACTCACGCCGATAATAGCCGGACGATCCCTTTTCTCGACGATGACCTGAACAATGACTTCGAGATCACTTTCCGGCGGCTCGGCGCACATGGGCATATGCAATGACTTCATAGCTCCAGGCTCGAGTGATGTCGGAAAGTGGGCTACGCTTTCAAAAAGAGGTCTGACCCATGGACCGAACTGATAGCTCGATCCGTACAACTTTTCAAGCCCGCGCAGAGATTCGATAAGATGGTTGTCTTGGAGGTCAGAGGGCTGACAACTCAGGAGATACGCTGCTGAAAAGTTGAAGTAATCGATGCCATCGGCGCCAGCCACCAGTTTGCTTGCGGCGTCGCCTCGAAGTATTTCAACACAGTGGGGAGCGATGCGGGGGCCGCTTCCGCCGTGTGCCGGAGCGTATACAGGCAGCCAGTTAAACTGCTTCTCAATCATTCCATATACGGCGATATCTTCTCCGAGTCGGCTCTTCAGGTTGCTGTAACGTATGTCCCTGGCTGTCACAACCAAGTCACTCGGGCTGACAAAGTCGATCAGCCCAGAACGCGCAATGTCAACCACATCTAAACCGATGCTACGCATCAAGCCAATATTGGGAGGGCACTTGATACCCAGGGCGTAGGGTTTGCCAGTTTTTTTCTCTTTCCTGCGAGCAAGTTCGCGAATCTCGGAGTGCCATGCTGTCATCTCCGCGATATCTGATTTCGTCGCAGGTGGCTCGCAGCATATTGGGTCGCGCGTCCAATCGAACTCCATGCCTTCGAAATCGTAATCATTGATTAGTTCCCGTATCAGAGTAAGCATGTGGTTGCGGACTTCTGGAAGTCCGTAGTCTAGTCCCACCTTGATCCCCAGAGCGTTTTGATGCGGGAAGATGAATGTGTTCTTCTGCTTTTTGTCAGGTCTCCCATGAAATGGGCTATTAGGCCAGTCGTCAGGATCGGCGGCGCCGTGTGTGTCGTTCATTCTTAGAGATAACCATGGCGCAATCCCTCTCTGCCGGCAGCCACTGCATACCTCAGCAAGCCAATCTATACCCGATTCTCTTAAGTCATAGGCGTTATTATATCTTCTGACGGATGCATCAATGAACTTGCTTTTTTTCGCCTTCAAAACATCCGACAAGTCATCAGACACAAAGAAATCGCGATCACCTCTGGTATACCCGTCTATGGCGGTTGGCCAGGCTTTGCTGGGATGCCAGGCTACGTTGGTGTTCGGGCCCACAAGAAGAGTGTCGATTCCAACATCCACCAGCTTGTCCAGATATTGATGCGTGGCTTTCGGGGAATAACCGCCATCTGAGATCCACTTCTTTTTCTTTGGGATGTTGATGAAAAGATTGAAGAAGTCAGCAAAGTCCGCATGAAACAGGTGTCGATTCTTCAAAGGGCTTTGCGGCGAATCGTTGATCGTGCTGCGCTGGTGATTCACAGTAACGGCCTCCTCCGCGCGGAGGCCGATCGCTGGCCCTGACATGCTGACTGTGAGAGTGACTACAATCGCCAATCTTTGTGAAAGGCCACTGTCGCATCGTAGGTGTGTCATGTTTCTTTTAATCTTTGGGTTGGCGAATGTTCCGAATATTTTGAATTCGAGGTGTCAACAGTACAAAAAAACGGCTCTTCTGTGAGATGTAAATAATCAGCCGCAGCGAGCCTGGTGCCGGAGTTCGTATGGCACATGCTTCTTCGTTGTGGTTCTGCAGAAATACTCTGCAATGGTTTTCTGATCCGTCATTCTACCCATCGCGGTTGTGGGGTGATCTTGAGCGAGTATGCGTGATCGCAGGGAATTTCAGGACCGTGTTTTTCGACGCCATTCTCCCACCACGAGGGCATGCGAATCTGTAAGTGGCCAGAAGACTGTTGCCACGATAAGGGCTCGTCCACTCCCAGTAGATGAATGGTCGTGTCTGGAGCTGCTTGTAAACCAGGTAGCACGGTTTCACGCTGTGGCCAGTCGAGCAGGATAGCGTAGAGCGAATTTCGCTTGGTGGTGAATTCTACGTCAATGCCCGCAGTCGTCTTGCTGTGGGGCCGTCCGTCGACCCACGGTCTGGTTCCAAAGATGGCCTCTCCGTTGACTGACAACCATGGGCCTAGCTGTAACAGGGCGCGTTTTTGGCTGGGATATTCGAGATCTGGGAAAATGGCTAGTTCAAGATTACCGCCGTGGCTGGTTACGTGAATCAACCAGTCGATGAGGTTCTTTGTACGGCCGCGGGATCGACCGTGAGGTGCGCGGTTGCCACCTCGAAACACCTCCTCGTAGCGGACATAGTGGCCATCCGAGATTTCCTCGGCTGCGGCCGAGTGGGCTGCTTCCCGGCGGTACCAGTCTCCGTGAACGAGTCGCTTGCCCCACGTCGCCTGTTTGTAAGCGCCCAGCGCATCTTCGCAGGCTACCTCGTTTGGCTTGGCGGCATGATTGTAGTAGTAGGCCAACAGCTCGCGGCTCTTCAAATCATCGGCAGGAAAGCTCAGCTTGTCGCCGTCCAGCCAGATTGAGCTAGGTTGGAAACGGTCGATCAACTCATACTTCATTTCTAGCCAGTATGGGCACACGTCAGGTCGGATGACGTTGAAGAAGAAGCCAAATCGGAGACCTCTCGCCCGTATGGCTTGGGATAACTCGGCGGTGAAATCCCTGTTGTCCGGTCCGATCTTCGTAAAGGGGCTACCTTGGACATCGGTGTAACGACTGATGTAATTAGCGAAATAACCATGCGCCTTGGGAGCGAAAACCACGTATTTGGCACCCGCATCGAGGGCCAGTTGTGCCAGGTCGTTGGCGTCCCAAACACCGTTGTCCCAGGCGCTCCGAGCGAAGTTGTATTTTTTGTTCCGGCCGATGTGTCGCTGCTCCACGTACGGTTGGCCGTCGTGCAATGCCCACCAGCTGTCCCATTCGGCCTGGTTTGGCGCCGGGCTATAGATCATCAGTCCTAGCTTGGCGTCCATGAACCATTTTGGCGTTGGATGCGTGTCAAGTGATTCCCAAACCGGCTGAAACTCGCCACCCATGACCGGCACAAAAGTACACCCTGCTGAAAGCAGCACCGCCAGAATGATTTGCCGAGTCTGTCTCATCGTTGGGACCTATATTTCCTCCCAGGAATGATTTTGAAATGCCTGCGTGTCTGTGACACCAACTATTGTAACCTCAGCGCCGTCTCGCAAGTCAAACGCGTAGAATTGTCGGTATTTTTTTGCGTGTTATGCGGTCGATAGTGGCGGTGTCAACTCCTTGCTTTCACTGACTGATAACTGATGACTGATAGGAATTTTGATTTCCCACGAGTCTACCAGCAAAAGGTGCCAATTGAAGGTGTGCTTGTGCTGGAAGATGGGCGCGCTGCCTTCCAGCACACGTACCGCCGGCCGTTTCTAGAAGCGGGAAGCCAAATGGAGACCTGTCAGAGTGCAACACGCATGTGGATCGACGTAGAATATTTCTTGAATGGTCTTTGCCTTAATTTTTTAAAAATACGTAAGCTAGCCGCATCAGATTTCATCTTTGTAGGAGCCGTGTGTCAACGTCTCACTGACACACCGCTGCGTGTCATGATTGTCGTAATACGCAGCGGAACCTTAGCAATTGCCCAGTATCAAGCAGCAACGAGTTATTCACCGCCAATTCGCCTTGAATTTAACCATTCGGCTCACAGGCTTAGCATCTTGGGGACGGGGCCATGATGTACTACGCTGGCAAACCGGTGGGATCAAGCTTCCGGAGTGCGATGCGAGTCGATCACTTCAAAGACGTAACCATTTTGGTCCCGGAAAAAGAATCTCTCGAATGGTGTGTCACGTTCTGGTGCGATCAACTCGGCGCCATGCTCAACCAACTTTTTCTTTAACTCGGAAAAACCAGTCGCGGGATAGTTGATGGCAACATGACGACCAAATTCCCGCTCAAAAGGAGAAATCTCGAACGCAGGATCTTGCACCAGATGGAGCTCTTGGTCGGGGGCGACGGCCAGCCATGCTGAGACACAGTCGATGTTCTGAGGTCGATTGATCGGTGTCCAGCCCAGTGTTTGTTGAAAGAATTTAGCACTGCTGGAAACATCACGTGTAGCTAAGGTGATGTGGGCGAATGAAGAAGTGTTTGTCTGGTTCATGATTCATGAAGATGCGGAAATGGTACCACTGGCGCTTGCGATACGCCAAATTCCCTGGCTGTCACAGCCAGCATAATACATGCGATATTGTTTGGCAGAAAGGTGCAGTAGGGACATGTCCTCTGCGTGAACCGCGTCAATACCGTGGTTGCCGTAACCACGTCCCTCCAGGATACATTCACCTTGTTCCCAATGTAAACCGTCTACCGATTGAGTCACAAAAATGCGAGACCGATACCCGGCCATATCAACAGCGATCGATGTCTCAGCGAAATTCTTGCTGCTTCCATCGTGTATGGCATGGACATTGTTGGAAGGATGGGTAGGCACAACGGTTCCCGCAGGAACGTCTTGCCACGCCGAGTAAAACATGGTCCAGCTTCCGCCATGCTTCGTTGGCGGAACGACTTCCGCAGCCGAAATTGACATCGTGTCATCTTCGGCGCCGTCGAAACTTAATCGCCATCCCTGTTCCCATTCGAAGGCCAGGCCATCGCGTGTCACAGCGCTACGCACACCAAATGTATGCTGGCCATCCTGTTCCATCGAAACCGTGCAATACAATCGTCCGCCTCCGCTTGGAAGTGACACGAATCTAGGGGATCGCACGCCAGTTGTGTCCTTCAAGCGAATACCAGGTTCGATGTTCCAGTGCAGCATGTCTGTTGAGTTGGCACTACCAATCGAGCAAGGATCATCCGCAGGTCCACTCAGCTGGTAATACATGCGCCAGCTCCCATCAGCACAGGGAGTCACCGAAGGCACTAAAGCTCGTAGCCGTCCTGTGGAGCCGTTCCATGGCGGAGCGACACGGATTCCCGGATCTGGCTGAAAGGTGAATCCATCCTCAGAAAAAGCACTGAGAATGTATCCTTGACATTCTGGAAAGGGCTTTGCCGGACCAACCCCAGTGTAGTACAGGCGGTATCCGCCTGCCGGCACACGTGTGATACAAGGACCCAGTAGTTTTCCCGAATCCAGATCCCTTGAATCTTCTAGTCGGGGACCAGGATCTCGTTGCCATGAATGTTGTACTGTCAAAATTAATCCTTAGATCAGATTCCACTCAGCGGCGGGGTCTTGATGTTACCGTTTTGCAGAAGCTGTCCTCATTGCAACGGCAAGCGATCCTGTGGCTTCCACCACGTATTCCTGATTGGCGATCATGCGAGTTTGTCGGAATGTTACAGGACCTTGAAAGTTGACATGCACAATGCGACAAGTGTTGAGTTGAACCGCAAAGTGCCCAGACATGTGCGAGCTGGTTCGTGGCCCCTCATGAGTAACACTTTTTAGTTGAGCCGAAAAGAGTCCGCAAGTCACTCCGTCAATGTCCTGTACCTTTTCCAGCTTCATCGGCATCTTTTGTGATTCAGCCCCCTCCTGCCGTGATCCAAGGAAGCAACTCGCTAGATGTCCTGGAAGGTACACGGTGTCTCCGACCGAAACAGTACGGCCATTAAGAAATGTTGCAAGTGGATTGGGGCGTCCGACGGCTTCCATGCTATGACGCACGATCATCAATTCTTCTTCTTCGGGAACGTTGCCGTCAGGATCGGTTACGATGAGCTTGTCTTTCACGCGTTCTACGATGTATGTCTTTCCAGCCACCGGCTGAGACAACCATTCATAGTCTTTTTGGTCGGTTTCTCCCACTTGACGAACTGCCTTTTCAAAATGAACTCGCACACGAGATGAGTATCCGGATTTCACGTCAAGTATGGTCAACCTTCTCAATTGCTGTTGTTGGTCGTGGTTCGAGGTTTCCTGGGGTTCCTGGCCAGGGTAGCGGTAACGCGTTTTCATCCGCATGTTGAACTGCACAGAATTAACCCACTGTTCTCCCAGGACGGGATTCTGGTGGCGGAACGTGAATTGTTCTTGAGCCTCAACACAAACTCCAAAAACTTGAAGAACTAGGATGTTAGCGAAAGCCAGCAGGGGCAATGACGGACGCATGGTGAGTCTCCTCACATTTCACTCGAAAAGAAACGTGGTGATGATCGCGGGGCAAATGATCCAGAGGATGCGTCACCTCGTCAAGTCGAGCTAACGTGTCGCAGCGTTGCTAGCAGGTCACTGCAACGTAATGTCGGCAATGAGGTCGTTATCAATCGTTAGGCCACACGTGACACACAAGCTGTGATTCATCTTGAGTAACGAATCGAAAATAGCTAACTGGAAAACTTATTCTTGCGAAACACGAATTGATTGCACCCATGCCCACGTTCCGTGGTAAGCCTCGTGAGCACGTAATCACGTGCGGTATAAAAATCGAATATCTCTTCGGGCTTGGCTACCTCGAATGGATAGCCTCCTACCCAATCCACCAGGTCGTACCAGACAGACATGCCTCGATCTTGTTTCTTTTTCGCCCAGTCTTCGAGAGGCAAGGGATTTTGAAATCGTATCAAACGAATCAAGGCGGCTCGTACTTCCCACCAAGCTCCGACACACAGCACCATCGCTAACTTTGCCGGGTAGGGAACCTGGTTATAGAGTTTTTTGAACGCCAACCAACGGCGGCTTGCTCCGCCTTGGTCGTTGTAGATGGCAATCATTAACTGTCCACCAGGAGTCACCGTTTGGTTCGCAAGGTCGAGTGCGGTCCACATGTCGCCGGTTTGATGTAGTACTCCCCATGAATAGGTGACGTCAAAAGTTCCAAGCGATGCGACATAGGTCCTGTTAAGCACAGAGCCTTCCTCGACGGTCCAATCCGCGTCGTTGGGGAAATAACGATCTTTCAGGAACTGCGTGCAGCTGACGCAGGCTGGATCATAGTCAAACGAATGAACGCGAGCTCCCAGACGACGGGCAGCTAAACTGAACAAACCACTTCCGGCACCGATGTCGAGAAAGGATTTTCCGTGAAGCGAATGGTCATTAAGGTCTAGCATCTTGACCAGCGAATGCTGAGCCGTAGCAATGCGTTCATCATCCAGGGTCGTCAGGAAACGTTGCCAGTTTCGACCGAACTCGAATCGTTCGCCACGACCAACTTCGGCGGCCTGGGGCATGTGGTCCTCTAGGAAGCTACCGACGTTGTTGGTCCAATTCAACCACCCGCTCTGCTAACAAATGAGGCCGGTACAGTTGTGGGACGGTTCGTTGAGTGCCCCGAATAGCAATTTGCTTGCGTAGATAGCGGCGTAGGTTCAGACCGGGGGTCGCAGTTACAAACTTCAGGATACGACCGTAGTCGTCTGTTAATGCGTACTGGGGGACATCTTGTCGCTGAGTCACGACGGGCATGAGCCAACCGCTACCGTCATAATTGGGTGTGGTGTTGGATGGCAATGTGCCGGGCAGGGTGCCTGGAACGTCGTTATGAATAGTAGCTGCAATTGCTGGCGGAGACCCAGCTGGCGTCGGAGTAAGCGGGTCAATCCCGATATTCGCAGATCGTTGCCGAATGGATTCGAATTGTGCAATCCTCTCCAGCAATCGTAGAGCAGTTTCTCTTTCGGTTTCAGTTTTGGCGATGGTAGCCAGATGGCTCGCATGGGCGCGCAATGGATCTAGTTGCCACGTGGTCCTGGGACTGGCCACCATCTTGGATAACGCGATCTCAAGTTCAACGACGGATGCGTTTTTTGCTAGAAAGTCCGGCTCGTTTGCGGCAGGTATGCCGGTGATGCTAGTTTCAGCTTGTCCTTTGTTCATGCTGGTGACGGCAGTATCGGTTGGAGTTCCGACTGAACCGGGTGCTCTCCAGTGATGGTCTGATGGATCGGGTTCCTTGATAGATTGCGGCGGAACACTGGACCTACCTGTCCGAGACGTCCATGAGATTAGGCGGTTCTCTTTCTCTTGGTCCGTAGCGGCTGTCAGAGTCTCTGCGGATTCCTTGGATTCTGATAGCAGATTGGAATTGTCTAGCGGTATTGGTTCGAGCAGGATAAGTTCTTCTTCTTCCGATTGCTCCTGTGGTAATGGAGACCGATCAATGTCGCTTCCACGAATCCAGCGAAATTCGCCAGCTGGGGGAGAAATCTTGTACCAGCGGTTGTCGCCATCTTTAACGATGGCCAGGACCTCGACCATTTCTCCAGGGTCAAGTTGCACTTGGGCGACGTTACGGTGATCCGACAGAAAGCTACCTATGCGGGCTGGAACTTTGGCTTGTACCACTTCCGCCAGATGCTCTCCTTCAACTAGGCGAAGTGCGTTTGATGGGAGCCAACTAAAGCTGTTTTTCGGCGGACGGACTGCCAACCATCCGTGTTCGTTTTGCCAATACACTTCCACACGATCTCCGCGTGAAAGTTCACTTGTTGGGTAGTAGTCTCCGCTAGGGCCACTGCGTAAATAGATGTTGTCTGCAGTGACATGGGCTTCATACGGAAAAGGGGTCGCACCGCTTGCCACAGGGGCGCCGATAATCGAAAAGGCGGTACAAAATAGGACGATGATTTGTACGGTGCAGAGTCGCATCGTAGATTTCTCCCGAAGGACGAAGCTGAATTCAACGAAAGAACGCGTAAAAAGTGGCAGGTTTGTACGCCAATCGTCAAGATGACTCAAGCCGGATTCGACCATGCTATCTTGTCTTCCGCTAATCTCCCTTTCAGTTTCTGCTAGCTGCCATGCTGTTGACAGCTTAAGTGTCGTCATAGCGTCAGGAATCACATTTACCAGCAGATAGCACAAGTTAGAAAAAAAATTCTGCGCACGTTGTCGGACATTCCGGTAACGATGCTTTTCCTGGCAATCGTAGACCATGATTCAGCAGCTTACCGCCAACGGTGCTGTTCAAGAAAGCATGTGCTGGTGCCAACACAACAGCTTGTTTTTGCGAGAGTTTAGTTGTCTACGGCTCGAGATGAAAAATTTTGCCACGACCGACGTTTGAGTTTTAAGCAGATGCTAGAAGATATGTCCACGTTGTGGGCCGTCGTTGGTAAATGTGAGGATTTCTGGTCCGTCCTCGGTCATGAGAATGGTGTGTTCGAACTGCGCGGACAGTTTTCCGTCCCGCGTGCGGACTGTCCAGCCGTCTTGTTTGTCGAGAACGGTTTCCCTGTTTCCTTCATTGATCATGGGTTCGATGGTAAAACAGACGCCTGGTTCGATTCGTTGGAATCTGGCTTGTTGATTCGGAAAATGAGGTATGGATGGTTCCTGATGGAACCGGCGTCCCACTCCGTGTCCTACATATTCCCGCACCACGCCATAGCCCATCGAGTTCGCTTTTCGTTGAATGGCCCTGCCGATTTTTACAATAGGATCGCCGGGCCCGATTGAATCGATACCCAAATACAGGCAGTCAAAGGCACATTGCACGAGACGCTTTACGGAATCTGGAACATGTCCAATGATGAAAGTTTCCGACTGATCTCCGATCCAACCGTCCACGATCGTCGTGATATCGACGTTTAAGATGTCCCCATCTTGGAGAACTTTGTTACCAGGTATGCCGTGGCAAATGACGTCATTTAGACTTGTACAGCAACTTCGTGGAAATCCCTGGTAACCCAGACACGCTGGTGTGTGCCCATGGTCTCGAGTGTACTCCAGCACGAGCTGGTCAACTTCTCCGGTAGTGATTCCCGCTTTGACGAATGTTCGCAGATGATCCATCAATTGCGCGTTGAAGCGACCCGCCTTGCGCATGCAACCACGTTCGACTTCGACCAACGCTAAATTTTGGCGTCCAAATAGCATGATGCTTGACCGACCGAATTCTCGAGCCGCCACATTTCGTTTAGGGAACTCAGTAGTTCAAGTTTACAACGTACATGCCATATTGCCCACGGAGTTAACCAAGAATTCACAATGGGGCAAAATGCCCCGTGTCGAGCTACGACGATGTCAGGTGTTGTAAAAAGGGTCCTCTCTTGGCGGAAAGCCCATGAAGTAGCTAAAATCCGTGGAGATATGGCAGTATAATCGTTGCAAGCTGTTATCTTCTTTCAACTTATTTCAAAGTTACCAAACCATGCCCCGTTATAATCCGTCGGTTATTGAGCCTCGTTGGCAACAGTTCTGGGATCAAAATGCCACATTTCGTGCCCCCGACATTCCATCTGGTGAAAAACTCTATGTGCTCGACATGTTTCCTTATCCAAGTGGAGAAGGCCTGCATGTTGGTCATCCCGAAGGATATACGGCGACCGATATTACTTGTCGCTTTGAACGCATGCGTGGTCGCAGTGTACTGCATCCTATGGGATTCGACGCTTTTGGCTTACCAGCAGAAGAGCACGCGATCAGTACGAACACACCACCCAGAGAATCGACCGAGCGAAATATTGCTAACTTTCGACGCCAGCTGAAGATGCTTGGTTTTAGCTATGATTGGGACCGCGAATTTGCAACGACGGATGTGGATTACTTTCGTTGGACACAATGGATCTTTTTGACACTTTTCGATACCTGGTTCGATGAAGAGCAGCAGCGCGGTCGGCCGATTTGTGAGTTGCCAATTCCCGATGATGTGGCGGCAGGTGGGTCCCAATCTGTGGCGCGATATGAAGATCAACATCGATTGGCTTACCAGGCGAGTGCTATGGTGAATTGGTGTCAGGCACTCGGTACTGTGTTGGCTAACGAAGAGGTGCAGGACGGCAAGAGTGAGCGGGGTGGGCACCCCGTGGAACGGCTCCCGTTACGTCAGTGGATGCTTCGCATTACGGCCTATGCTGACCGTCTTGAAAAGGATCTGGACGACCTGGATTGGTCAGACAGCGTGAAACGACTGCAACGGAATTGGATTGGCCGAAGTACCGGTGCCGAGGTTGACTTTTTTGTCGGAGAGCGTTCAGCCTACGAGTTGTGGCGCAAATCGCAGGATCAAGGAGATTTTCCTCGAGATCCTAATCCGGATGTTTTACGCATTTACACGACTAGGCCGGACACGTTGTACGGGGCGACGTACATGGTGATTGCCCCAGAGCATCCATTCGTGGAGCGATTAACCACAGCGGAACAGAAAGACGCTGTCCAGTCGTATTGCGACGCTGTCGCGCATAAAAGTGATCTAGAACGAACGGATTTGGCAAAGGAGAAAACGGGAGTATTCACTGGATCGTATGCCATCAATCCAGTCAACGATCAAGAGATTCCTATTTGGATTGCCGACTACGTGCTGATCAGCTACGGAACAGGAGCCATTATGGCTGTTCCGGCCCACGACGAACGGGACTTCGAATTCGCTCAGCAGTTTGATCTACAAATTGTTGCTGTAGTAGATCCTGGTGATGTAGCTGATGTGGACCGTGCCGCGGTGTTACCAGGTGAACAATGTTTTGCCGGACAGGGAACCGCGGTGAACTCAGATCGCTACAACGGACTATCCACCTCCGACTTCCAATCTCGTATCACCTCAGATTTAGCGTCGGCAGGAATGGGGCGGTGGGCGGTCAATTATAAGTTGCGAGACTGGCTGTTCAGTCGGCAGAGGTTCTGGGGTGAGCCTTTTCCTGTATTGCACCTGTTGGACGGTGATAGCCAGCCCACAGGCATTGTGCGTGCCGTGTCAGCTGACGAATTACCAGTAGACCTGCCGCATCTTGACGATTTCAAACCGCCCGGGACTCCTGAACCTCCGTTGGGCAAAGCACCAGACGATTGGTTGTTTGTTAACCACGGTGATCGGCACTATCGCCGTGAAACGAATACGATGCCTCAATGGGCCGGTTCGTGTTGGTATTACTTGAGATTCATTGACCCTTCCAACGCAGAAGCGTTTGTTGATTCTGAAAAAGAGAAAGCATGGATGCCGGTGGATCTGTATGTCGGAGGGGCCGAACATGCTGTGCTGCACCTACTGTATGCTCGGTTTTGGCATAAGGTTCTTTATGATCGTGGGCTGGTCAGCACTCCGGAACCGTTTCAAAAACTTGTTAATCAGGGGATGATCTTAGGAGAACTGGAGTTCACAGGATATCGTGATACGTCCGGATCTTGGGTGAGTAGCCGCGACGTCCACACCGACAACCATGGACAAACCGTACAACGAATCAATCGCGAAAGTGTGGAAGCTGTTAAAGTCGAAGCCAGTCAAGTCGAGAAAAAGGGCGATGCTTTTGTCCTGAGTGCGGATCCTGATATCCGTATCGACAGTCGAGCCCACAAAATGTCCAAGAGTCGGGGTAACGTCGTCAATCCAGACGAAATTGTGCGAGACTATGGGGCAGACAGTTTGCGTTTGTATGAGATGTTTATGGGACCTTTGGAGATGCCCAAACCTTGGAGCATGTCTGGAGTCAACGGGGTTCGTGGTTTCTTGGATCGAGTCTGGCGAATGATCATTGACGACCGTAGCGAAACGCTCGAATTGAACGCTGCAGTCCAGGAAGTCTATCCGACCGAAGAGCAGGCCCGCATGCTGCACCGGACGATCCAGCAAGTGACCCAAGATACGGAGAATATGGAGTTTAACACAGCCATCGCCCGCATGATGGAATTCGTGAATTACTTTACGAAGCAATCCGTTCGCCCAAAATCCATCATGGAGCAGTTTATTCTGTTGCTGTCTCCTTATGCCCCACACATTGCCGAAGAGATATGGCACACTTTAGGCAATGACGACACACTGGCATATGAGCCTTGGCCAAGTTTTGATGAAGCGTTGATTCGCGAGGATACCATTGAAGTACCCGTCCAAGTCAACGGGAAGATACGTTCAAAAGTAAAAGTACCTGCTGATGGTAGCAAGGAAGATCTTGAGCAAGCTGCACGTTCGGATCCTAAGATTGCTCAAATTCTCGAGGATTCGAGCGAACAAAAAGTTATTGTCGTACCAGGGAGAATGGTGAATTTTGTCGTGCGATCTTGTGATTGATCTCAATGGCAGTTGCGTTTCTCTGTAGCCTGGGACCCCGACTCAATCAATGAGTAGGGGCGGGGCTCAAGCTGACAACGCAGCAATCATCTATTTCCTGTCTTTTTACGGTGTGCTGTGGCATTTCGTTCTAGCGATCCAAATGAGGACGACCGTCGTCTGTTCCGCGAATGAATTTGTTTTCAGCCCACCAACTTGGCTGTGCGAACCAAATTGAGGTCCGCCAAATCATTGATCTGAACCGACGTGCGTTGGGTTAACGATGTCGGTTCATAGGCTTATGCTCTCAGAGTTGGATGCCTGCGTGACACTTTTCAACGTCTGTATTCATGGTTAACGGCTAACGGAGTACTCCCTGTAGATACAGTGGGTACAGCTTGGGTTCGAACATCGAATTGACCGGTACCTCGATGGGAGCCAAATCCTTTCCTTGCTGCGTGGCGATGGCCATGACCTGTGGGGAAAGGAACTTCGTTTTGCTGATATCCACGGGGAAACGATCGGGCATCTTGCCATCTTGAGCAGCTAGGTGAAAGCCCCATATACCAAACGAAGGTACCGTGACGCAAAAGCTGTAGGTGTGCATGGGACCCAAATCTTTCAATTCGGCTGCCTGCATCGTGCGCGCGATACACCAATACGCTTCGCGAGTGTAGAACGGTGAGGATGCTTGCGTTGCCACAAAGCCACCATCCGACAGCAGGCGTCGTACTCCCTTGTAAAACTCGACGGAGTAAAGTTTGTTCAAGACCTCGTTATGGGGATCTGGCAGGTCAATAATGACTCGGTCATAACGGTGTGATGCGTTTCGTACAAAATTGAAGGCATCCTCGTGATGGATCGTGACACGAGGATCGGTCAGGCTTTGTTCGTTAAGGCGGGAAATAGGAGGAAATGTGCTACAAAGCCTTGTCATTGTTGGGTCGATATCGACAAGGTCGATCTTTGCAACATCGTCATATTTCAAGATCTCACGTGCCGCCATCCCGTCACCACCCCCTAATAACAAAATTCGTATCCGGTCGCCTTTCAATGCCATGACTGGATGAACCAACGCTTCATGGTAGCGGTATTCGTCTCCCGAGGCGAATTGTAAATGCCCATCAAGGTACAGACGTATCTCGGCGTTGCGATCATTCCTGGTGACGATGATCCGTTGATATGGCGTCTGTTCGCGGTGAATGATTTGGTCAGCGAACAATTGCCCTTCGGCAAAGGTTGTAACGCTGGCGGAATAGATAAGGCCTGCGAGTAATGTTGTGATGACGAAGAAGCACCCGAGGAAATAGACGCCAGGACGTCGAAGGGCGTGCCGAAAACAGTATACCGTTACGATTGCTACGATGGCATTCAATAGTCCAATGACGTACGAAGCACGAAACAGTCCCAGAGACGGCAGCAGCAGGATCGGAAAGCCAACAGATCCAATTAACGCGCCGAGATAGTCAAGTGAAAGAACATTGGCAATGGCCAAACGTAAACTACGAGCCTGACTGAGCAGTCGAGTGAGTATGGGGATTTCGAGGCCTACAAGAGCGCCAATGCTGATGATCAAGGTGTACATGACGGGACGGTAAAACGCATAAAACGGAAATACCACAAACAGCACTGTGCTGGATACTCCACCGACAAGAGCGACAGCGATTTCAACCGTAACGAAACAGCTGACTAAATGGTGATCTAAGTGCCGCGACAAATAAGATCCGACTCCCATCGCGAACATGAAGAGACCGATGGTGATCGAGAATTGATAGACACTGTTTCCTAAAAGATAAGAAGAGACAGTAGCTACGATCAGTTCGTAGGTGATGCCACACATGGCGACCACCATTACCGAAACTAGCAGCACCGACGTCTTCCAAGTACCAAGTTCGGCGGAAGGGGTGTCGCGTTCGTTTTCACTGGCCGAAAGAAATTCCGGCATACTATTTTCCAAAGCTGAAACCGCGAGAGCCACTGCGCGAACGAGCAGAGCGACTACGCGAACGAGCAGGGCGGCTGGACTTACTGCGGACCTTGGAGCGGACCGCATTGACGGCACTGGCGTGGTAGTTTTTGGGACTCATCTTCATGTTGTCAAAGCGAGGTTTTGGCTGCGTAGCGTAAAAGCTGTTTTGCCGTCCTAACATCGAACCAAGCATGTACGCCGTAAAAAATCCGCCCATGCGGGGACGGTAGGGATGTTCGCGGTGGTAGTCATTGGTGTCGGACGCGATCAGACGTTTGCGATCTGAATCAATTTGTACGGTGAACAGTTTTTTGTCACCAGTATCCTTTGTCATGTTTTGGTTCCGGTCCGTAAAACCTTCGATCGCACCATTGGCATTCAATGATACTCCAATTGGCGATTGAATCAGTTTTCTGCTGTTTAGCTCGGTGGCGAATCTGGTCAGAAGCTCCTGTTGTTTGGCAGCATCTTCTTCAGCTGCAGCCACCTGAGCTATGTCCTCCGGTTGTGATGAATTCGCCGGATTAGCAGCTGAGGCCGCATCGGACTCATCCATAGTCGCCATCAATATATCCAGAACTTGGTTCAAGTCGATCACTTCCACGTTGGTGTGTGTTACGCAACCGCTTGTGCCCACCATGCAAAGGAGGCTTACACCAACGAGTAGTACGGAAGTCCATCCGAAATCGTGGAAACGTCGCATCATTCACCTCATGTTTATGGACTGAATCAGATGGCAAGAATTCCTGGCAAAGCTGACAACATAATCTGACTTAAACAAGGTCGTAGCGATAGTGCAGTTCATGAATTCCGTCTGCAAAAAAATCGCTGAGCATGCCTTCTTGGCGAAAACGACTGGTGGAAAACAAACGGGCGATTTTTGTCGCATCGGATGGTATTCCTACAAAAATGACCCTTCCTTCCCACTTCTCTACTTGGCGAATGACCTCGGCCAAGTCGTCTGCCGTTGCTCCAGGCCCGTCGGTGGTTTCCCACTGGATGTAATAGGCGTCATCGGTTTCAGGGATTTCGTCGACGTCAACGATTTCAGCTCCCGAATCAAACATTTCCAAATTGCTCGCCTTCTCCAACTCCTTAACGCGGTAACCAAGTGCAATCAGTGCCTCGTTACGATCGTAATAATGAGGATGCTTGAGTTCGTCTCCGAACCCAATGGCCCGATACACATCGTGGGCCACCCGATAGATCTCGCCACGTCCCGGAGCGACGTAATCGCTGGTGTTAACGAAAATCTTGCGAGCGCCCTGATTCCTTAACAGGTTTACCATTTGTTCGATCATCAACTTCCCCAAACCCATTCCACGTTGTGCCGTGTGCAGATAGGTCCATGACAATCCGTAGGTGTTATCAGTGGTGTCGATATGCTGAGCACCAGTGACGCCCGAAACGAGTCCTCTTACATCTAGTACGTAATGCCCACCGATGTCCCGTTGGTATGTCTTGCGAGCAAAGTCATAGTCATCTTCGTCGTGCTGCCGGATGATGTCCAAGACAGGAAGCACGTCATCCGAAGACATCTCTCTAAATGTCACACCCGAAGGCAATGCTGGATTAGAATCCATCCATTCCTCTCTTTGCGGGCGACAGTCTCGTCTGCACTCCTCGAGGCACTGCGGTGCTGTCGATTCGGGTCGCGGTGAACTTTTTCTGGAGATATTTTATTCCTGGTTCCGGGATAATGTGTGGGCTGCAGCTGAACAAATCCACGCAAACACTCGCGTGCTCTGGCCAAGTATGAACCGCCAAGTGAGACTCGGCGAGGACGACCATCCCGGACAACCCGTACGGACTAAATTCGTGGAACGTGGAGTCGACTACCGTGGCACCCGTCAGCTCGGCAGCATGAACCATGATTTCTTCGAGCAGCTCGCTTGAGCTGGGAATGGTACGGCAGTCGTAAAAATCTATTAAAGTGTGGTGGCCTAATGGCTTGGCTTGCTGCTCTTCCGCTACGGTGTTTGTGGTTTTGGCGTCTTGGATGTCGTGCTCGCAAGCATCATGGACGTTGCGATTGCAAGGTTGGTAAGAGCCTGCCGAAAGACAATCCCTGTCAGGAGTCGCCAAAATACCGTTCTCCGTGGGCTGATTTTTCGGTAACATTTCTACCTCGTGCCGTCCGCATGATGATCCTAGAATTGTTGCACTTTCCTCACATGCGTCAATGCGGCAACGACTCGCGAGTAGATCCTTGTCATTTCCGTTCACGGAGTCAGGATTTGGAGAATTCATTTGAAATACGGATGCCAAGTCTGAGCCGGTACGCTGGACAAACTGCAAACACGTCAACACGGCGGTCCGTACGGCTAATTGACGAATGTTTGACCGAAGAGTCGATTGACGAGCCGTTTCTGATTGTGGACCATTTTTTTCACGAAAACTCGTTTTGGCGGGCGCGGATTCCTTTGAATAGTGTCGTTCATGTTTTTGGACAGGCTTTTAATTTCTCAAAAATCAAATTTCGCAACGTTAACGGTCGTTCCGAACCGGTCCTGGGACGCGACGGAATTCCTAAACGGAAAATACCACAACTTAATCACGTCCAAAGTCGTTTCTTGCTTTCTCAAGATTCACCAGTCGAGTTGTTTCCATTGGGGAAAGACATTGACGGTGAGCCATGGCACCTCGTCCATGACTTTGTCTATTCTATCGAGGCGGTTGGTCCCGAAGGGGTAAATTTTAATCTGCGAGATGCATTGGGTGGTCACCTGCTGAGTATGCACCGATTCATGTCGACAAGGCAAATGGTGTTTGAACGAATAGTTGTCGAGGGCCAGTATGTGACAGAATCACCGCCTCTTCCGCTCACGGAATCCTCCATGCGTGCATTGTTAGTGAAGTCTCTATTCCGTAGCCATCGGGCGGGTACTGGCGAGGCATACTACATGTATCGTTGTTGTGCTACGAATAATTGTACCTCCAACCCATTCCAGATCCTCGACCGTGTCGTTTCATATCCGATGCCATATCGACTGGGGGCCTTCTTGTACCGTTTACCTCTCAGCCCGCGGTTCTATCTCCGAGTGCGTGGTTTGGATACGGATTCCAGCGTGAGAAAGTTGGTGCGTGACGAGTTTCAAGACTACGTTCAGGATCCTGAAACGAAGAAACAAAAAAGAGCCTACGTTCGTCAAATGACGCAGGCCATTCGAAAGGCTCGGCAAGCACAGCAGCCAGAAGATAGCTAGTTAGAACAAGTCAGTTGGCGACGACTGAGTTCTTTGGGGCGGTAGACGTTTGTTGCTCGATGCAGGCCGTTCGTAGCACTGGATCCAACCGTCGGTTCAGGGGGGTATGAAAACAAACTACGCGTAATGGTACATCATATAGACTGCAGTGGCAGCCAGTATGCCAGCCCAAACGCGGTCCTCTTTTAGCCAAGCTCGCCAGCCCACCGCCTCATCTCGCTTTAGTTGCGCACGAGCTAAAGCGGCGAACATGCTGAAGGTCCAAGCCGCAGCGATTAAGCCGGCAACAGAGTTGGCTAAGATGTTTCCAATCATGAATCCACCCAGAAATCCATAGATGATAAGCGATATGGTGAGCCAGAAAATGATTCGAGGTACGGTGTTAGGAGCATGATTCCCCAGTTCTGTCCACGTCAGGTTTTGTTTTTCGGGTTCGGCACGTGTGAGCAAACTTACGGTTACGTGCACCACTGTGGCAGCGATGGCAGCTACGAAGGCGCTGTGGAAAAAATTCAGAGAAGTTCCCAACCGGGATTCTATGCCTGGCAAGGGTGCTAGGTAGTTTGCATAGACGACAGGCGCACTATAGCTGCAAACAATCCCCGCCAAGATGGCTGCCAGGGCCCCCATCCCGTTGGCTCGTCGCCAGAGAATTCCGAGTGCAAAGGCCACAACGATACCCGTCACCAGCTTTGATGTGTGGCCGGCAACGGTCGTAAAGAAGTGTTCTGTGCGATTCGGGTCCATGTAAAAAATCGCTAAAGCGGCGGCCCCGATCACAAAGATTGCGATACAAATTCGGCCCACCAAGACCAATTCACGGTCAGACGCTTGTGGGCGAACATAACGACGGTAGAGGTCAAAAGTGACAATGGTGGCGCCCGAATTGAGCATCGAATCGATACTGCTCAAGATCGCCCCAATCAATCCGGCTGCCACAATACCGACCATACCGGCACCTAATGGCGATACGACTTCTCGCATCAGGACTGGAAATGCGGTGTCTCCGTCGAACTGGATTCCAGGCAAGCGTTCCATGAACAAATAATACGCAGCGACACCGGTACCGATGCTCACGAAGGGGATGAGCAACTTGAAAAACCCTGCCACGATGATGCCGATGCGTCCTTCTCGGTCATTGCGCGCTGAGAGGGCACGTTGCACGATAAATTGGTTGGTTCCCCAGTAGTTGAAGTGGAGGATGATAAGTCCTGTGAGCATGCCGGTCCACGGTCGTTCTGGGTGATGCGAGGGAAGGTATAGATGCATTTTTGCTGCGTTATCTTGTTGAGCGTCGAGTGCCATCATGCCCGACCAGCCTCCAATCTCTTGGGTGCTGAGTGTAAGTATGGCTACAATCGCAGCTGCCACGAGCATCATGACTGACTGAATGACGTCGGTCACAATCACGGCCTTTAACCCACCAGCGATCGTATAGGTCCCAGTGACAATGGCCATGATGAGAATACCAATGACGTAGTATTTTTTTTCAATGGTAACCTTTCGCTCCGCTCCGTTGTTTTCTGTTTGCTCAACGGTATCCTCTCCGGAGAAATTCCTGGTGTGAATCGGAGAGGTCGTTTCTGTTGGTTCGTCTACTTGTTTGTCGGTTGCTGAAACTGCCAGGTCGTCGAGCAAAAGGATGTTGAGCGATCTGGACCCAATGTAAAATCCGGTCATCATCTGCACGCCGACGATAATAACAATCATTACTAGGGCATAAATAATCCGGCATCCTTCGTTGTACCGACGGCCCAAATACTCGCTTAGCGTATAGACGTTCAGCCTTCGGTAGACGGGTAGAAATCCGTAGCACAGCAACAGCAACCCTGCAATCGCCGATATTTCAAATTGGCTTTCAACGAATCCGAGCGTAAATCCAACACCCATCATGCCGACCATATGGTTGGCCGATATGTTCGACCCAAATATAGAACCAGCAACTCCCCACCAACGTGTTGTTTTCCCGGCTAAGTAAAAATCCTGAGTTGTCTCTTCCTTGCGGCCTGCCCACAGTCCGACGACCATGACGATCAGAAGCGTGCCACTGAAGATCAGAAGATCGAGCGTAGAAAAAGTACCCATAATGCGTTGCCGTTCGTAAACCTGCTATTCCTTGCTGCTGTCGCCATATGGTGGCCACATCTTAGAGAGGACATTGGTGCTGTTCAAGCCGTATGTTCGCAAACGGTTTTCCTGATGCACAAATCGGTTTATACTGATTTGGCTGTGGTCTTTTGGTCGTCACGTCCTATTTGGCCTCGTTCATAAATTCCTAGGTGGATAAATCACGGAGACATATCATGTGGTACAGCAATAATTGCTTAACTCGATTTTTCATGAATTCGGCAGTCGTAAGTGTTTGTTTTTTGTTGATCGCGCTATCCGGGCACGTTTTGCGAGCTGAGATTGTCAAATACGCTCGTTTTCAAATCGGGGATACCGTGGCGTATGGCATTGTCGAAGGTGACCAGATAAGGCAATTGGACGGCGATCTGTTCGGAGAATGGGAAAAGACCAGCAAACGGTATGCGCTCCAAGATGTGAGGCTACTTGTCCCGTCGACGCCCCAGCATGTGTTTGCCATGGCGGGAAACTATAAGAGCCATTTAGGAAAAGGAGGTACGACCACGACGATCACTACAAAGACGAAGGTAGTGTTTGATCCGGAAACGAAGCAGGCGAAAACAAGTACCTCGACCACCGAAGACACGCGAGTTCCGGGGGTGGTGCCCAAAAAAATGCAAATCCCTCAACCCTTTTTCAAGAGTACTTCGTCACTTACCGCACATGAAACCAATATTGTGATCCCGAAAAATAGTCGCGGTATAGTGCACTTTGAGGCGGAAATGGTGATTGTGATTGGACGCTTGGCACATAATGTTTCTCGCGATACAGCGCTTGACTATGTATTGGGCGTTACGTGTGGCAACGATGTCAGTGAACGTGAATGGCAAAAGGGCGACGTTCAGTGGTGGCGAGCGAAGGGAAGTGATACTTTCGGACCTTGTGGACCCTACATTGTTTCGGGAGTTGATTACGATAACTTGCAAATGACCTTGCGCCTCAATGGCAAGGTGATGCAAGACGAATCGACCAGCCATTTGATTCATGATGTGGCGAGTTGTGTGAGCCACATTAGCCACCACACCACACTGTCTCCGGGTGACTTGATCTTTACCGGAACACCGGGTTCGACATCTGTCATCAAACCAGGCGATGAGGTCGAAATCGAATTAGAATACGTCGGTACGCTTCGTAACCGAGTGGTGGCAGAACCTCATTAAATTCAAGCATCTTACGACTTGCTCAACAACCAATTCACTACGTCATTGGCTGAGTTGTTTGACTGGGGCGCCAGCATGAAACCGTTTGCGTTTCCCGTGGCCGCGTATGCCGACACGGTAAGCTGACAAGACTGTTTGTCTTCGCCGGTTAACCACAGTTTTGTGGGCGTG
Source organism: Pirellulaceae bacterium (assembly GCA_022448645.1). The sequence goes on from JAKVBZ010000046.1 coordinate 32,582, forward strand.
CCTACAGCCAACATGCCTGGTAAATCCCCATATTTTGCGCCACCGGGTAGGAAATCAGGATGGTGTAAATCACGAATGCTCGCAAAGCGAAAGCCCTGCGTATCAATCGCGGCTAAATCGATAGTACCCTTCGCCTGCGCACAGGCTGCGGCAGCCCAATGACCCGCTCCGGCAATTCCCACGAGGGCAATCTCTTTTGGAGTACGCTCCTGATGGCGGACGAATGAAATCACTGTGAGTACATCGTGGACTCGACGAGCAAATAACGCGGCGTTGTATCCAAAGGTGTAGGCGGCCGATTCTCTGTCCAGTTCGACACGTCGGGTACGCTCTGGAGCTTTACCATCTGGTACGAATTCACCTTGCATCAACAAGTCGACCCCGACGACAGCAGAACCAGCGTCGAGCAGTCGTTGGATTCCTGGCTGGAGTTTGCCTTGCTCATGCCACAGACAAGCCTTTCCCGCAGGATCAAGCCAGATGACCACTTGGCCGTTCCATTCTGAAGGATCGAGGTAAATACATGGCAATTCTTCGTTGTGCGGTTTGTTTCGCAAAAGCCCCGGCATTTGTAAGAATGTGCTGTGATCTTGTTTGTCTGTTTTTTCAAAGACGATGTCTGTAGGTGCCGGCAGTTGTCGTCCAATCACGATGTCCAACGCACCACCTACCGTTTGACGGTATTGTTCCATCGACGCTTCGTCATGTGGGGTTAACTTGGCCAGTTGTCGTTGGCTGTCGTCGTGCCACCAGCGAAGCAGGCGTTGTTCAAATTCGAAGCCACCTGTCGGTTGAGGATGCTTTTTATTCCAGACCGTCAGGTGATCGTCTGACTGTAGCTTATAATCTCTTTCTTGAATGGGTTCTTGAACTTGCAAGTCCAGGTACTGGTTGAACCAGTGGTACATCGCGTGTCGGCTAACTGAGTTGTAGTTGTGTTTGAATTCTGTCCGATCCACCAATGCAATGTCGTCAGGCCGTCCCAGCAGTTGATAAAGCTTCTGTAATTCAGGGAAACCTTTGGTACTCATTTCGACCGTCCAGTCATCGGCGGTGGATAGCATTAATGGTTTGGGTGCAAACATGGCCGCGAATTCGACGTTCCCTGTCCCGATGCGTAGCAAGCATGAATTTTCACAAGTGCAGCCACCTTGCATGGCGGTCGACACCATGACTGCCGGAAAAGAAACAGCCGGGCGATCGTCAAGAGCACACACCAAAAACGTTTGTGTCCCTCCGCCACTAGCGCCGGTAACGGCGAGTCGATCCGTGTCGACGTCAGGCAATTCACTGATGAAATCTAAGGCACGTATGGAATTATAGGTTTGTAATCCCATCATGCTCTGCGAATGGGATTCGGCTGCGGGGCTGTACAATCCCCAATTCTCGCCCGTGTTAGCCTCGGGCCGTTGTCGCCGGAACCCGTGGACCAATTCTGGAGTAAATTGAACGCTGTCAGCACTGCCGAGCATGTCGTAATGAAAAACGACGCATCCCATTCTCGCCAGTTGGACACAGCGAGCTTGTAACGGACTTTGACCGCCTTGTTCGAACTGCTCGGCACCCTGCTCCAATTCACGTTTCATGTCCTCTGGCGACGTCTTAAAGAAGCGTCCATTGGGCCAATGACCATGGGGACAGAGAATGCCTGGCACGCGGCTGGTTTTACCGACAGGACGGTACAAATTGCCAGTGACGTAGAATCCCGGCATGCTCTCGAAATACACCTTCTCGATGGTGTAATCGTCAAGCTCCTGCTTTCCATGAATCACTGCGTTTAAGGGCATGCGTGTGGGAAGCGGCCACAGCCCCACAGCGACTTGCATGTGCCGACGAATGTAATCTCTACGCTCGTTCCATTCTGCCTCGGAACTGGGCGGCTGAAACGGAAAATAGCTGTCCAAGTGGCGCAGGGGTTCTAATCGCTGATCATTGGGAGTTGCGCCGTTCAGTACAGTTGGTGAGTCAGCCATCGCTGCGAAATGGTAGAGGGCACAGACGGACATGGCGAAGATGAAGGCCCGGCAATAGGTTATGAAGTGATGCGACACCTTGGGAAGAAGTTCGTCCCGTCGCTGCGTCACATAATAAGCCTTGCTCCGTTGAACATTGCCAGACCCGCCAATATTTGTGGTGGCGTCGTGATCGCGTAAAGGATGGCTGTGTAGGTACATTGTTGAATCCTATAGGTGAAACTGATCTTGCTCGTCGTGGCGTGTTTGATTGTAACCTGCCCCGCTGTGAAAAAGTACCAGCAACAGCTTTTTGTGAAGTGGATTCACGCCAGTGATTCCAGCGTTGAGGAATGATGGTGGTCGCCGTATACCAGGCCATAAGCAAAAGAAGTAATAGGCCAACGGCTGCTGCAATGTTCGTCAGGGCACTGTTTCGCTGGTCGCCCATAATTTTTTTACTGCTTGTCAGCCAAATGAGGGCGGCGGCAACGAGCGGAGCGGCGACCACGGTAACGGCTTGAGCTGCCACAATGGCAGGAATGGGATTCAGTCCCACGCGAATGACTAACCAGGCAATGGCCATGCCGGACAGTAACGCAGCGACGGTGAAGACACGAGGGAAAACGTCGTCAGGTTTGCTGCCCAGTCCTAATCCGTCTGCCAGAATGAAACCGCCAATCATTGAATTGACCATGAATGACGAATAGGCTGCCGAAAACAGCCCCAGGCAGAACAAGGAATGTCCTAGTGCTCCAAATGCCGGCCGTAGCCCAGCGGCAACGTCTCCTACGTTTTGTAAAGCTTGACCCTGCAGCCGCGCTGCGGCCGTTGTCATCAGCATCAACGTAATCATTGCCATGATGATGGCTCCGACGCGAGCGTCCATGACTCCATCTTTTAGTTCAGCCTTCCCCCAACCTTTTTGCCGCACCAGATAAGCTTGATAGTAGGATGCCGTGATGACGAAGGTGGTTCCCACCAGCCCTAGTAACGAGAGATCCAACAGGGATTGGCCAGCGTCGTCAGAGCCGCTCCATAAAAGTTGAATGGGGGGAATGCAACCTTCTAATATGTCAATGACGGACGGTCTGGCGAAGATTAAGTTGATAGCGAATGCGAGTAACATTAGGCCCACAAAGAGTGTCATCAACCGTTCTAACGCGCGATATAGATTTCGAAACGCGAACAAGAACGAAATGGTCAGCAGATTGAAACACACAATCACGTAGTCGATGTCGAAACGTCCCATTTTGGGAAGATAATCAGCAAATTCCTTAAACGCGGCATGCACTCCAAGATTGTTACCGAATTGAAATGCAGCCGAAATGAAGAAGACCCCGATGCCAATGCAAATGGCCAACCAGCGGCCAGCGCGATCCCGGATAAGGTCTGCTGGTGACGCGGGCGCCACCGCACCTAGCTTGGCGCCTAGAGACGTAAACAACATCATGAACAAGGCTGCGACGAGAACCACCCACGACAGCGCATAGCCTTGTGAGGCGCCAACCTTTGAGCTAGTTAGTATGCTTCCAGGTCCAATGACGACGCAAGCTGTTATCAGACCAGGGCCGATGCGTTGAAACCAACGCTTAGAATCACGTGAAGCCATAAGATACCTGGCAGTGGTTGCGGTGGATGAACTGACACCGAGTCAAAAAGGCACCGGCATTATAGAAAGTCATTTGGGGATGGGTAACCACACGAGTGGAAAGTACACAAGTGGTTTAAAACGGATCGGCCAAGGCAGTAGGCCAGGACCCCAGGACGTTATCGCCGAACCAAACAAGTCAGTCCGCATTGGACCACAGAATTCGACGGATTGCACCGCTCTTCATGATAGATGCGACTGGCTGCCAAGCCCTCCGTATGTCGTGCGGAATGACCGTTTACCTCACGTTTTTACGTGGGAAGGCATCTCTCCAGAGGCTTAATGAATTGTTAGCTAGGGTGCGCCACCCAACATCAATTCTTCTTCTTCTTCCTGAATGATGATACGAGGCGTTACCATGAGCATCAGGCTTTGAGCCTCACGGCCCACACCAACGTTCTTGAACAAACGGTTGACGTATGGCAGTTTGGCGAGCATCGGAACCCCTGTTTCTGTGCGTCCTTCTCGTAGTCGTTTGATGCCACCCAGCAAAACGGTACCTCCGTCGGGGACGCTGACTGTCGTGGTGACTGTCGTGAAAACGAATTCCGGCAACTGTACTGTCGTTCCTTCCGTAAATGTTTCGACATCGTTCTGAACGGTTTGCTCTTCGTCCGAAGGATCGACAGCTATCGTCCCCGTATTGGCGCTTGTCCGTCCGTTGAACGTGAACGTTCGCACGTGACCAATTTGGCTAAAGAATGGTACCAGGGTGAGTCGTACAAACCGTCGATCTGGCGATACGACGGCCTGGACGCTGAGCGTCGTTCCCGAGTTGAGTACGGTAATCACAGGTTGATGGGCTGCTGAAAAATCTCCCACCACCGGAATGATGCTCGTCACGAAGGGTTGCTGGGAAACGTCGACGACCGATGCTTGTTGCCCATTGAACAAGGTCACTTTCGGTGACTGCATCACGTTGGTTCGCGTATCACCATGAGCGGCCTCGATGACGAAGTAGGCTTCGATATCGCTGAGAATGGCAAAGCCGAAATTGGCGGCCGTCATAGGATCGAATCCGCCAAAAGCTGGAACCGCGCTGTTGAAACTGCCCTGGTTGAACTTCAGGTCCAGATCAGCTGTGGGAAGACCACTGACCGGATCCAAGCCTACTGTAAAGCTTGGACCATTGTCTTCGTTTTGTGCCTGAACTGCTTCGGCAAGGTTGCGCCCGGTGTTATCCTCGATTTCAAAATCAAAATCGACTCCCATCCGTTCAAAGAAATCGTCTGACAATGTAATGAAACGGACTTCGATGGTGACTTGTAAGTCTTGTAGTCGACGCAGCTGTTCGAGCAAATCGGCGATCTGGTCGTGTACATCTTGAGTTTGGCTGACGACGAGACTCAGATTGCCTTCGAACTCTTTGATGGCTCCGGGACCGCCGACTTCGTCCCACGAATCAGGGGAGACGGTGGTGGTGATGAGTTCGATTAGCGATTCAAAGTCAGCTTGAGCACCGCCACCCGCTGCACCAGGCCCAATGCCCATGGGGCCTCGGACCGTGCCGGTTTGTCCCGGAATGCCCATCCCGGGTCCCATCATCTGGGCCAACAGGTTTGGATTTTTGACGTCGGTTGCCATGTCCGTATCGCCCGAGGCCAAAGACATGGGGATACCGTTGTTGGGGGGCGTGTACCCGACGATGTCATGAGCTGCCTGCATGGCAGCAGGTAGTCCGATGTTGTAACTGGGATTAAAATTCGGAATGGGGGTTACAAGATCCGCTACATAGTAAGTTTCCTGATAGACATCCGAGGCGTGCATTTGTTCACTGGTGATCTTCAATACTTCGTTTTGGATGACGTAATTCAGTTGGAGCGGTTCCAAGATAAGATTGAGCGCGCTTCTAAGTGAAACGGGACTTCCTGTGAGATTGATGTTGATCAATTCATTGGTGGTGACAGCTTCTGCGCTCAATCCAAGTGGGTCCAGGAAGATGTTGATGCCCGCAATTTGCGCGAGAGTGTCCATGACTTCCTGCAGTGGCCGATTCTCGAATCGGACTTCGACGGGTGTGGAAAGTTTTTCCTGGATTTCCAATTCTGATTTGCTATACCGGTTCTGTGTCTCAAAGCCTTTCCGCCGTTTTGTCAGTTGTTTCCAGTCCTTCCCAAATTCAAATGGATTCGTGTCATCGAAGGGAACGGCACCTTCATCGATGCTGTGCGCCGCTGCCAAAAATCCTTCTTGGGATTCTTCATTGATGCGTATGCTGCGATTGTAGTGTTTGATGAATTTGGCGTTCCACAACAGTGTCTCTGTAATGGGGTTGTCGGGATCGATTTGACGTGCTTGCCGCGCAATCAATTCGGCCTCGGAGAATCGCTCTTCGTCCAATAGGTCGTTAAATTCTTCGACAAGCTGGGCAAGTTTTTGTTGCGCATCAAGTTTGTGCTGACGTTCTAATTCGATCTCATTCTTGATTGCTCGATTTTTCTGCTCAAAGTCGATCGTAGCTTTGTTTTCTTCGATAAATTGTTCTAAGCGACCGATGCTGACGTCGATTCGGGCTGCCAACGTCTGTTGCTGATTTCGTGTCAAATCAGATTGATTGAGTTGGTCACGGAGATCCTTCAGTTTGTCGAGAGCCGCGATGGGGTCGTCTTGACCAATTTTTTGGGCTTCACGTTGCTGGGAGGCTATTTCATTCACCCATCGTCTCCAAGCCAACGTTTGCTTGGCTTCGGTTTTCGGCAGTGCGGAGGGTTCACTAATGTCTGGTGGTGCGACCGACCTGGCGCTGACCATTTGCAAGCGGTCCTGAAGTTGTTGTTGCTGTTCCGGACTTATATCCTCCACTTGGCTGAGTGCCTCGATGAAGTGCGTTCGTGCGATCTCGAGTTGGTTATCAGCCAACGCCTGCTCGCCTAACTGAATAATATGGGCCACGTTTCCACTCGCAGCTCGGTCAGCTGATTTTCCGGTAGCCGTGGCTAGTTCATTTCGTGTTGGATCGGCAGTTGGATCGTAAATGGCGCGGGCTATTTTGGGAGCAGATGGCTTAGCGCTGGATTTAGTGCCGGATGCTGTAGCGACGGCTCCGAACGATCTACCCAAAGATTGACTGGCATCGAAGGTCGAGCCTAGTTCTTGCTGATCGATTGACACGGATGAACCACTTTGTTCACTGGTGGCAATCTCGCGATGAATACGACGCATCAGTTGCAGTGGGTTGGATTCATCGGCCTGGAATTGTGCTTGCTGTTGACCTGCTTTTTCAGCGAGTTGCATGGCTGTTTTGAATTCCTCATAATCCAAAAGGCCTTCTGCCTGTTCCATGTAAAGCCGCGCTTGCTGGTAGTTTGCTTGGGCCGGTTCAATCCCCCCAGCGACGTTTCGGACGGCTTGGCAACGCCGAATTAAGGCGGCGACCTGCTGAGGAGTATCTCGTTGCAAAGGAGACACAACGCCATTTTGACTCGCCTGGTTCACGAGCTGTTGTGCTCGGTCGAAATTCCCGGCTGCTAAAGCCAAACGTGCCTCGAGCAGGATAGACTGACTCGGTGGTTGTCGTGGATTGGGAGTGACTGTCGGCGTCGCTTCGTATCCCGTGGCAAACTGGGGCCCGGGGAGTCCGGACACGGAACTCGAAAATGGATTCGTAATGGATTGTCGGATGGGGCGTGGCGAATCGCTGTTGGTAATCTCTTTTCGATCATCGAGAGCGTCGGTGTTTACCAGCACAGGTAATTCGTTTGGTGTGACCCTAGGGGGACGAATGGATGGTGGTTGTAAACGGTCGGACGTCGCAGAAAGATTTTGCACACCGGCTGCTTCGAGTTCAGTACGCAATTGTTCGGGGCTATAGTCTTCCGGTTCGTATTGAGCGTTTTCGGAGACGGCCTTTTGGTACCATGCAACGGCTCCACTGATGTTTCCTTGTGACAAGGAGAGTCGTCCTTTTTCGAGGTGTTCCTTAGCTCGCAATCGAGAAGGATCGATCAGGTCGTTAAGCTGTTGTTCCTGTTCGATCTGCAAGGGATCGGTAATTTCGCTGAGTGAAGTTTCTTGGGATTGCTTGTTTC
>JAKVBZ010000047.1 GCA_022448645.1 Pirellulaceae bacterium
TTTAACGTCACTTCGGGACCGATACCAGCTGGGTCCCCGATCGAAATACAAATAGTAGGAAACTCAGTCGATAGTTTATTCACACTTAAACCTTAGATCATCTGGACCACTTACTTTTTACTTTACACTGCCGTCGAACTTCACACTTCATCTATTGTTACAAACTTTGGGCTTGTCGAGGAGGTGGGATAGATCGGGTTGAAATGGACAAGATGACAGGAAAATTTTCCAGGCATGTCACCAAGTTAACTCGAGACAGCCGTTGGTTTTTAAAGAGTATTTCAGAGGCGAATCAACGGATTGAAGGTCCATCCTGTCATCTTTCTGAAGGCCCTACAAACGCAACAGGGTTTAACCAACGTCCAGACGTGGCGTTTGGCGGACCAATTCAGCCGAAATGTTGACGAGCGTGTCATCTTTTCCAAAGTCACCCGCTTTGGTCACCAGCACGGTCCCATCGCAGGAAACGAAGGACAAACCAGGACCATCTTGTCTGGGTGATGCTGCAGCACTTCGGCGATTTCGACGCCTAAGTTTCCCTGCAGCGTAGAATCCACTTTTTTGTAAATTAAGTGGTGGTGTTGTTGCAACAGGTCAGCTTGAGCTTCACGAACTTTGGCAACGGCGAGTCAGATCTACTAGCCGTCGAAACAATGACAATCTTTGCTTCAGATGCTTGTACGCAGTCGTTGTTCGTTTTGACACTAACACAGAATCCCTGGTCGACAAACTGGATCCCCGTACCACAAGCTCCGGTCAAATCATCGGCTAAGATTGTCAGCCTCATCGGTCACACCTCCGTGTCGTGAGCGTTGCCTTTGCGTACTGTGGCCTAGATGTTCTGCCAGGGTCACCGTAAGAGGTAGACAGATACAAACAAGAAGGATCACTCGATTTAAGTTGCGGAGACAATGACGCCAAACCCATGCTCAAAATCTGTTAAAATAAGAAATATGGACAGATTGAAAGGCAAGCGGTTTCAACATCAAGTTGTGTTTCGGACCCTTTGTGTAGAGTTATTGGAACCCCGCGTGGTTCTTTCTGCGCAATCTTGGTACCTGGGCCCCGACTTCGCCGCAGACTTTGTAGGTGGGTTGCCTGTCAACAATCCCAATGGAGTCTGGGCCTATCTTGGTACCGACGGCACAACTTCATCTTTGGAAAAAACGAACGGCAACGGCACATCTCCAGGTCCCAACACATTCGGAGTAGGTGCTGGATGGGCTGACGCCACTGGAGTCCCTTCTTTCGCTCGCGGTGGTGCTTTTGGATTGCCAGCCCAGTCCCTAGCGGGCCATGGTCCTAACCGCATCATTTGGACAGCGCCTACCGAGGCTAACCTAGGGGGGATAAAGATCACAGGCACATTTCAACAGGTGGATTTCGAGCCAACCCGCCAAATGCAGTTGTCCGTCTTTAAGAATTCATTTCCGTTGTTCTCAGTGGATGCCACTACCACGACCACTCCCATACCTGTGACACGAGTCGCTATTCAACCTGGCGACACACTGGACATCGTGGTCAACGGTAATGGTCCACAAGGAAATGGCATTAACACATTTGCCGCTACCCAGTTGACCATCCAGGAAATTGATCCGCAGATCGATGCCGATTTTAACGGTGACCTTCAGGTCGACGAAGACGATTATGTAATCTGGGAAACCAACCTGGGCATGACCAGCAATGCAACCCAACAACATGGTGATGCGGACGGTGATGCGGATGTGGATGGCAAGGACGGACTCCTATGGGGACGACAGTTCGGCAATTCTATTGACTCCGGATCAGGAACTTCGACCTATCACCCAGCGGCTATCATCGTCAATCCGTCTGGTGTGACCCTGCCCGACGGGTCTGCGTTAGACATCAGCGATACGCAAACAGATGGTCTTCAGGAAGCATTCGATCATTCGGCCGCACAAGGCTGGGACGTGTTTGTATTACCCGGCACCTACACGCTGGATGCACATCTCGATATCGAAGAAATCCAGTTGAGAACGTTCCGAATCAAGGATGCCACATTTAATTTTACTTCCAGCGTCACCGATTTTGGCATTCGCTTTGACAGTACGATGCTTACGGACTTGTACTGGAGTGGAGGCGGAATTAATGCTCCTCATGCTACGCACGGTGTCGTCTTCAAACCACGGACACCACACCCACTGGATGGACAACTTTACGGAACGATTGGGGCTGTCGATAGCCGCTTTCACTTCAACGTAAACATCACCGCAAAGGTGTATCCTGTCACGATGAACTCGCTACAGGCGACGATAAACGATCTAAGCCTGCATTTCGACAATGTATTGCCCCAAAACATCCATTATGTGGGTAATGGTTTTTGGGACGGTAATATTTTTCCGGTGCGTCGGACAGACGATCCGATTCCGTTCGACCTGTTGAGTACGGCCGGACGAGTCACAGTGGTACCACCCCTTTCGGATATCAGTGCAGGAGTTCCTGGAACTGTCTATTTGCCGGATGGCTCCCAGCTAGACGTGAGCGGTACAGATACGTTTGGACTACAGGAAGCATTTACGTATGCCGGCACCAACGATCTGGACGTGGTGGTCTTTGGTCGCGGCGTCCGCAACGTCTCGCCGTCCTCAAATTTGGGGCTCTACAACCTCAATGCGCCGTTGGTCGTAAGTGATCTGACAAATCGAGCCTATCGTATCTACGGCGTGACGTTTAACTACCCGAACAACGTCGGTGATGCACTTTCGTTGGGGGACGTCGTCAACTCCCACTTTGAATTAACCGGTCAAGTTGTCGCTTCGCAAGCGTCCAATGGAGTCAGCATTCGGCCTGACAACACAGGTATCTCAAATAGTCGGGTTAGCTTCCAGGCAGTGATTGGTAGTAATTCCTTTGGTCATGTAGGTGTGCTTCTGGACGCCAACGCACGCAGTATTCAAGGAAACGAACTGATCTTTCACGAAGTGAATACTGGGTATTTTGGCATCAAGATCCTCAATCCTTCTATCACAACGCAATTTAGCAACAATACTGTCCGCTCGCTGCACACACACAATGCGGGGCACATTGGAATCCAGGTCGGAGAATCGTTCACCAATGCCGGAAACATCCACTCCAACACGGTCGAAGTCCGTACCAACACAGATGGCAACTCCTCAGAGACCGCGCTACAGGTGTGGGGGCACTCCAACACTTTCGACCTGTTTGCTTTGAATTCCGGGTTGAAATTCGGCGCCAAATTCGAGCCTGGATCCAATGGCAACACGATGTATTATGGAACACTGCAAGCCAATACGCAGATCACCAATTTTGGAACAAACAACCTGTTTATTCCTCACTTGATGGCGTCTTTCACGAATATGGCATCGGACGATACGGCAAGCGGTGCCCCCCTTGGTTGGAACCCTTCAGGAAGTTCTTCTGACGAAGACTTCAAGCAACCCGCCATCAGCGACTTGGAATCGGCGGAACTCGTTGAGGTCACGGATTTCGTAGAATCTGTCGATCGACCAAACGTTCTTTCATCGCCGGAAGACTATTCGCTCACCATGTTTCGCACGGTTAAAGGCAGCCATGCCGAGGCGGCTATCATCGATTCCTTATTCGCCAGATGGGGTGGGGAGGTGTGGGATTGATGGGGTTTAAAGGTCCACTTTGTGAGGCATGCCATTCGAGTTCCCCGATGGCTGGCGGCGAGCGTTGCGAGCCCTCAGGAGGTTTACCGGAGAGACGCCGTTCCCTTTGCGCGCCAGGCAGGCAGACACCTATCACAGGGGTTAGGTTGCTCGCGGTCGCATGGATCGCATTCGCACTATTCTTACCGATCTGTTCCACTGGCCAAACCATCGACATGAGCTTGGATCTACACTACAGCGACCCGAGTTCCACCGCGTCAGCGGGAAATTGGGAACTGATTGCTAAAGCGACTCACCGAGGGATTCAGGGGTTGGTTGTTCATCTACAAGATGTTGCCAGCAGTCCTCAGTTCGAGGCACCCACTGGAACGGGAACTGGCGTATCGGTGGCCGGGTTTCAGGAAATTTTTGCCGGTGGTAGCCAACCTTTTTATATCCAGCATATGGATCATTTGGAGCTGATCTTCACGCAATCACCTGTGTCAGCTCCAGGGCCACAGGGTCTATTTTATGACGTAGGAGTCGTCGGAGGCGCTACACAACCTGGGGAGAATGGGACCCCCACCATTGCCGGTTTCTCGTCGATAAAGGGAGTTCCTTGGAATTACTTCGATGTGCTCGGGGACCAGCAAGACGACGGATTGGTAAACCATAGCGGTCCTTTTGAAGGCGGTGTGATATTGGCTTCGGGAACCTTTGGTGCTCATTCCAACCCAGATTTCTTTTCCGGAGAATCGAGTGAGGGGCAAGTCCTCACAGGGCAGGGCACCGCCTCTGACCCACCTCAGTCCAGCGACATCAGTATCGCCACATTAAACCTGCAAATTCGTGACAACACATTTTTGTCTGCGTCACCGAGTTGTGATTTCAACGGTGATCTTGCCTGTGATGTTACCGACTTAGATTTCATGTACGCACAAGGTGATCTGCATGCTGGAATCCCAGTTAGCGGCGGCAAAGCAATTTACAATCTGGTACAGGATTCTGTGTTAGACGGACAGGATCTGAACCAGTTTCTTGCCGCTGCGGCCAACGAACACGGCTACGGTTCGCCCTTCGTACGAGGGGATACCGATGACGTCGGTCCTGGCACATCACGTGACGTCGACATCACAGACTTTAACGCACTCGCAGCCAATTTTGATCCCACCGCTGCGAATGGCCCGACAAACACCTGGGGTAAAGGCAATTTTGACGGTGATAGAGATATCGACATTACCGACTTCAATTCGCTCGCTGCAAATTTCTCTCCCACAGGCTATGCGGTCACTAGCCAAGTGCCGGAGCCTTCTATGTTTAGCCTGTTCTTCGTAGGCATGGGCCTATGTATCTGCCTTCGACGCGGCCGGTGACAGGCGCAGTGATAGATGGAACGGTGGCAGGGCTGGTTCCTGGAGGCAAGATGCCCGAAAGGAAGAAGGAACGCTGAACTCAGAACCGAAACCGACCTACGGTAGATTCATCTCTCGCAATTCGTCAGGGCTGCGCCAGTTGCAGACGCGCAGTTTGACGCCTCCGTCGACCAGGAAGTTCGCTCCAGTGGTGTAGCCACTGAGCTGATCTGACAGCAACAAAACGGCAGTTGGGGCCAATTCATGGAACGCATCACCTGGGCGATGCAGTGGAATGTCTGCCATCACCTGAGACATCGCTTCGCCTTGAAAATCCAAAGCTTCGGTCATCCGTGTGATGAACAAACCGGGTGTCAACATGTTGACGCGAATCTGATGCGGAGCCAATTCGGCTGCCATGGCTTCCATCGTTTCGACAAGAGCCGATTTGGTGACCCGGTAGCTGATTTCGCCCGGGTAAAGTGTAAAACGCGCCGTCGAACCAATAATTAAAATGGTCCCCGACTGTTGAGCGATCATTCTACGAGCGACTTCACGCACACCGAACATGCAGGAGGTCAGATTCGTCGCAACTGTCTTCTGCCATCCGTCCGAGTCGACTTTGGTCAAAGGTGCATCCCAATGAGCCGCCACATTGTTGACGTAAAGGTCCAACCCGCCAAGTTGGTCGGTAGCTTCAGCCACCATCCTTTCGATGTCTTCCTCGCGGCTAACATCTGCCTGAATGGAAACCGCTTGGACTCCACGAGATTCCATGTCACGCACTGCGGCGGGATAGTCGTTACGATTGGCGATGGCAATATGGACTCCCTCATCGGCTAGGCGTTGGGCAATTGCCAGGCCAATGCCAACCCCTCCTCCTGTAACCAACGCACGTTTGCCTTGAAGACCTGTATCTAGCATTTTGGACCTGACTTTATTTGTGTTTCAACTTTTTGTCTGTCAGTAGTGTGCCAACGACGCCGGTCACGCAAACGCCCGGTACGCGCTCGCTGGGTTCATCACCATGAAGTGTCAGAGAAAGTAACAGCCGCGTGTTTCAAGCTGAGGCCTCGAGTAATGTCGGGCGGGACGCGAGCCATCCTACTCGATCCATGGTTTTGCCTTTCGAGAGGCTCCTGATCAATTCGCTGCTCGCAGCATTCTGGCAACCAATCCATCTTTTTTGCAAGGCCCCGCTAAATCTTGGCCGGCCACAGCAGCTGGCAGCCCCCACAACACCATATTCTGGTAGTAATCGGCGCCGTACGTGCGTGCCCCCGTATCACAACGGATCAAGTTGGGCATGTCCCAGCCCAAGCCCTGTTGGCGGATGATATTGTCCATGTTGCGCCGAGCAATCTCGAGCCCCAATTCTGGATGCCCGTTGTACATGTAGGTCATTGCTACAATGTTGACTTCGGGTGGAAACGTTCCGTAGCGCGCCAGATCTGGTCCGGTTTCAGCATCTGCGAATCCTGCCAAACCTCGATCCACGTAGCAAGTTTTGCGAATAGTGTTCAACACTGCTTGAATACGGTTGACGCTAAAAACTGCCTGGCTGCCGTGGAGGTCGACCATCCATTGGCCGTCCAGCTGGCTGGACATGATGTCGTCTGAATGGAGGTCCTTGGCCGGATAACGATAGAAGTCGTACGATTGCGTCGTTTCATTCCAAAGATGTTTCTCCAACAACCGGCTGGCATTCTCAATCCATTCCTCACACTGTTGTTCGAACGCGGAATCACCGACCTCCGCAGCCATTTCCTGGGCAAAGCGTAGTTGAGCCAAACGGACACCGGCCAGATGAGTCACCATGCCGTAGACAGGTGTATGCTCCCACCATTCTTGACCGGGGCCTTCGCGGTGAAAGCTGATGAGTCCGTGTTCACCATCTGCGAGCCCGATGGTGAATTCGACATTCTTCTTCACAGCCGGATAAAACTCTCGCACGATGTCATCATCCCCCGTACGGAGCCATAACCGGTGAACCAGATCAGCAAAACAAGCACCGTTCAGGCCGATTTGCCATTCATAACTCGCCTTGGTGAAGTCTCGCGGCGGATACAAAAAAGGCACGGCACCGTCCGCACGCATGTATGCGACGTAGCCGCGCAAAATCATCCGTTCTAGTTCGGGGAAGAAGTAGGCGATGGGCAAGTCCCCATAGTAATTCGACGCGATACAGCCAACGATGGCGCAGGTGCGAGGGCATTCGGTCATTTGGAATGCACCTGTAGGTGATGACCAGTCGGCAATGTCACCGGTAGGTGCCGCCCATAAACTGTCTTCAGCAAAAAGCGCCAGGTTGTTAATCAAGGCGGATTGCAACCAAGGAGGAAGATCTGGTGTGCTATACACTTCTGATTGCCACTCGATGACTCGCTGCAACAACGTAGAGTGTTCGCGTTCCATTTTTTCCAATACGTTTTGAGGCGAATCAAACCATTCGGTATACTTGGAAACATAGCGACTGCGCTCGTTCCTCGCATATTTCGCTAAGGTGACTTCGTTTTCTGCCCACGTTTCGTCAAAATGTTTGATTTCGTTATAGGCGCCTCCTAACCAGTGCTTCACATGCCAGGCTAGTGCGAAACGATACGATTTGGATTCGTTTGCTGCCAGTCGAATGGCGACGGAGCACGACGACCCCAGATTCTGTGGTACTGGTGGAGGCAAGCCTTCTCCGATTCGTGACCAGTCTGCGGTGCCTGGAAACAGGTCTCTTCCTGTTTGCACATCGTGAGCCTCTCCCAGAGGACGCAAGGCATAACTCACGGGCCCTGCCGACACCATGTCCCCATTGCGTTTGATGGGCCCCGAATGAATGTCGTTGACGTGAGGGCCAGGAAATGAAAAGGCAAGTCGTCCTTGTTGAGCGGAGTCGGATTGATTGTGAAGCGTCACTTCGAATATCGCCACAGGAGTCCCCGATTCCTTGGCGTTGCCAGGCAAAAACGGACTCCAGGCACGCAACGAAGCCTGGATGGGGCCATTGGTGGAATAGTCAAGGTCGGCAATCGGGTAATGGCCGAAGTAACGAATAGATTCGGCCGGCTCGACTCCAGGTGTAGCTGGCAATTCGATTTGCCAATGTCGCATGTACGTTTCATTTTGTGTGTAATTGCCTGGATCGACCGGATCGATACAACCTCGAAACGTGCCACCCGCGATGATCTTCGAAGCGGCTAATACCCAAACTTTTCCGCCAACTTCGAAACCCAAAAAGGGAGCATACAGCTGCTTGTTCCGCAGTGTTTGATACGGAGTCGGTTCGACCATAACCGCTGGACGAAAGATACTTGAAAAGCCCAAAACCCCTGTGGTTTCCAGATCGATACAACCGGTCCCCAGGCCGCCCAAGGGCATTCCTGCGCATACGAGGTCGGTTTCTCGAAAGACCATACCACTGACTGGGTCCGGAAAATCTTTCGCGGAAAACCGAGACCATTCACGAGTGGGAGCGTCGCCTGAGAATAGTTCCGCTGGAACAGACGTCGTTGTCCACAGCAGTGAGACGAAAGTGGCTACGACAATCAAACAGCGCAACATCTGTTTCCTTTCGGGAGAGGTGCGTTCACGTAAAACGCGACCGCGTCACGTACTCTTGTTATGAATCGGGTTGGGCAGAAGTGCTCCATATTATAATATGCCTGTTTATGCTTCAACAAACGGAATTGCAACGAAGGCAAATTCCGCAATGACTGTGTCAGGGGTTGTCATTACAAACATTTTGTTGTCCTCCTGAGCAAAGCGAAGGGGCTCGGTGAGACAAACTCGCGTCGAAATCCTTCCGACGCTGCGATTCCTTAGAATGACACCAGCAAAATGAAGATCAAACTTTCACATACCGGAGAATCTTGTGAAGCGAGCAAGAAAAATTATTACGACCAGTTTTTGCCTGTTTTTGTCGGCCGTTGTGGGTTGTGAGCAATCATCGTCGACCGGTCCACAATTTGCGTTCGTTATCAACGTACCTGGTCGTTTTTGGGATATTGCCCATGCCGGATGCCAGCGGGCGGCACGCGAAGTGGGTGCAGAGGTCGTGTTTCAGGTACCGGGAGATAGTACCGCCGCACAGCAAAAGCAGATCGTGGAAGATTTAATATCAAAAGGCATCGATGGCTTGGCGATTTCTCCACTGAGCCCCGATAGCATTGCACGCTTGCTCGACCAGGCTGGAGAACGATTTCCAGTTATCTGCCAAGATTCGGACGCTCCGAATAGCCGCCGAATGTGTTACATCGGCACCGACAACGTTGCTTTTGGTAGAAAACAAGGTGAACTCTTGAAGGAGGCTCTACCGGATGGTGGCCAAATTGCGATCTTTGTAGGCAAGATGGATGTGGCAAATGCTCGTGAACGTCATCAAGGTGTGGTGGAAGCGCTCGAAGGTTCCAACATCACAGTAGTGGAAACGTTCACCGACAATGCGAGTCGCCCACGAGCACGGTCGAATGTTCTCGACGCACTCATTAAATACCCCGACCTGAAAGGTGTGGTCGGACTCTGGGGGTACAATGCACCTCAAGCGGTCAATGCCATGAAAGATCACATTGATCGAGAACTGGTAATCGTTGGCGCCGATGAAGATATTGAAACGTTCCAAGCAGTACGTGATGGAAAAATGTATGCCAGCGTGGCTCAACGTCCTTTTGAATTTGGTTACCAGTCCATCAAAATGCTCATGAAATTGCATCGGGGCGAGTCGGTAGAAATCCCAGAGGACAAGATGATCTTTGTGCCGACTTATGTGATCAAACCTGACAATGCAAGCGAGTTGGAGCAGGAGATCGAAGGATATTTGAAGGAATTAAAATAGTCGCTGAGTGCATTTCCCAGTAGCCAGGGACTCCGGCCCATCGAAGCATCGGTCGGTTCTCACATAGAACGTGGGAACGAGAGAAATTACTTTTCCCAACGACACATCAAACCCACCAATGCTGCTACAGTTCGATTCAATTTCTAAGCGATTTCCCGGCGTACAGGCACTCTCGGATGTGTCTTTTTCTGTCGATGCCAGTGAGGTGGTCGCCGTAGTAGGGGAAAATGGCGCCGGAAAAAGCACGTTACTTAAAATCCTCAGTGGGATTCATTCACCAGATGATGGTCGGGTACTAGTCGATGGCGTTTCCTATGACCGTCTGACCGTGCGCCAGTCGATGGACTTAGGCATTCAGCTGATTCATCAAGAGCTCAATTTGGCCGACAATCTGAACATTGCCGAAAATGTGTTTCTAGGCGACCAGCCTTATCGTGGGGCCAGATGGTTAAGGATCACCCATCGACAGGAAATGTACCGACAAACAAGCGACTTACTCAACCGAGTTGGCTTACCGTTGACCCCCACCACACGTGTTGGCCGCCTGAGCGTGGGACAGCAACAGCAAGTGGAAATTGCCAAAGCACTGTCCCGACAGGCTCGGGTGTTGGTGTTGGACGAACCCACCAGCAGCTTATCTTTGGCCGAAGCAGAACGCTTGCTGACACTGCTCGAAGAATTGAAACGTCAATCCGTAGCGATCATTTACGTGTCACATCGACTCTCAGAAGTAAAGCGGATTGCAGATCGAGTTGTCGTATTACGGGATGGACAGCACGTCGGTACGCTTTCAGGTGACAATGAGATGAAAGACAACACCATGATCTCCTTGATGGTTGGCCGAGAATTGTCTCGACTTTTCCCCGACAAGAATCCACCGTCGGCTGGAGCGAAACCAGCTCTGCAAGTCAGCGGACTACAAAACGCAACCATTCACCGGCCGATCAGTTTCAGGATTGCCCAAGGAGAAATCGTTGGCTTTGCAGGCCTGGTGGGTGCGGGAAGAACGGAACTTGCTCACGTACTTTTTGGAGTCGACGCACACAGCGGCGGTCAAATCCAAATTGGCCAGCAGGCGATCGCCGTGCAATCACCGCGGCAAGCCGTCAAGGCCGGAATTGCGCTGGTGCCCGAAGATCGCAAACGCCACGGTTTAGTTCCCGATTTCCCTATTCGTGACAACCTGACGTTTGTGACTCTGCCAAGGTTGGCTCGTTTCGGATGGCGTTCTCGTGTCCAAGAAAACGAATCCAGTCAGATGTCGGCTGAACGATTCGGAGTTCGTACGCCGAACCTGTTTCGCAAGGTCAAGTATCTGAGTGGTGGGAATCAGCAAAAGACCGTGTTGGCGAAGTGGTTGGCAGCTGCACCAGAACTACTGATTCTCGATGAGCCGACAAGGGGAGTGGATGTCGGAGCCAAAAAGGAAATCTATGAGCTCATTGTAAAGTTGGCACATCGAGGTGTCGGCATCATGCTGATCAGTAGCGAAATGGAAGAAATCTTAGGATTGTCTCACCGAGTGTTGGTGATGCATGACAATGCGATTCAAGGAGAGCTTGCCGGCGACCAGATGAACGACGAAATAATCATGTCGCTGGCCATTGGGAGCAAAGTAGACAACCTATGAACGGTCCTGCCAAAAAATCGGAACCATTACACGAAGTCACCATTCAGCTATTGGTGATGTTTGGACTTTTGGCCATTCTCTTTATCGGAGTGACTGTCATCAATAACAATTTCGTAAGCGTATTTAGCTTACGAGCGG
The DNA here is from genome assembly GCA_022448645.1 of Pirellulaceae bacterium. The sequence goes on from JAKVBZ010000047.1 coordinate 11,536, forward strand.
TCAGCCGCGATGTGGCCATCATGAGTCTGTTTGCCCTGGGACAGGCAGTCGTCATCATGTCAGGCGGCATCGATTTGTCGGTAGGCTCGCTAATGTGCTTTTTGGGGGCACTCACCATCGTCATCGTCAATTCGGCGACAGGTGTACCATTTGTGGTGATTGCCATCGGAATCTTGGCTTTGGCTGGCATGATCGGTGCCATCCACGCTCTATTTGTCACAAAGTTGAATCTACAACCTTTTCTCGTCACCCTCTGTAGTCTACTGATATTTCGAGGATTGGCGCGAGTGTTGACACAGGATAGTACCGTGGCGTTTGTGGCAACTGAGCATCCCACCTTCACTGCACTAGGCTCGGGATCATGGCTGCACATTCCTATTCCTGTCTTCATTCTGATCGGTGTATTGATTCCGTTAGGTGTGTTCCTACACTTTACAGTACCGGGGCGCTACATCTACGCGATTGGATACAACGTCGAAGCGGCTCGTTACAGCGGAGTCCGTGTTCATCTATTGCAAGGTGTGAGCTATGTGATCTGCGCAGTGTTCGCAGCGGTGGCCGGCCTGCTGGAAGCCAGTGATGTGGGAAGTGTCACGCCATCTAACGCAGCTATGGCTTATGAGATGTATGGGATCACCGCCGCAGTTTTGGGAGGATGCGCATTGCGCGGCGGGCAAGGTTCATTGCTGGGGGTCGTTGTGGGAGCAGCGATTCTCCGTACGATTCGTTCGGCGGTGATTTTTGTAGGGATATCGACCTACTGGACATTCGCCGTGACGGGCTTGGTGCTGCTGGCCGCCGTCACAACAGATGCACTAGTACGACGAAAACGAGGAGACTGAACGTGGGAGAACACGGTATCAACGGCCTCAAAGGCTTGTGGACCATTGGCATTAAAGTCGAGAATCTGGAACGGGAGCTCGATTTCCACCGAGCCATCGGCAACCAAATCGTCCTGGACGAAGAACTTCACGTCGGCGGTCAAGCTTACCGCATTCCTCTCATCAAAATGGGTGACAAATACTTGCACTTGGCAGAAGAAATGGTGTACGAAAACGAACTCGACGAACCGTTACCATACGGTATGGTGCATCTGGTGTACCTCACCGACGACTTTGATGCTGATGTGCAGAAGTTTGAGGCTGCTGGTTGCCAGCATGTTTTTGAGCCAACCGAGGTCTCCGCAGGCTTCGGCGATCGCAAAGTGGCGTTTTTTCGTACGCCGAACGGCTGGATTTGTGAAATTGCTAAGATCTACCGCCACGGAGTACCGGAAGTGGTGTGACAAGAGGTCCATGAACGGACAACTTGGCTGACGAAAGTCGTTAGGATCGACGGTTATTCTTCCTGATCCAACATGAACTTGCGATATTCAGCATCCCACAGAAACTCGTTCCCTTCGAAGAAGGTTTCCGGCATGACGAAATCGGCGAGCTTGCGTGCTGCTCGGTCGATATGTTTCTGGCCGTTTCGCAAGATAAATACCGCGTGCCCGGGAAGAAGAGCATCGATCTTCAGTTTGGACAGTTTGCCAATGTCTTCTCGGTAGTCTGCCAAACTGCAGCCTTCGGCATTATTCAGTCCCAGCATGCCGCCGTAAAAAACAACATCTCCTGAAAACAACACCCGTTTTTGGTCGAGTTCTGCAAAGAAACAGGTCGAGTCGGTCGTGTGGCCACGGCTTAAAATGCAACGCAACGTCACGTCGCCAATCCGTAGTTCGTCTCCATCTTGAAATGTCTCGTCCGGAGGACATGCCCGTGGCTCGAATTCGGCCGGGTACCGACCGAAGCGAAAGTTTTGGACGATCGTGCTATCAGCATCGAGGTCCTCCATGAGATACGCATTGTACTTTGGAGCAAAGACGCGAGCTCCGGTGCATTCGCGCAATTCAGCTCCTGCCCCCCAATGTCCCAGGTGAGCGTGGGTGATCAGAATGTGAGTCAGGGATGTCGGAGCGTACCCGTGCGATTCCATGTTGGCCAGGATGTCGGTGGCTCCCATTCCGGTACCCGTATCGACCAAAACTTTTTCCTGGCCGGCATCGATCAAGTAGCAGTTGCAATCCAAAGCGTGGCTTAAGCCGAACTGTTCGGCGCCTACCAGATAAATGCGGTTCGATAGCTGCATGATATGACTCGGTGATAGATCGGTTTCATCTCTAGTTCCGGCGATCTGCGTTGTATCGCATTACGCCGGTGTCATTCTGAGATTTTTTACAGTGACACCCAGCGAGTACGTCTCACTGGACTCCTTCGCTACGTGCAGGACAACAGCCCTCTTTCCTACGTCCGTTGATACTGCTTCACTGACAGTACGTACTGCGGATTCGTTTTACATTCGGAACATCCATCCAGGTGTCCAGGATGTCGTACAAATTCCCATGTTCTTCCTCCAGGTCGTACATCCGCCCACTGGCCCGTTCGCGAACGGCAGCTTTCATCATCGCCTGAGCAGCCACACCCAACAATGTCGAAGGTTCGTTTTGTAACTGATAGCCAATTTCATACAGGTCTTGTACCGTTGCCTTCATGAACGAATCGTCGTACTCCAGACGGTTTTCCTTTTGTTTCATCTCCGTACCAAGCGTGCGGATAATCACCATGGGCCCTTCGATCTGAGACCGAAAGAATTTGGCGTGTTCCAAGCTGGGCGCGATGGCAAAGATGGCATCCGAACCGGCTTCCTTGTACGCTTGCGAACGTTCCACCCAGACTTGGCGACGTTCCTCTTCGGTTTTCAATGCAGTACAGGCGTAGGCTACGGTACGGCCCATGATGAGAAAGTTTTCGTCAAGCTTTTCACCAGCCATAGCGCGTATTTTGTCGCAGGTACTTTCTTTAGTTTCCAACACAGGAACATGCGGCGGGCAAAAGACACATTTGTACAACATGCCGCAGTCGTCAATGTGGCAAGCCGCTGCCCCGGCCCTTTCGAATTCGTTCATCCAATGTACGGCGGCATACGGGTCGCCGAATCCTTGTTCGAAATCGACCATGATCGGCAGATCGATCGCTCGACGAATCTTGCGCACGGTCTCTAGCAGTTCGGTGGGCATCATAACGCCGGTGTCGGGCAAACCATTCACAAAGGCCATCTGTAAGGATTGAACTCCGACAGCATCATAACCAGCTTTTTCAGCGATCTTGGCCGAAAGCACGTCATGGACGCCCATGATCCAGATCGGGCGGTTTTCTTTCAAAAGGGGCGTAAAGTAGGGGATATCGATCATGTGAAAATCCTTTGAATTTAGTCCAAGTGCACTTTTTGATTGGTTCTAGCAGATTCGTAGGCTGCTTCAATGCCAGCGATAGTAGCTCGTCCATCGTGCGCCGTCACACGTGGTGTCCTGCCGTTTTGGATGGCGGCTACAAAATCGTTTAGCTGCCTCTGAAACGAATAGAGCCCGTTGGTTTTTGGTGAACGAGGTCCCCCCGGAGCTCGCCACGGGTCGGGTAATTCGACTTGAAACCAACCGCGGCAGTCAGGTTGTTTTTGTTCGAGTGAGTAAACCATGATACGAGGTAACTCGGGCGAATCCCATGGAAGCAGGTCAAAAATGAGGTGTCCGCGAGTGCCGTAGAGCATCCCGTACTCTGACCACTCGCCAATTCCAGAGCCTACGTGCATGATCGGCGAAATACCTCGTCCTGCGTTTCCAGTTTCAAAGAATCCAATGGCCCCATTTTGAAAACGCATCAAGACCGTTCCAAAGTCCTCGTATTTCCCCCCCAGTGTTTCGTCCTTGATCCAATCCCCACGGATGTTTTCCATTTCGGTGGTACAAGATGCCAATTCAGAGTCCAACCACCACCGCCACAAATCCAGATAATGCGGAAAATGGTCGGCGATGATACCGCCACCAACATCGTCGTGCGTCCAACGCCACAGGTAGCTTTCGCGGTAATCTGGAGGACTCAGCCGTTCCGGGTCGAGCCGGACATTGGCGCTCCAGTGAATCACGGCATAAAAGACATCTCCCAGCAAACGCTCGTCGATGAGTTGCTTGATCTTTTCGAGACCTGGGTTGAACCGTTTTTCATGGCTTACCGAAACGATCCGCTGATGACGCGCAGCCGCCGCAATGATTTCGTCGCACTCGGCGACACTGGTCGCCAGTGGTTTTTCACACAGTACATGACATCCGTGTTTCAAGGCCGCGATTGCATGTATTTTGTGCATAGCCGGAGGCGTGGCAACCACCACAAAATCTAGCGATTCCGAAGTCAGCATGGCTTCGTAGTCGTCGTACGCACGTTCTGCTTCCCACCGATCGGCCGCCGCTTGGGCATCCTTTCGATCCAGAGCGCAGGTCGCGATGAGCTTGACGTCGGCATGTTCCCACAGCCAAGGTAGGTGACCTACCCAAGCAGCTCCTCCTGTTCCAACAATGGCGGCTTTCAGCATGATGACAACGATCTTGTGCGAAAAATGAACAGGAAAAGAGGATTTAACAACTTATCTCCAGGAAAGCCTTTGCTGGCCCTTGATGACCTAAGTCGACTTCGTCGATGGTCTGGCACGGCCGAAAATACAATTTTTCAAATATGACGTGGAAACTGTTTCTAGGGAATCGCTCGCCATTTCCAGGTAGGAGGTGACTTCGCGTAATGCAGCGTGATTGACTCAGCCGGAGCCAAATAAATACTTTGTCCGGCCAACAGCGGCGCGTCAACCATCTCGCGCACACCGTAAGTATCGGTCACTCCCCATTGTGTCACCGATCCTGGATGTTTGATCCAGACGACCACTGGGTAGGGATTGCGATTGACGATCGGTATTCCGCTAGTGCCGACCTCGGGTGTGTCTACTGCGTACCCTGTTTTCAGCATTTCTGCCGGCACGGTCGTGGCCGGGTAGATGCGATTGATGGGATTCTGCGCATGGTTCTCAAATCCATTACTTAACAGGCCAGTGTGGAACTGATTGCCTCGAGCAGTTTTCCCCAACGTCAAACTCTTCTTGGAACGCGAAATGACATTGGCGAACCACACATCATTCTGACCGCTGGTGACGATACCACGAGGGTCTTTGCCGTCGCAGTTCGTATTGATCTCCCAGACGTTGGACGAACCAGTTTCGACCAACACGCTTGTCTCTTCCTGGCCGTGGACGTGCTTGCAGGTAAACCGGTTGTTGCTCAACTGGGCCGTGGACGTCACGTGGATGCCATAGTCCCCATGATTAATTTCGTTGAACGTAAATGTGCAGTAGTTAACTTCGCCGTCTAGGACGACTGCGCCACGCGCTCCCCGGCAAGCAATGGAAGAGATATAGAAAGCGCTGTCCACAATGGTTTCACCAACGAATTTGTCCAAAGGAAGTCGATCACTCGCATGCACGGCCAAAGCATAACCTTCACCACGATAATGCAACAGTCCACGAATACGGATGTCGCACATCATGCACGAGTTGATAGTCAGGCCAGGTTGGCTGCCAACTTCAGGCATGAACTCCATCGTGATCGATCCGGTGTCGAGTCGAAAACCTTGGCGGGCCGGTAGCTGTAAAGGCTCCCAGATCAAATAGCGAATCTGTTGTTGTTTGGGAATTGCACCACCCACGATATACCCATCGACGTTGTGTGATTCGCAATAGTCGAACAACTCTTGGACACCGGATGTTTGGGTGCCATCGGTCCGCAGAAAAGCGCCGGTTTCGGTTTGGATTCGGCCGTCAGGAAAGAGGGTGGCAACACCAGTTCGGACCATATCGGGCACTACTCGACGAAAAGCAGGCGCGTAACTGCGAAAAAACTTCCCTCGTAGATGCTCACTCTCGCCGACCTGCCGACGTCGCTGCGATGCGACGTAAGCGTTATCAATGGACGAAAGTTTAACGCGATATGCTTTTTGTGGTGTCGCAGGTTGGCGCGACAAAACTTGCACATCCAGATACAGCGTTTTATCCAAGCCGAATTCCGGCCCTTGCAACTTGCCATACAAAACGGATCCGTCCCCAAGCCAATAGGCGAAATCTCCATCCCCGTCTGGCTGCACGGTTTGGCGTTCGCGATAAAGCAGCTTGCCGCTGCCGTCTTCAGTATAGGTACCTCCTTGATAAATGCTCGCGGTGATATCGACCTTATCTGACGACGGTGCTCGTCCGGGTACATAGATGCGGACAGGATCCAGTGGAAAAGCAGCTAAGGACTGCGAGATGCAGGCCACCATGAGGGTCATTAGTAAACGGGTTGTCATTTTCATCAACGATTGGATTCCAGTGAGATAGCTAGTCATTCAACCACCGGGAAAAAGCGCCTGTCTCCAGGTACCTTCCCCCCGTACAACATCTTAAGTTTCCGTGTTCAGGTCTCAGCCTCGACCACGGAATTCACTCTCGACGCAGACACCAAACACAAACACTTGTACATTGAGGACAAGGCCACGTACATCCACTCACCAAAAAATGAAGACCGGAACTGTGGTGTCCACTTGTCGCCTATCTGGCTATATTAATCCAATGAAGGTAGCTCGGACACCTTGGTCTATTCATTCGTGTCCCGAAGTGCGCAACTACCTGGTCGCAGATTATTTCTTGTAAGTTGGGGGGCTGGGTTTGTCCCAAATGAGAAGTCACGAGATTGGTCTCACCGTTTCCAAGGCAAACCGCTGTAGAGTGCTGACAAACCCCTGCCCGGTAAATCAGCCAAACCGCTGGCGTCAAAAACACGATCTCCAGGCGGAATTGGAGGCTCCGGGTTGGGTCATTTGCACCCATTCGGAATCACGGCTCCGACATCTGATCTCAACGTTTTAACCTGAAGGACGACGCCAACTACCAACAAATTCAAATGGCATGAACCACTAACAAAAAGGCAAACCATGGGAATCGGAATCGGTGTAGGACTGGCAGCTTTGTCGGCCGTCTTTGCGGGGTTATTTGGACTGCAATACACAACGATGAAGCGGTATTCAGTCAGTAATGCAACTTTCTTGTCCATGTTGTTCGCCACGGTCATCGCACCTCCAATATTCGTGACGTTGATGTTGCCTCAATGGCCGGAAGCTGTGGGGCTGGCAGGCTGGAAACCAAATCTGATCATGATGGCATGCGGTTTCGCCTGGGGTTGCGGAGCGATTACCTATGCCTACGGCTTCAACATTCTTGGCATGGCGCTAGCTGCAGCGTTAATCAAAGGTATTTCGATCGCAGTCGGATCCGGAAAGACGTTGTTCGACAAAGTCGATTTGCTTTCCTCCACGGCACTCGCGATTACCATAGCGGGGTTGGGGATGCTACTGATCGGTACAGCTTTGGGGGGACGAGCTGGCGTGCTCCGGGAGAGCGAATTGAATCAGGCCTCGTCGGATAATGATGCTGGCGGTGACCAGCGTACTACCAGTATGTTCTTTTGGGGGTTTATAAGTTGTCTGGTTTCCGGAGTCTTTAGTGCGGGTGTGGCGTTGGGGTGGTCAGAGGGTGAACCGTTGGATAAGGCCATGGCGATCGTGAGTGGTCAAAGCCTGGAAGATTTGGCATGGAAAGCCGCCTTTGTACGCTGGCTGCCGATCTATTTTGGTGGTTTTTTGGCTGCAGCCATTTTTATGGGCACACAAATGATGACTTCTGGCGACTGGCGAAACTACGTTGCCCAAGGTTCCCGGCGTGACTTTTTCGTGGCAGCTACGATGGGGGTCGTCCACCTGGGAGCCCACTTGTCGTTTGGGCTGAGCACATATTACTTAGGAGATGCATTGGGGAATTCGGTGGGGTTTGCATTGCATATCGCTCTGGCATTGTTGGTGGCAGCAGGAATTGGCTTTTTCAACGGTGAATGGACAGGCGTGTCGCCGTCAGCCAAGAATTGGCTACATGGGAGCATCTTGATTTTAGTCATCGCTGTGGCAGTCCTTTCCTATGGAACGTACGTGCAGTTCGAGCACGAAGCAGATCAACCTCAACCGAGTGATGAAGTTTCAGTGGTCTCGGATCAAAGCCCGCATTTGGCTCAACGTGAACCCCACACCAGGTTTTCAACATGATCATCGACGCACACGCTCATATTGTTTCTTCTTTTGCAGGGAGGATCGGAACGGGGACTGTTCGCGGATTGGACTACGGTGAAGTCCAAATGGCCGATGAGCCACCCATTCGGGTCATGCCACCTTATAACCGATCCACCACGTTTACTCCTGAGATGTTGTTGGCCAACATGGATTGGGCCGGTGTTGAAAAGGCAGTTTTGCTGCAAGGCTCGTTTTACGGAGAGCGCAACGACGAAGTTCTGGCCGCCTGCCAGCAATATCCAGAACGATTCAAAGGGGCGGCATTTCTGGATCCTTGGGGGGATGACCCACAGGGTGAATTCGACCGCTTATTTGGGACGCTGCAGTTTCCCATTTTGAAAATCGAGTTCAGCCACGCGACTGGTTTACACGGTTTGCATCCAGGGGTCCAGCTAGATGATTCTTCCCTGGATTGGTTGTGGGATGAGCTAGAACGGCAAGATTTGAATTTGACCTTCGATCCGGGCGTTGTGGGAGGTCCTTCGTATCAGACGCCAGCGTTAGACAAAATCGCACGCCAACATCCAGACTTAAGGGTCGTGTTGTGTCATCTAGGATTTCCGTGTCGTGACATGGATAGCGATCCCGAATTGACTCAGCAGTGGCAACAGCACATCGAGCTAGGCAAACTGCCAAACGTCTGGTTCGACGTTTCGGCATTACCCCATCGAGCCGAACAGGATTATCCCTATCCCAAGGTAGCTGACTGGGTTCGCTATGCGTTGGACTTGTTTGGACCTGAAAAGCTGCTTTGGGGAACGGATGCTCCCGGTGTTACAACAGCTGGCATCTATCCTCAGTTGTTGACTGCCTACCAAGAATTGCTCAGCGATTTGTCGGCATCCGACCAAGAAAAGATTTTCGGGGGGAATGCTACTCAAGTGTATCGGTTTGGATAGCCGACCTTGGACATTCGTGCGTGCCGGAAACACCCGACTGACGAATCGTTTTTTCATGCAAGACTGCTGTACGACCATGCGCCATATAGCGCAAACAAGAATGAAACTGCCAAAGCATTGATACGGAACTGCCCATCCATGAAACATGCGGACTAGAATGCCGCACTGTGGTTTTAGCCAGTTGGGAGCGCCAAGTCAGAATCCGAAGGCGAACTCGTGCCTTCGACTTCTCCACGAATCATGTCTACCAGAACGGCACCTGTCTTGGTCTTCCCTTGGATTTTCTTTTTGCCGATGACCATCGTGGGAAGCTTTTTAGCCTGCCATTTCATCAATTCGTGATTCACTTCCATCATTTGAAATACGGCAGGATCTCGAATCGCCTTTTTCAAAGCCTCAGCCCCGACCAGGTCGACTGCGAAACGTTGAGCCTCTTCCAGCGTCGGAATTCTTTTTTCCTCAGCCAGTAAATAGTCATGCATCGTCTTGAATTGCGTCGGATCAATGATCCACACAGCCAGAGCTAATCGCGTTAACGGACAGGAATGTTTGTGGTGCTCATGCTCCTTGAGGACGTGAACATTGCACTTGGGATTGAGCGCTATGGGCCGAATGAGTATGGCATAATTTTCCCGCCCCAACTCTTCTAGTGCTTCCTCCAGATGTTTGTGTGCTGTGCGGCACGCCGGACAAGTGTAGGACATCACTTTAAGAATGACGTGTTGGGCATCCTGATTGCCACACAAAGGAAACCGGTCGATGTCCATGGCTGCGGTACCGGGAAAGAAACGAATGGTACGGTTAGGCGGAATGACAGGTTTTAGTACTTCTATTCGCTTATCGTTCTCTGGTTCTGGCGGTTCGGTATTCAATCCGTTTGTTTCTGAGGCGTTCTCTGCATCTGAGTTATTCGTGCTATCCGCTTCAGAAGATGCGCTCGGTGGGACTGTATCTTCGAATACCAGTTGCTCTTCAGTGTGGTGGACCGACATGATTTGGCCGGTTATCAATATGACCATTCCCAACACAGTGATGGAAACCACCATGGCCAGGTGAGCCGGCTGAAGATCTTGTGATTGAGTACGATTCGTTCGAACGCTCGATCCTGTCCCGATAAGCTGAGGAACAGGAACACGCCCACCTTTTGCTTGGGGAATGGCATACCAGGCAACGGGAGCAATCATTAGGCCACAGATGTGCGTCGACAAACAAAATAAGCAAAAGGCACCTATCTGAAACTGTAGGATCACAAACCAGAGTCCTGATAGCGCAGCCAGCAGAGAAAGTCCTCCGATCAAAACCCAGGAAATCAATTGGCCTCCACGCGAATTGGTGCAGGACACCATCAAGGTTGCCAGCAAGATTCCGCCATACACAGCAACCCCGCCCAGGCTGATGGGCAGGTCGAACCATTTGGACCATTCACTTGTCAGCACTGCATCACAGTCCGATCCAGTGAAGCTACAAGCTCCTGTCGCCGAATCACCCGTTAGGGTGATCCAACTCAAGTAGCAGGTTAAGCACAACGCTACCAGGGACCAACAGCGCATCCACCAGAGTGACCAACCGGACATGTTCCGACTTGGTAGTGTGGAACCTAGCGAAGAAAAACGGGGTGTCAACATAAACGCTTTTCAGGCTGTTTGACGCGAAGTGAATAGTGGATTCGAGCGATGTCTCGTGGAAAACCTTCTCTCACTCTATTATAGCCAAAACATTCAGTTAATTGATTTACGAAGAGGTTTTGCAGGCGGAACCGACATACTTGTGGGCGCGGCATTAAGGTCAGAGTTCACGGTTTCTGCGGCTGGTAAGGAAGACTGCCAACCGTATACTCCAGCTTACATCTCACTACATCACTGTGTCGAAAACGAATTCATTGACCTCAGCCCTGCCTTCTTAAAGTGTGGAGCGAGACGGTACCTCCCCATCCCTCACTTGCACGACCCCCTGAATTGCCATAGCAGTGATAATCGTTGCAAACACACTGTCCGTAAAGATACCACAACAGCTCGATTCGTCCTTGTACGAGCGTGGGTGCCGGAGCAAGGAAACATCCAGTGCCATACCAGCGCGGACGCACTGCAAGCCAGAGCGATTCAAAGTCTACACAAAAACACCCGCTTTCAAGCAGAGATTTCAGTTCTCTTGCAGCCGAGGTCAACGAATTGGTGTACACCCCGACCGTCGGCTCGTTGGAATCTCATGTGAGCCGCGTTGCGAAATAGAAATTCGAGAAGTTCACACAGAACGGACAACTTGTGTCGGCAGGCAAGATGACGCTTGCTGTTTCTTGGTGCCTCTTTTCCTTGACGAGCGGGACAGCGACGCCAGTCAGGTGCAACTATCGTTGGATTTCGTAATCGTCGATTTTACGATAGAGCGTCGCACGGCCGATACCAAGCAATTTAGCCGCCTCAGGTACGCTGCCGTTGGCTCGGGTGAGTGCCTCTCCGATGAGCTTCCGTTCCCAAAATTCGATGCGCAGAGAATCTATTTCTTCGATACCCGCATCTCTCAAGCCCAGATCATGGGGCATAATCTCCTCGCCCTCAGCAAGGACGACCGCACTATCGATCACATTACGCAGTTGACGAACGTTGCCCGGCCAGTTGTAGGCCATCAGTTTATCGCGAGCGACAGTCCCTAACTGTAGAGTAGATCTTCCGTGACGAGCTTTAAAGTGTTCGAAGAAGTGGTCGGTGAGCAATTTCAGGTCCTCGCCACGATCGCGCAAAGGAGGAATGTGCAGTTCAAAGACACTCAACCGGTAAAACAGGTCTTCACGGAACTTCTTTTCCCGCACAAGTTCGCTCAGATCACGGTTGGTGGCAGCGATAACGCGTACGTCGACTTGAACCTCGTCCGTTCCACCGACTGGAAGAAATGGGTGTCCTTCCAAGATGCGCAGCAGTTTGGCTTGACCACCTAGTGTCATTTCGCCAACTTCATCCAAAAACAGCGTGCCTGAGTCAGCCTGTTCGAACCAACCGACATGGTCTGAGTCGGCCCCGGTAAAGGCGCCTTTTTTATGGCCAAATAATTGACTTTCCATCAAATCGGCTGGCATCGCGGCGCAGTTTACTGACAGCATGGGGCGATCCGCACGTGTGCTGGCTTTGTGAAGTGCACCGGCAACCAGTTCTTTTCCAGACCCACTTGCTCCGCGAACGAGGACGCACCCTGTCGCGTGGGCGATCCTGGTGATCTTCGACTTGAGGTCTTTCATCGGCTGACTTTCGCCGATGAGTTCGTCGAAGTGCGCCGCGTTATTTACCAGCCGCCAATGGTCAGCTTGAAGGGTAGCTTGTTGCCGAGCCCGGACCAGCGCGGCGACCATCACGTTGGCTAGCGAAATGGCGAACTCGAAATCATCTTGCGTGAACCGTCCACGATCGAGATAAATGTGAATCGCTCCGAGAGTCGCTTTTTCATGGGTGAGCGGTACACAGATCGCATCGGCAAAGTGCTCCAATCCATCGCTACGGCCCGGACCTTCGTCAGCCACCCAAATAGCATGTTGTTCGTGACACACAATCTTCGTTAGCGAATCACTTAGAACGACGCTGTCTCCGGCATCGTCTGGAAGGAACTGTTTTAGTTTCAGTTCCCCTTCATCATTCAGCCATAAAAATCCGACGATTCCTGCCTGGGTACGCTCATAAACCAGTTCCAGCGAAACTCGGATCACCTCGTGCGGATCATCACACCGCAATAACCGCAGGCTTAATTGATATAGAAGCAGTAAGTCGCGAGAATGCTGTGAATCGTCCAGGTCACTCCAGGCAGTAAGCCCGGTATTCTCTTCGCCAATGGGCGTGTCTTTGATGATCGTCTGTGTAATATTGCCGCTTGTCAGAGAGCTGGCCGTAGGAGGTTGATCCGCAATCTGAAACAGAAATTCGGTCGAGCCAATTCGCATCACGGTACCATCGACCAAGCGAGCCTCTTCCGCCTTTTGACCATTGACATAGGAGCCGTTACGACTGTCAGCGTCTCGAAACCACCAACCATCCTCCTCTTGAACGATGATTGCGTGAACGCGAGAAGATAGCGGATCCGCAACAACAATGTCACAGTCCCTGTCGCGGCCAATGCGATTCTCGTCGGTCAGATCCAGCAGATAGATCTTGCCGACTCGCTTGCCGGCCGTCATGGTCACATAAGGATAAACCGTGTTCATTAGGTTTCAATCGTCCGATTACTTTTCCTCGTCTTTCCACAGTATAATGACTACCAAAGCATGAGTGTACCGTACTGCCAGGGTATGTTCTGATGCTACTTTTCGTGACAAGCGACCACGTGCTGGAGACAAAATGTGCTCAAAACCGTTAACCAGAGAACACTCGCCTGCTCCCCATGCCTCGACGGGACTGTTGCTCGTGGGCCACGGCACCCGAGACCGTGTTGGTTACGAGGAGTTTTTTCGGCTGAGCGACTTAGTTGCCAGGCAGTCAGACGTGCCGTTGCAGCCCTGTTTTCTGGAACTTGCCGAACCAAACATTGCAGAATCTGTTGACGAAATGGCACACGCGGGCGTAGAGCTGTTGCTGGTCGTGCCGTTAATGCTGTTTGCTGCTGCACATGTTCAGCGCGATATACCGGAGGCCGTCGAAGCCGCAGCTCGCGGACGCATGAAGGTTTTGATGGCACCACCGTTGGCCTGTCATGAAAAGCTGCTCGAACTCTCGGCCCTGCGATTTCAGGCCGCCTTGGAAGCAAAACAACTCGCCGCCAGCGACACGATCGCCGTCCTGGTGGGGCGTGGCAGCCGAGATTCCGAGGCCACACTGGAAATGGAGCGATTTTCTCAACAGCGACACAAAATCAGTCCAGCCAGGGAAACTGTACACGGGTTCATTGCCATGGCTTCACCACCCATCGAACAGGTACTCGACGAGATCGCAGCACGAACTGACACATCTGTTGTGGTTCAGCCGCACCTACTCTTTCACGGGGAATTGTTGAGTCAAATTAACGATCTGGTCGCCAAATTCCAACGCAGTGATACCAGCCGACATTGGATCGTGGCAAATCAACTCGGACCACATCCCCTCCTGGCCGCAGCGGTCGGCGATCGGATCGACCAGCTGCTATCGTACGGTTCCTCGCCATAGAGGGGTAAAATGAGGCAAGTGGGGGTCATTCCTGCTGATTGAATGCTTCCCATCACCCCTTGAAGGAGGACGTGTTCAGCGACGACCGTTTCGTCGGAGGTTCGGCCTTGGTTCGTTGTCAGTTGGCTTTCCACCTAAGCCATATTTGTCGATCTTGCCTAAAATTACGAATACGACTAACATTCCACTAAGCCTTAGTAGGATAGGCAATTTGCGAAAACGCGAGAATACTCTTGTCTCCTTTTTCATTTTGACCGGGATCTACGATGCATCTATATGACAGATTGGTTCGTTGTGCTGTTTTGCGCTTGGCTACCAGCTTGCTTGTCGTGGCTGTTTTCGGGTGGTTCCCATCCGCACCGCTAGTAGCAGAGACTCAGACCGTCCGAAGGGACTTAGCAGGCAGCGATTCGATCACCGATTCGTTGATAGCACAAGACGCTAATGTAGACTCGGCGTCGCGAGACAATTTGCAGCTCAATGCTGCTCAAGAAGGTGGCGCAGCTGGTGGATTGGATAATTTGCCACCGATCAAACTAGCAGGGCCTTCTGCCAAAGACCGTCACATCACGCGAGTTGTCACGTTGTTGGTGCGTCAACAGCACCTGCTGAATGATCCGTTGGATGACGACCATGCGCGTCGGGGGTTGGAAAACTATCTGAAAGCACTTGATCCGCTAAAAGCCTACTTCTATCAATCGGACGTGGACGAATTCCGCGCTTCTCAGGACAATCTCGATGATTTTCTCAAAAGGGGTGACATACGGTTCGCTTACCAGGTATTCGACCGGTTTTTAGAGCGCGTCCACGAAAGGATCAACTGGGTCGAGGAAATGCTGATGATGGATCACGATTTTTCGAATGACGAAGAATTGATCACAGATCCAGACGAAGCAACTTATCCAACGTCGCTGGATGAAGCCCAAGATTTGTGGAGGAGGCGAATCAAGTACGATTTGTTACAGCTTCAGGCCGACGAGTCGACAGACGATCCGATGGAACGACTTAACCGTCGCTACACGAGCTTTCTTAAACGCATGCGCCAAACGAACTCGGACGATTTGCTGGAGATGTATCTGACGGCCATGACGACTGGTTTTGATCCTCACACAACGTTCATGTCCGCATCGACTCTGGAGAATTTCCATATCAACATGCAGCTTGAACTAGAAGGAATAGGTGCTGCTCTTACGATCAACGATGGCTACACCGTTGTGAGTGACGTGATCGCAGGAGGGGCTGCGGACAAACATGGAAAATTGATTCCAGAAGAGAAACTGGAAGCTGAGGATCGAATTGTCAGCGTCGGACAAGATCGCGAAGGCGAAATGGTGGATGTCATTGACATGAAGCTGGGCGACGTGGTCCAGATGATTCGTGGTCCGGCAGGGACGGTTGTTCGGTTGGGTGTCCAGGCGAGCGGACGTGGCGAAACAAAGACTTACACGATTACTCGAGCCAAGATCGAACTAAAAGACAAAGAAGCTCGTTCGATTATCTTTGAGGACGGTAACAAGCCAGATGGCAGTCCTTACCGACTCGGTACCATTGTCCTTCCCAGTTTTTATATGGACATGAAAAAGACGAGGGATCGCCTGACTTATAAAAGCACCACGCGAGATGTACGACGCATTCTAGAGCAGTTTCGTCAGGAGAAAGTCGATGCGGTGATCTTGGATTTGCGTCGAAATGGTGGCGGCAGTCTTACCGAAGCCATTGGGTTAACTGGTTTATTTATCGATCGAGGCCCCGTTGTCCAGGTGAAAGATTCTGTGGGAAATGTACAGCACTACGATGATCTTGACTTTGGCATGGCCTGGGATGGTCCACTCGTCGTTTTGACAAGTAAATTTAGTGCGAGTGCGAGTGAGATTTTTGCGGGAGCTATCCAGGATTATCAGCGAGGACTGATCGTTGGGGATTCGGCCACACATGGCAAAGGAACCGTTCAAAGTTTGCTGGAATTGGGTCCCAAGATGTTCCCAGTCCCCAATCCACAAAATTGTGGGGCGCTGAAAATCACCATGCAGCAATTTTACCGCCCCAACGGCGACAGTACCCAAAAGCGAGGCGTGTTGGCCGATGTTGTGTTGCCGCGGATTAGCGATCACTTCGACATTGCTGAATCCGATTTGGATTATGCTTTGGAATTCGATCGGGTCCCCGCCGCAAAATTCGACCAATACAAGATGGTAAACGACCAGATGATTGAACAAATCCGGACAGCATCCGTCAATCGACAGAACGTCTCGGAAGATTTCAAGAAAGCAAATACTCGGATCGAGCGCTATCTGGCTCAAAAAGCTCAGCCTTCCGTGCCACTCAACGAAGAAAAATTCATGGCGAGGATTGAAGAATTCGAGGATGAGGATAAGGAAGAAAAGGAAGAAAAGGAAGCTACAAGTCAATCTAAAGACGAACTTCCGGTAGATCGTGACTACTATTTCGAAGAAGTGATCGACATTACCGTCGATTACATCCTCGGCTTAGATACCCACCGTGTGGCACGGCGCTAGTGAGCAATTGCCTACCTTTGTGCAGCGTGTCATTCTGCAGAAGTGGGATCTCTGAAAGACTTCGTTGAGAGAGCCTCTCTCTCAACACCCTTTTTGTCTTGTGCTTATGTGGTGGTGATGAACACTTCGTCTTACAGTTCCGCTACCGCTGACGTTTTTCGTTCTTGAACATGGATTGTTTGCTTGACAGATTACAGATCGAGCACCGGCTTTCACCTGTCCTTAAGATACGGTTCAATTAATCCATCCGAGTAAGGGTGTCATGAGGACGTTTTCTCATAGGGCAACACCCCTCGTAGATCACACTGATCAGCAGCTATCGCACCATCGAAGGTCAGCTGAACTTCTCTAAAATCCGCAGCGTGGACGCCCAGTGACAGCAGCTAATGAAACCACACGCTGTCAATTCTGTTAGATTTTTCAAGCGGTATCCCGCATCAAAAGACTGTCACCTGTATCCTGCCACAAGTCTCTCGGCCTGCCCATCGTAAAAGACTCGCATCAGCTCCACGACAACCTTAAGCCGTCATATGCCAATTCCATGTTTGCTGGAAGTTGTTCGTTAGTGGTCGCATGGTCCAGTTCGTGACAAATGTGAGTGAAGTATGTGTGCCCAGCCTGTAGACGTTCGGCAATATCCATCGCTTCTTCCAAACTGAAATGTGTTGGGTGTGGTCGATGTCGCAGTGCATCCAAGATGAGAATATCCAGGTCCTGTAGCAACTCGAGGCTTTCGGCAGGGATGTCGTTGGTGTCGGTGCAGTACGCGACATTGCCTACACGAAATCCAAGAACACGAAAGCGAGGCCCATGCAGCAACCTAACCGGTACAATGCGGGTTCCCAATAATTCAAAAGGCTGCGCTGTGATGCGATGAAAAACGAGTTGAGGGACAGCTCCGGGGTGCGTGTGATCTCGATTGGAAAACGCATAATCAAAGGAGCGACGAATTCTGTCTTCGACACGCTCTTCACAGTAGATCGGCACCGGATGGCCCAAATGAAACTGCATGATCCTCAGATCATCTAGACCGAACAGATGATCTGCGTGTTCATGTGTGTAGAGTACTGCATGCACGATTCCGATTTGCTCTCGCACCAACTGACTGCGCAGATCGGGAGGTGTGTCGATGAGCAGCGTGCCTTCTGGAAGCCCTACCGCCAGGGCGCAACGAGTACGGTAATTCTTGACATCAGAGCTGGTACAGACATCACACGCACAACCGACGGAAGGCACACCAACCGAAGTACCGGTTCCGAGGAAAACAAGTTCGCCGGACTCAGGCGCACCTTGCCAGGCGTGGTTCTCGGTGGAGCTATCGGGCAAATGACGAGCCATAGAAATTCGTAACGGTTTAGTCGCTTAGAGCAACTACGGTGATGCGTAAGTAGGTGAGTGAATAGGTCCCCAAAAAAACGAAAGGTTTCTCACATACTAACCCGACTCCCAAAAATTGCCGTTTTGGTCCCATCTGGCTGAACAGCGACAAAAAAATGGCCAATGTCTGGTCTGATTCTTTGATAGCTGTACCTAAGGACACACTGGTCGCTGGTTACCTCTCCGCAATCTCCACCGTACGAAGGGAAACGTTTCGCCGCGAATGGAGACCCTCAAGGATACCGTGATTAGTGCGTCCCCGCGAGTCCTAACTTATATCGGTGTCGACACTTGTGAAGCGCGAGAATTTCTTCTGTGAGTGCTTTGAGGTCGCGAAGTTCCACTCCAATGAAATGCTTACCTGGACAAATCACCTCTAGAGAGAGAAAGTCACCGTGGAAGCCCTGAGCGATAACTCGAGTCCAACTTGTGATTTGGCCAAGCGCCGTTGACCCTGCCGAAACATCGCTGTAAGCTACTGCATAGTAGGCGTTTAGCACGACTGACCAAGCTGAGACGTGACCGGTTAACGGTCCCCTCAGCAGGCTTCTTGTTGGTAACTTTACTCTAGTTGAAACTGACCTTCAGTTGAAATGTGCTGGTTATTGGCGTGGGCCAGCCGTCTTGAATCTGTCCTTCCTGATCACGCACCACACGTCTTCTGCATCCTCAGCTCCACATGGAAATCCTGGAACGAATTTGGGAAGTGCTCGGACTTGTGTTTGGAGGAATCCTCCAACGTTTCGAGCGCGGTATCACATCGACATTTGGTTCTTCCAACGAACGGTACATACGACGATTACAGGCTCGTGTCGACGCGATCAATGAGTTGGAACCAAAGTTTGAGAAGATGAGCAACGACGAGTTGCGTCAGCAAACAGAATTGTTTCGCGAGCGATTACGTCAGGGCGAAACTCTCGACGATATTCTCCAGGAAGCATTTGCTGCTTGTCGTGAGGCTGGTCGACGGTATCTGTCGATGCGGCATTACGATGTGCAGTTGATTGGTGGCATGGTATTGCACAGCGGTAAGATTGCAGAAATGGTCACGGGTGAAGGCAAAACACTAGTCGCGACCCTAGCTGCTTATCTCAACGCCTTGGCGGGTAAGGGCGTTCATGTGGTCACGGTCAACGACTATCTTGCTCGACGTGACATGGAATGGATGGGCCCTCTTTACATGGGGTTGGGTCTGACGGTCAATGCAATCCAGAATGACATGCCCGTGCACGCTCGACAAAAGGCTTACGAATGTGACATCACCTACGGGACAAACAACGAATTCGGATTTGATTATTTGCGGGACAACATGCGCCCTGCAGCGCGAGGTGACCACCGGTTCCCCAAGGAGCACCAGCAATCGCAAGGCCGCTTGCACTTTGCCATCGTGGACGAAGTCGACAACATTTTGATCGACGAAGCACGGACGCCATTAATCATCTCTGGCCCGGCACATGACGATGTCATGAAATACAGTCGAGCTGACAAGATTGCTCGGCAGCTGAAGAAAGATGTCCATTTTACAGTTAACGAAAAGGACCATAACGCGACACTGACGGACGAAGGGGTACGTGAAGCAGAGCGGCTGGCGGGTGTTGAGAGTTTTTACACTGCCGGCAACATGGAATGGCCACACCTCATCGACAATTCTTTGAAGGCGCACTACCTGTACAAAAAAGACGTGAATTACGTTGTCAAGGAAGGGCGTGTGGTCATTGTCGACGAGTTTACCGGAAGGTTGATGGAAGGACGTCAATGGAGCGATGGCTTGCATCAGGCGGTGGAGGCCAGGGAATCCGTCAAGATCAAGGAAGAAACTCAGACGTTGGCCACGATTACGCTGCAGAACTTTTTCAAGCTGTACGGCAAAATTTCGGGCATGACCGGAACTGCTATGACCGAAGCCTCCGAGTTCTGGAAGATTTACCAACTGGATGTGATTGCCATTCCTACCAATCGCGAAATGCAGCGATTGGAAAACCCCGATGTTATCTATTGTACAGAGGAAGAAAAGTACGAGGCCATCGCGGAAGAGATCGAGCGTGTCAATCGTTGGGACGTGCTGGTTTCGCCAGACGGATCCGAACAGTGGGGTAACATCCTGAAGGATGAAAAGGATTCTGTCCTCTTTCAGCCGCAAGACAGCAAATCGAAGGAAACCGTACCTTTGTCGAAACTAAGTCAAGTGAATCGCAAAGGTCGCCCTATTCTGGTGGGTACCGTTTCTATTGAAAAAAGCGAACGGCTTTCGCGAATGTTGGAACGTCGGGGGATTGAGCATCAAGTCCTGAATGCCAAACAACATCAGCGAGAAGCAGACATCATCGCTCAAGCAGGACGTATTGGTGCCGTGACCATCGCCACTAACATGGCAGGACGTGGAACAGACATCGTTCTAGGAGGGAATCCCGAAACGATAGTTTGGGCCGCCCTACAAGAAAAATACGAAACTCGTCTGGATGTACCGCGAGAAGAATGGGATTCGCTAGTCCACGACATTGAACAGCGAGAAGGAATGAGGGAGCAGGGCGACTTGGTAAAGCGGATTGGTGGATTACATGTCCTGGCCACAGAACGCCATGAAGCTCGACGCATTGATTTACAGCTGCGGGGTCGCTGCGGACGCCAGGGGGATCCAGGGAGCAGTCGCTTTTACCTGTCTCTCGAAGATGATCTGATGCGGATTTTCGCCGGTGAATGGGTCAAGAAGGTTTTGGAACGATTGGGTATGCAGCGAGGGGAAGCGATCGAAAGTCCCATCGTTACCCGTAGGATTGCGGCTGCCCAAAAGAAAGTCGAAGAACGCAACTTCGAGATCCGAAAGAACCTGCTCGAATACGATGAAGTCATGGATGAACAGCGAAAGCGGGTTTATCAATACCGACAACAAATCCTCGACGGAGTCAATTGCAAAGAACTGGTCCTGGAAATGATCCAGGAGCAAATCGACGAACATCTGGATCAGTTTCTAGATCGTGACTACGGTGTCGAAACGTTTTCTCGTTGGATCGGAAACCGTTTGGCCACCGAATTCGATGCGCGTGATTTTCGTAATATGGATTTTCAAGCCGCTAGTGATTACTCGATCAATGAGGCCGAGCGGCAAGCAGAAACCCAAGTCCTCGATCAGATCGAAGAAAACCTCGACCGGGAAATGGACCCCAAAGATTGGAATTGGGAGGCTATTTCAAAATTTGCCAATGCGCGTTGGAACCTTAATCTGCGAGACCGTGATTTGAAAAAGGTCGGACGCGATCAGGTCGATGAATTTCTTATCGAAAATGCTCACAAATCGCTGCAAAATGTGGATCTTTCCGAAGCAAAGGTGTTCCTGGAATCTGATTTTGGTGTGCGCAATTGCTGTGGCTGGATTGAACACAAATTCGATTTACAAATCCAAGTGGATGAATTGAAAGATCTGGATCGCGAAGGGCAAAAAAAATTGGTCTACGATCGAGCTGCCGCTCGGTACGATGAAAAAGAATCCGAATACCCGATCATGGCGGGCATCTATCGCTACACAAGGACAACCTCGAGTGGTCCAAGAATTGATCGAGAAGGGCTCGTTGCCTGGGCGAGGGAACGATTTCAGGCTCAATTAAATGTTGAAGACCTGAAATCGAAGCAGCGCGATGAAATCCGAGCTTTACTGGTGGATCACAGCCGCCAAAACCAGCAACGAGCCAATGACGCAATTGCGGCTGTCAAAGAACACCTCGGTACGTTGTTCGCATCGACCGATCAAGAAGAAATAACAGCAGAACAGGTGGCCGGTGGCAACGGTGCTTTGACCTCCTTGTCAGACTGGATTCAAACCAACCTGCAAGGTGATTTATCTCCTGAAGATCTGGCAAACCTGCAACGAGAAGAATTAGAACAGCGATTGTGTTCGATCGTTGAAGATCGTTTCCGGCCCGAAATCCGACGAATGGAACGTCAACTGGTCCTACAATTGGTCGATTCGGCATGGAAAGATCACTTGCTTGCAATGGATCACTTGCGAAGTGCAGTCGGATTAGTGGGATACGCACAGGTCGATCCAAAAATCGAATATAAACGTGAAGGTATGAAACTGTTCGACGCCATGTGGCAATCGATCGGTGAACGATCCACCGATCTCATCTTTCGCATGGAACAGCTCGACGAAAGTTTTGTGGGATCGACTTGGGTCGAGACCGAAGCTAAGCACGAACAGGCTCAGTCCACCAGCCAAATCGCAGACCAACAGCAACAGGCAATTGACGCCACCCAAGGCGGGAGCGAAAAAAGAGAACCCATCCGCAATCGCGGGCGTCGAGTGGGACGTAACGAACCGTGCCCGTGTGGTAGCGGCAAAAAGTATAAGAATTGCTGCTTACGCAAGGAACGTACGTCCTGAAGTCGATCTTGCTGCGGCCTTCTAACAACACGCTAGTGTCTCGACGTGACCTATCTACTTGACCTCGTTTATGTTCTCCTGCTGATTGTCATTTCGCCTTGGTTTGCCTGGCAGGCATGGCGCACCGGGAAGTCACGTCGAGGCTTGGCGGCGCGCATGTCCGGTCAGATCCCGGACCGCATCCAACAAAATCCTTGTATTTGGTTGCACGCCGTCAGCGTGGGAGAAGTTAACCTGCTGCAGCCGCTCATCGCCGACTTGGAAGCTAAATTTCCCGGCTACGAGTGCGTTGTTTCTTCAACCACTGAATCCGGTTTCGCATTAGCTCAAAAAAAATATGCTCCTCGATATGTCTTCCGTTGTCCGCTCGATTTCAGCTGGGCGGTTCGTCGAGTCCTGGCTCGGCTCCAACCAAAACTGCTGGTGCTTGCCGAACTTGAATTGTGGCCGAATCTGATCACTCTGGCACATCGTGAGGGCGTCAAAATCGCTGTCGTCAACGGACGACTTAGCTCACACAGTTTTCGCGGATATCGCAGAACAGGACCGTTTGCGCGTTGGTTGCTTTCCCATATTGACGTACTCGTTGTTCAAACCCAAGAGTTTGCCCAGCGTTTTCGCGATTTGGGTGCCAAGGAAGGCCAAATCTATCTTGCTGGGTCTCTGAAATTCGACGGTGCGTCTACAGATCGAGACAACGAAACCACTCGACAATTGGTAGCTTTAGCTGGCTTTACCGAAGAAGACGTCGTTTTTTTGGCTGGTAGCACGCAAGAGCCAGAAGAACGATTGGCTCTGGCTACATTTCAAACGTTAGCTGCAGAGCATCCATATTTGCGGCTGGTCCTAGTACCTCGTCATCCAGAGCGCTTCGACGAAGTGGCCGATATGTTAGACCATGCGGGTGTCGCTTGGCGGAGGCGGAGCGAACTACAGAACTCAGAATCCGCTGGCAAACAAGCTCCTGTCCTACTGGTAGACAGTGTTGGTGAGTTGTGGGCGTGGTGGGGATCCGCACAAATTGCCTACGTTGGCGGAAGCATGGGGGCTCGTGAAGGGCAAAACATGATCGAACCGGCTGCCTATGGCGCTGTCGTGTCATTCGGTCCTCGCACGCGTAATTTTCGTGACGTCGTTGCCGCTCTGTTAGCTGCTGATGCCGCGATTGTGGTGCAAGACGGCCAAGAGCTTACGAGGTTTGTACGTCGCGCCTTGGAAGATGATGAATTCGCAGCCAACTATGGTCGTGCAGCACAACGATTGGTAGCCAGTCAGTTGGGTGCTACGCAGCGCACGGCCGACGTTCTTTCGCAGCTGCTCTAGGGTTGCCTGATCCTTCGGCATGGATGCTCACAGACGGAGTGTCCCTCGACACCGACAAGCATGGTGGTCTTGTGGTTTCCCTCATTGTAGCGTTAGGCCTCAAGCCTGGAGGTTGTGGTGGAGTTTGTCATCTCCTCACAGACGATTTGGTCGGCTCCACAACAAGAGTCTGTAAATCGCTTTAGTTCAGGTATCTTGCCACGCAACGACCAAGGCACCCGTAGCCAATTAACAGCAGACAATTAGTTTTATAGCACCTTTTCGCGGAGCTACAGGTGCAAACGTCAGGCGTGAGATAATCAACATTTCTGGTGGCCCGCGGCTAGTACTGTCGGCTTATATAATTTGAAGTATTGGCGCGGTCAGCATAGATTGATCATGGCAGCGGTTGCGAAGCGCGTAGATACGCAAACAGATTGCGTAATTGCTGATCTGTGAAATTCCGAAGTATCCCTTCTGGCATCAACGAATGCTTGGAAGCCAGCTGGCCTTCGATTTGATCTTTGCGAATCATCACATTCTGGCCGTCTGCTGTCTTTAGCACAACCATCTGATTGTCTTCGTCCGTCACAAATCCATTTACGGTAAGTCCATCTTCGGTATAGATTACCGTGTTTTCAAATCCTTCACGGATCTCCCAGCTTGGATTAATCACGTTGACAAGCATCCTTCGCAAATCATTTCGATGGTAAACCGTCAAATCAGGTCCAATGTGGCCTCCTTGGCCAAACAATACGTGGCACTTGCCACAGCTTTGCATGAAGATTTTCTTTCCGTGGTGGGGAATGCCCGACCCACTCTCCAAAATGCCCTTCACTCGATCAATCTCTGCGAACATTTCTTCTGTCTGCGGAGCTTCCAGGTGTCCCCACCGCTGGCGCACAGACGTTTCGATGCTCTTGTCTCGATGTAGCAACATCCGTCGAACAACCGACGGCTGCAAGGATTCGGAAGCGACATCGCCGCGGTCGACAGCTTCGAGCAAAGCAAACGTCCAGGCTGGCCGACTTGCCAATAACATCAAGGCCGACTCGTGTGTATCTTGAGGAAGCTGTGGAAACAATTCTGCCACACGCTGTCCTAACTGGGGATCGTCAAACGCCTGAAGTGCTGTTAATGAATTTCGTCGAATATCTGGCTGCTCTGCCTTCTCAACCAATTCGAGCAAAACGGGCACGCTTTCGGCCAATTGTAAATCTCCGAGGATACGAACCAATTGCCGGCGCTGTTCCATATCGCCCTCAGGATCGAGAACGGTTGCCAGGGCTTGGCGAACCGACTCAGGATCCTTTTGACGCAATCGTAAAGCCAATGAGCCTCCGCCCGTCGCGGCCAACGCATCGACAAGTTCATCAGGCAGTTCCGCCAGTGAACGGCCTCGGTAAGCTTCTTCGAATCCGGCTAACAATTTGGTCGTGTGTTTTTTGTCTGGGGCGAGTTCCAACAAACGGGCGCAATAGAAAAGGTCGCGGCGATGCCCGGACTGCGCAAACCGACGCATCACGCGTTCCAATATATGTTTGTCTACCAGTGGTTCGTTCCAGAACGACTCTTCCGCAAAAAGCCTTAACACTGATTCTGGATCGGAATCCATTTGAGCTTCGATAGCCCACCAGAGTAACAGTGGTATCCACGGATCATCCACATCCTCGTCATGATCTAACAGGTTGGCAACAATGGGCAATGCTTGATGGGCTGATAATCGCTTGGCAGAACATGCCCATTGGCACCTCGCCAACAAGTCAGGTTCACTGCCCGCAATCTTTGCCAACCTGGCTGCAAGAGACTTGGAAACGGATCCGCGGTCACAGAGCAGCCGAGCCGCCCATAACCGTACGTGTGGATCAATGTGACACAAGTCCTTACAAGCTTCCTGGTCGGTCCATCCGCCACTAACATGCATAGCCCACAGAAGTTCCAATGCCAATTGTCCTTCTTCGGTTCCCAAATGCTGACGTAGTTTTGGATAGATAGAGGCATCTCGCCTGTCCGCCAGTAATCGCAAAGCTGTTTGCCGGTACCACTTGTTTTTATGCTTCAATAAATCGACGATTTCATCGGTGCTGAAAAGCGAAAGATCTTGAGGTTGTTCGGGGGGCTTGGCCTTAGGCCTCAGGCGGTAGATCCGACCGCTTTCTCGATGAATTCGCCCTTGATAGTGACTGGCGTGGTCAATGCGTTGTTCGTACATGTCCGCCACATAGATACAACCGTCGGGGCCCGTTTGGATATCAACGGGCCGAAACCAGTGGTCGTCACTCTCCAGCAGGAATCCTTCGTCCTGGGTGCGAAAAGTGAGGCCATCGGTTGCCACGGCACTTTGAACAATGTGGCTCTGCAGTGGTGCCACTCCAAACAGTTTGCCTCGGTATGTTTCAGGAAGCGAGTTTGCTTCATAGATGACGAATGTATGTGTAAATCGTGGTACGTCGTGGTGAGCCATCGCCGAAAAATATCCGAACGCAAACGGATTGGACAGCGCACCGTGTTTGCCGAATCCTTTTTGGTAGAAGCCACCTTGGACGTAATGAAATCCACGTGTATTGCCACCATTATGTCCGGAAAACACGTTACCCCGCGCGTCGAACTCAACGCCAAACGAATTGCCTCCGCCTTCGGCAAAGACTTCGTATTGTTGGCTTTCCGGATGGTATCTCCAAATCAGTTGACCCTCGCTGTGCACGGTAGGATCGTCTGTACCAAAGCGCCTGATGTTGCCTGAAACCGTGCTGCCTTGGGCACCGTATAGCCAGCCGTCTGGACCCCAACGCAGATTGTTAGCCAGCGCATGAGAGTCCTCCAAGCCAAAGCCCTCAAGGTGAACTTCTGGGTCGCTATCAGGTACATCGTCTTGATCACGATCCGGGTAAAAAAGTAAGTACGGTGGATTCAAAACCCACACCCCACCGCGGCCACGGGCAAACGAAGTCACCAGGCTAAGACCTTCGATAAATGTCTTATGAAGATCGTATGTGCCATCGCCGTCCGTATCCTCATGGATCGTAATTTTATCTTTACCAGGGAAGTGATTCGGAGGTGGGGCAGGGGTCTTGTCGTAAACAGCTCTTAGGTAGATATCCCGGCTCACCATGGTCAATCCGGCCGGATTGGGATACTGCAAATACTGTACGACCCACAAACGCCCCCGTTCATCCCATTTGAAGGACAACGGTTGTCGCACGTGCGGTTCCGCAACGACACATTCTAGTACCAGGTCATTTGGTACCCGTATTTTACGCATGGAATCCACAACCGATTGCGGTCCCGGGTCGTTGTCCAATTGTTTCAGGATCTCTTCCACGGTATCTGCAGCTTCCACATCACCAAACACCGCCTGTTGTTGGATACGTGGTCGCTCGGCCAGCTTGCCCCAAGCCAGATTGTCACCCTGTTGATATTCCCATGTCCCCTTCATACGAAGGGCTTCGGACTCAGCAAACAAAACGGGGGCTGCCGCGTTAAAGCCAATGCGGTTGCTATTGTGGTAAACCCGTATAGACACCACGTTAGTATCTCCAAAGAACACCTTGTTGGGGTTCACCGGAAATCGCAACGCGGCTCCCAGACCACTGCGGTACTCCGGTGGGAATGTGCCCACGATTCCCACACGTTGACCGTTCAAGTAGACTTCTCGCGCATCGTCGACAGCTTCTACAAACAGAAAGAGCTTTTGACCTTCCCAAGCTGCCGGCACATCTACGAGGCAGCGAAACCAGTGGTAGGATTCTTGGCGACCACCGCCCAGCTTCTTCCATACGTCTGGTACTGTTGTTAGCTCCCACATAGAGGGCGCGTTTTCGGTGGTAGTGTGTTTCTGGCTGGGACTGCCAACTTCCACAGGAGGGACTTCTTCGGAATAGGTCGGCAAAATGCCGGTTCCCAGAACGCATGCCAAGATCAACATGTGGCCTAGCCACGAGCCGTTCTTAAATCGAAAGCGTTTCTCTGCAGGCGATAATCGACAACAGCAATCTTCACATAGCATTTCGGTATTCGCACCTACCAGGTTCACCATAAAACAAGGTTTGTCCCAGAAATGATCGACAACGGACACATGGTTTCTCATATGCCCTATTGTAATTGCAAGTGCCAGACCGCAACAGAACGGAGTGCA